>DAIMFJ010000025.1:0-7714 GCA_036724695.1 Planctomycetota bacterium
ACGAGGTCACGGGCGGCGCCTAACGAGCCCCAGCAGCCGACGGCGCTTCGCGCCGCGGCTGAGGGGCAAGAGACGTTGGACGGACCGCATGCTGCTGGTGATCGACTCAGTGGACTACGCCCCCGGTGAGCTCGATGAGCAGGTACCGATTCACGTGGACTTGCTTCGCGAGCTGCCCGGCAACGACAGGCCGGACTACTGGCTCGGTCGAGTGCGGCGTCCAATCCGCTGGATCGCTGACAACAGGGAGCGCGCCATCAACCACGTGGTTCTTGCAGCTCGGTGGCAAGGGACAAGCATCGAGCCGGGTGTCCACAACCTCCCGGTAGGCATCGCCTACGTGACCGACGAGACGCTTCTTCAGGATGCGCGTCTGGACTTCGGCAAGTGCACCTACGTTGCAATCGGTACGGCTGATTACGTGCAGGACGACGCATGCCAAAGACGGCCAGGGCATCGTGGCATCCTCGCAGGTGTCATCGGCAGGCTATTCGGCGTGGGCGGTGGCAAGCAGCCACCCAGTGAGTGATGATCAGGGCGTCCAACTCCACGCAGGAGCCGACGGACCGCGCGATCACGCAACCGCGAGATCAAAGCCACACCGCGCGCGGCCCGCGGCTCAGCGTCAGAGACGTTGGGTGGATCACCCGGATCGGGATCGTGGCATCATCAACACAGCTGCGGGACAAGGCACACAGACTTGCCGAGGTCGATCCGGACGCCGCTCTGAGGATCGCGCGTGGAGTTCCCGAGCCGTGGTTTCGGGCGCAAGCCCTGGCTGCGGTGGCGCGTTGGATCGAGGACGCAAGAGTTCTGTCGATCGCCAACGAGTCGTTCGCTTCTGCCGAGGCGTGTGACGACGACTACAAGCGCGCCGCTGTCTCGGCATGGCCGATCAGGGCGCTGCTGGAGCGTGGCCATGTCGAGGCTGCCCAGCGCGCCTTCGGGCACGCGAGGAGCCAGGCCTTGGCTGCGACTCCGGCAGGATCCCGAGCTGAGGCCCTACTCAGTCTACTTCAGGGTGCGTGGCGCCTTGGCGCTCCTACGCGCCGGCAACTCGCCGAGGACTTGCTGGCCCTGCGAGGGCAGACCGATCACTGGCGTGCCACCCGAGCACTTGTTCGTGCTCTCGAGATGTTGAGCACGACCGAGACGGAAGTTGCGCGCGAGATCGCCGCGCGAGTTGATGACAGCAGATGCCGGCGAAAAGCTCTCGACGCCATTCAGGCCGCGGGAGCTTGCGGCCCTCGGGACGACTTGTGAGAATCGACCGCCGAACAAGCGACAGGAGCTGTCGAGCCGCGAGAAACACCAAGGCAAGGGAAGCCCCTCGCGCGCGGCTCGCAGCTCAGTCGCAGAGACGTTGTGCGGACCGCACTGAATCCAAGTTTCGATGAGTAGCGCCAGCGTCATGCTATTTGGTCAGTTCCTCGCGATCTACCCGTACGACGAGACGGGTGCGCTGCGCAAAGCGATGCCTCCCGTGATTCGATTGGCACTTGATGTGGCCCCTGAGCGCGTTGGCGAAGCTGTGCTCTCCTCGCTCGCCCGATCCGCGAAGCGCCGGTGGTTGCCTCGGTTCCTTCGTAGGCACGACGCACATTCCGAGGCGCTGACCCTCCTCGGGGCTGGCAGCGAGAGTGCGTTCCTCAACAAGGGGGCTGTCGTCAGTGTTAGCGAGCGGGCCGAGCATATCAAGCTTGCACGCCTGCTCCGCGACAGGGGAGGCTGGAGGGGAGAGCCGTCGATCAGTCTCCCCCGTGGGTCCTCGAGCGCCGACCTCGGCCGGGCTGTCGTGGGCTTGATCGCTCCTTCGAGCCAGCTCCAGGAGTCGACGAGCCGCGAGGAATCCCGTCAAACAAGTAGGCCGCTCGCGACGCGGCTCGCAGCTCAGGAGCACAGGCGTTGCACGGACAGCAGCCGTCGGCGGGAGACCAGGTCGGAGCCCTTGCCAGAATCGCCAGTGCCCTTTGGCTACAAAACGTGCTGGCTCGCAGTGCGATGCGAAGACACGCTCGCCGTCGCAGCAGCGCTGGGGCTCGCCGATCATGCTCCGGCATCGTGGGCCCATGGGGTAGAGGTCGCCTACAATGGCGGTCTGTTCATCACGCCACCGATCGATGGCTGGACACTCGTAGTGGGTGCGGCTGTTGCGCCTGGGGTTGACCAGCCTCACGGCGGTTGGCGGTCCAACATGATCGAGCTCAGCGGGCGATTCGGCGAGGTCCAGATGTTCGCATCGCATCGGGTGGTCGAGCTGCATGGGTGGGCACGGGCGCGATCCGGAGTCTTGGATCGAGCCTACTGCTACGTCGGGGAGTCCGGTGAGGTGGTCTACGACGAGGGCCCGCAGACTGCAGAAGAGCGCGAACTCGGCTTCGACTTCGGAGACCCTGAGTGCGCGGAAGCAGCGGACGAGGCCTACTGGGAGCGCGATCATTTGTTCCCCGATGAGGGTTCGGTGATGGCTCTCGCCCGCAAGTGGAGCGTTTCGCCAGTCGAGTTGTCGGAGCAGTCCGCGCCGCCTGGTCTCGGCTTGGTTCCTGCTCGGCAGCGGAGACCATGGTGGCGATTCTGGTAGGATGCGCCCGACTCGGGCCAAGGGCTGACGGTGCTGCGCGCCGGATGGGCGCGAACGCGATCGGGTGGGGCGCAGGGCGGCATGGGCGACCCGGACGAGTCCTGGGTTCCTACCGATCTTGCGTTCTCGTGGAGGCTATTGCACCAGAATGGGGCGCGAGCTCCGACCGTCGAACCGAACCCCATGAAGTACACGATGCAGATCCTCGAGGCGGCAGCCGAGTGCGAAGCGCGTTCCTGGCGGCTCGCCCCGATTCGCTCGCGCGACTCTCATTCCCTGTGGGCCAAACTCGGGGGCAAGGTCAGGTCCGGTTCCGATTCCTGTCGGCGATGTTGTTGGTCGCTACCGGATCGTGGTCGGACCAGACGCGCACGAGGAGTTCTCGCTTCAACCGGAGGGGCGGCTTGATTGGGAGCGGTTCTCCAAAGCGATGCCGCGCGAGCGGGGAGCTGGGCGGTGGAGCTGCTCCGGGAACGAGATCACAGTTGTCCTCCCTGGCTTCTCGTTCGCTCTGCACGGCGCTGCGGGCACCCTGGCTCTCAGGCGGTTCGGAGGTCACGTCTACCTGGTGCGCGATGCAGACCTTCTCTGGTTCGAGCGTCACGGCCCGATGGAGGAGTTCTGCTTGTCGCGGGACGGTGCACCACTCGTCGATCCGCATGGGTACAAGGTGGGCCGACACGCCGATGCAGCCGGCCGGCCCCAAGCGGCCGGCGGCTGATCGGCAAAGACGTTTGCCATGCAGTTGCGCACCGTGAATGCTACGCCATCGGACGCACATCGGACTGTTCAGCGTCGGCCCCGTCGCTTCGGCACGATCCGCTGGGCGCTACTGGGATGGACCATCGCGTTCGCAGTGTGGTGGGGGCCCACCGTGTGCTCATGGTGGCGCGACTATCGCGACATCGTGACGTGGCAGGAGACGGGCGGCCCGCCGTATCCGAGGCAGGGGTCGTCCTTCGTTCAGGACCTTCCGTTCAAGGTCGCGGTAGCAGTTGGCATCCTGGGCTTGGGCTACGCGACCATCGCGGCCCTGGCAGCTGTACGCGCTGTTGCTCGTCGGCACGCAGACCTCGTTCTCGGTCCAGTCCGGGAGTGATTCGCTGGTGGTATACTGGCGAGCTCGCCGCAGGAGCCGGCGGGCCGCGCACCAAGCAACCGCGAGAGCCGAAGCCCTCGCAAGCGGCTCGCGGCTGATCGGCAAAGACGTTGGCAAGACATGGTCCATGGCGAGCAGCGATGCATGGTCTACAGGCTCCCCGAGGCATTCTTCGCGCTGTCTTGTTCGGGAGTTCATGGCGGCCAGTGGGCTCCCAACGGTCACTCCGACCGCGTTCCTGTGGACGAATCGGCGGAGGTCCTCGGGAATGCAGTCCTGCAATCGCTGTGCCGATCTGGTTCTCCTCAGCAGAGCGAGGTTCGTGGGGCGGCCATGACGAGGATGTTGGGGCGCGGGGTGGGTGTCCGTGGTGGCCGGGCGCGAGTGGTCGACGTGTCGAGGGTCGGTGATGTGATCACAGTCGGCCGTCCACCGGGTGGTCAGGCGGTCTCCGGGGAGACTGCAGAGCAGCTCGGACAGAGAGTTGGTGCAGCCCTCGCGGACATCGGCTAGCCTGCCAAGCAGCCTTCACAGATGACGAGCCGCGAGGAACACCACGGCAAGGAAAGCCCCTCGGGCGCGGCTCGCTGCTCAGCGACACAGGCGTCAGGCAGCAGGGTCTCGTGATGATCGACGTGGACGAGGTCGCGATGGTCGACTACTGCGGCGTGGCTCCAGAGCCACAGTCGCAGGACGAGCGGGAGTTCTTGGCGGCGCCGTTGTTCATCAACAGCGTCGGCGGGCTCGAGTTGCGGGTTTCCATCTCCGTTCACTTCTGCGACCTCCGATTCGACCTTCGCAGAGTCGGCCAGGACATCGCCGTGCTGAGTCTGGTCGTACCGAGGGTCCGTTCGGTTGGCATCGAGCGCTCTGCCGGTCGCCAGTGGCTCCGGGTCGCATCCGAGACTCACGGCGTCGTGGAGCTGACCGTCGAGCCGAGCATCGAGATCAAGTGCGATGGTAGTATCTCTGCCTGACAAGCTGTTGGAGCCGGCGAACGTCGCAGCGGCGCTCGCGGCTCGGCGTCAAAGGCCGTTGGACAGCCGTTCCGTGGCCCGTCGCACCCTGCGCAGTGCCTGGCTGAGCCTGTCGCTGAGCCTGCTTGCCGCGTCGTGCGGGGATGCGCCGTCGGCGGCGGCAGTCGACACCAAGACAATGGTTGCCATGAATGACTCCGAGTTCTGGGATCTGATCGGGAAACTCGATTGGAAGAGGACGGGTGATGACGAGGCCGTGTGCAGGCCGGTTGTCGAAGCGCTGGCGGCGAAGCCGGTCTCCGCCATCGAGGCATTCGAAGAGGCTCTCGCCCAGAAGCTCCATGCCTTGGACACGGAGGCGCACGCTCGGGAGATCGGCGAAGAAGCCTACACAGGGTCCGACGAGGACTTCTCCGTCGACTGGTTTCTGTACGTTCGCTGCTGCGTCGTGGCCAACGGCAAGTCCTTGTTCGAGACCGTGCTGAAGAACCCGAGGCGGATGCCCAAGGACGTGGAATTCGAGGCCCTGCTCCGGATCGCGGCAGAGGCTTACCAGTCGAAGACGGGTGACGAGTTCGAATTCACTCCGAGCGTCAGCTACGAGACCTTCAGCAACAAGGCGGGCTGGCAGCGATGACGATTTCGGCTACGCTGTCCAACTCGACACGGCAGCCGGCGTTGTCCCGATCGGCACTCGCGGCTCGAGGCCGAAGACGTTGGGCAGACAGGAGCATGTTCATGAAATCAAGACGGCGCTCTCCGAGCCTCAAGGCAGAAGTGTTCGGCTGGATCCTTGGGCTGGCGGTCACAGGATTGGTGACTTTGGTTCTCTGGGTGAGCGTGATCCAATGGATGGCCGCGACGGGGATGATCCGTGGCCCAAGCGACCCAGGACCGGCCACCACCGTCGAGGCGTGGTTCGTCCACAACTGGCCGATTGTGTTTCTCGTCGAACTCGTCGTCGGCGCCCTGGTCGCCATGCGAGTGTGCAGGCCCATCTTCCGCAGCAGGCCGGCGCGGTTGCTGACCAACTAGGCGCAGTGGATTGTCCATGGACCCAAGCGGTGCGATGTCGAAGCCCACGCTGACCCCCAGAGAGTTCGCCTACCTGTCCATTACCGGGCCAGGCACTCACGAGGCCATCACCGAGCGGTTGCGAATCCAACCGTCGGAGGCATGGAATCCCGGCGACGCCAACCCGAGGACCGGCCAACCGCGCAAGAGCATGTGTTGGCGGCTCCGGTGTGGCATTGACGACTGGCGGTCACTCGCGGAGCACGTCCGGAGCCTCCTGGTCGGGATGAGCATGCGTGTCGCGGAGTTGAGAGAGCTCTGGGCCGACTACGACCTTACGCTCCAGTGCGTCGGCTACTACCCCCCGAGCTCGGGCTCCGGAATCCACTTCGACCGTGAGGTCATCCGGCAGGCGGGGCAGCTGGGTTTGGCAATCGACTGCGATCACTACTTCGTCGACGATCATGGCCACGATGGCTGCCTCGAGTCGAGTCGCCCCGCAATCCTCGCCCGGCCGCGTTGGCCCACCGCACCCTGCCCGTCGCAACCACCCGAACGCCCCTCGCCCGGGTACGCTCCTGGTATGACGAGCCTACTACCTACGGTACTGGCTGCCGTCGCCGTCGCGACGGCTGCGGTCCTTGCGCAACAGCCAGAGCCCCTTGCCCCGCCTGCGACCAAGCTCCTCGCCATCGCGTTCGAGGAGGTCACCGAGCGCAGTTTCGACCGCAAGGACGACAAGGCGAAGCCCGCGATCACCGAGACCAGCCAGACCACGTGGGGATGGGACGAAACCAGATGAGGAAGGCGCCGTGGAGCGATACCGCGCTGATCGCGATGGGCGTGTTGGCGCCGCTCGCGTTACCGTTCGCGGTTGTGGTGTCCTTCGCCGACCTGGGCAGTGGCGCGCCAGCTTCGCGCAGTGCGGCGTTGCACGGCGCCTGGCCATGGGTCTGGGCGACGGTGGTGGTGGTTTCGTCGGCCTGCGGGATCTTCGTGCTGCGCCGGTACCGCGGCCGGTAGAAAGCCGGCAGAGTTTGCCGGACAGGCTCGGAGTGGCTCGGGTCGGCGGCCCAGGACGGTGCCCGCCGGTCGGCAGAATCCAGGAATCCTGTCGATCCTGCATTCCGGCGGACGCCATCGCCCCAGAATGGGTCGCGATTCCCGACCCAGGAGCCGAACCCATGAAGTACATGATGCAGATCCTCGAGACCGCGGCCGACTTCGCGGCGCGCGAGGCGGGCGAACCGTCGAGCTACCGCGCCGCGTGGCGTACCTACTACCATGCCCTGCTCGACGCCGGGGTGTACGTCGATGGCGCACCGCTGAAGGCGATCGCCACGGCGACGACCGTGCGGGTGCGGGACGGTCGCCAGCTCGTCCAGGACGGGCCGTTCGCCGAGACCAAGGAGCAGCTCGGGGGCGTCATGATCCTCGAGCTGCCGTCGCTCGACGCGGCGCTGTACTGGGCGGCCCGTTGCCCGGCGGCGGCGACGGGGGCGGTCGAGATCCGGCCGATCGACCTGGGCTTGCACGAGTCGATCTGCAATGGCTGACGGCGGGTCGGCGCAGCCGCAGGAGGTTCGCCAGACGGTCGAGCTCGTCGCTCGATCGGCCTACGGGCGCCTCGTGGCGCTGTTGTCGACCCGTACCCGCGACGTGGCGGCGGCCGAGGACGCGCTCGGTGAGGCGTTGCTCGAGGCGTTGACGAACTGGCCTCGCGACGGGGTTCCCGACAAGCCCCAGGCGTGGCTGCTGACGGCGGCGCGCCATCGTCTGCTCGACCAGCAGCGGCGCGGTCGCGTACGGGAACGCAGAGAAGCGGCCGTGCACGCGCTGGCCGTCGAGTTCGTGCCGACCGAACCCGACGAGCTGCCCGACGAGCGCCTGCGGCTGCTGTTCGTCTGTGCGCATCCAGCGATCGACCCGGCGATGCACGCACCGCTGATGCTACAGGTCGTGTTGGGTTTCGACGCAGCCCGCTTCGCGCCGGCCTTCCTGCTGTCGGCGGACGCGATGCGCCAGCGCCTGGTGCGCACGAAG
>DAIMFJ010000025.1:7724-20698 GCA_036724695.1 Planctomycetota bacterium
CGTTCTGCCTGGCGTACGCGTCCTGCCGCTGCGCCTGCAGTCCGTGCTCGAAGCCGTGTACGCCGCATACGGCCTCGCCTGGGACGGCGTGCACGGTTCCGACCCCGCGGGCCGCGAACGGGTCGACGAAGCCGTGTGGCTTGCGCAGTTGCTCGCCCAGCGGTTGCCGACCGAACCCGAAGTGCTCGGCCTGCTCGCGCTGCTGCTGTTCTGCGAGTCGCGACGGCAGGCGCGACGCGACGCCTCGGGCGACTACGTGCCGCTGTCGGACCAGGACCCGGCACTGTGGTCCGCCCCGCTCGTGCAGGCGGCCGAGGCAGCTCTCGCGACCGCAGCTCGGCAGAGCCGGCTGCGTGGACGATTCCAGCTCGAGGCAGCGATCCAGTCGGTGCACGCCGACCGTCTGCGCACGGGAACCACCGATTGGGCCGCGGTGTTGCTGTTCTACGAACATCTCGTCGCGCTCGCGCCGACATTGGCGGCGCGCCTCGGTCGCGCGATCGCGGTGTCCGAGGTGCACGGTGCCGCCGCCGGATTGCTCGCCCTCGAAGCCATCGGCCCGGAGGTGGTGGGTGATCACCAGCCGTACTTCGCCGCGCGGGCGCATCTGCTAGCTCGGCTCGGCCGGCGCGGCGAGGCGATGGCCGCCTTCGATCGTGCCATCGCGCTGACCGAGGATGCGACGGTGCGACGCTTCCTGCAGCGTCGCCGCGGCTGAAATCGGGCCGCGACCGCCGGAATCCTCGGATTCCGGTCGAACGAGGGCTTCGCCGTTCGCCATCGGGGTGCAATCCAAACCGATGAACCGATTCGAGGAGCACCCATGTGTCCTGCATGTTTCGCGACCTTGCTGCTGACCGCCGGTGGTACCGGCACCGCTACCGGCCTGTTGGCTCTGGCGGTGAAGTCGCTGACCAGTCGCCCGATCCCGACGAACTCCAAGACCCTTGCCAACCCCACGCAACCCACGACCAAGCCCCAGGGAGACCGCACCCGATGAACACCGACAACGAACCACGGATCGGCAGCCGCGAACAGTGGCTCGCGGCACGCCTGCGCCTGCTCGCCGAGGAGAAAGAGCTCACCCGCCGCAGTGACGAACTGGCGCGCCAGCGGCAGCAACTGCCGTGGGTGCGGATCGACAAGGAGTATCGCTTCGAGGGCGCTGTTGGCCCAGTGACGCTCGCAGACCTCTTCGCAGGCCGTTCTCAGCTGCTGATCTACCACTTCATGTTCGGTCCCGAATACGCGGCTGGCTGCGCGTCGTGTTCGGCCGTCGCCGACGGCTTCGACCGGCTGGTCGTGCACCTGAACGCCCACGACGTCACGCTGGCCGCGGTGTCGCGGGCGCCCTTCGAGCGCCTAGAGGAGTTCCGGCGGCGCATGGGCTGGACGTTCCCGTGGGTGTCGTCGTCCGGCAGTGACTTCCACTTCGACTTCGGGGTGGGCTTCACCGCGGCGCAGCAAGACGACGGTGGCATCGAATACAACTACCGCCGCGAACCGCCGTGGCCCGCGCGCACTGGCGAAGGCATGGCCAGCCGGATGGAGGGAACGCCGGTCGGCGACTCGGCGGCCTTGGCAGGAGTCGACGTCGCGACCTACACGCGCGAACGCCCCGGCGTGAGCGCGTTCGTGCGCCACGACGGCGCCGTGCACCACACGTACTCGACGTTCGCGCGCGGGCTAGACGGCCTGTGGAGTGTCTACCAATGGCTCGACCGGGCGCCGCTGGGCCGCAACGAGACGGGGATCTGGCTGCGCCACCGCGACCGCTACGGCGATCGCGATGACGCATGTCCAGCCTGCGTGACGTAAGCGGCGGGCGGCCATGCGCCGCGGCCCCTGCGGTCGAGCCGGTGCAGCGGTCGGTCCCTGGGTGAGTCCCTTCGGCCGCCGGTACGCGTCCCGCCACTGTGAAGTCCTTCCCGAACGGGTCGGATCCCGATTTGCGGCCCGCAGGATCACCCGTCGAGGCCGCCACTGGGTACGTGCCCGCCGTGGTCGAGCCGTGCCCGGCGCCGCCTTCGGCGGGTACGATGCGCGATCCACCGCTGGACCCCTGGAGGCCCCATGCAGCCGTTGCAGACCGTCGCCCTTCTCTCTTCGCTCACCCTCGCGCTGCCCGGACAAGCCATCCACGCCAGCCACCTCTCGACCCTCGATCGCGCTCCGCAGCCGTTCGTGCGGCCAGCGCCGGACACCAATGGCGACGGGGTAGCCGACTTCTTGAGCTACGTGCGCGTCTCGCCGTCGCCCGGTGTCGCCAGCTACGAAGTGGTGCTGGCTTCTGGTGCCACCGCTGCGCCACTGCACACGTTCACCGCCAACGATTTCGACACCGTCCGCGACTGCGTGGGTTTCGGTGACGCCGACCTCGACGGCCGCGGCGATGTCGCGGTCGTCACCTACAGCCGGCTGTACGTCTATTCGGGTGCGACCGGAACGCTGCGGTACTCGCTGCCAGCCGGAGGCAACTTCGCCTACGTCGGTGTCACGGCGCTCGGCGACTGGAACGCCGACGGGCGCGCGGACCTCGCGGTGGCCCTCTACAATGGCAATGGCCAGATCGTCGTTCGTTTGCTGCAGGGGCAGAGCGGCAACCTGCTCGCGACCTCGGCGACGATGCCGAGCAACCAGGCCGACGCCGACGTCCGCACGATCGGCGACATCGACAACGACGGCCGTCAGGACGTGGTCGTCACCACCCGCAACAACGACACCCATGTGCTGCAGACCAATCCGCTGCTCGTCGTGCGCTCCGTGGGGCTCGGGACTGGCGACCAGCGCCATCTGCGCGTGGCCGACCTCGACGGCGATGGTGTCGCGGAACTGCTGCTGCATCGCAGCGGCGAAGCTGGCAATGGGACGGACGGCCGGATCGCAGTCGTCGACCCGCGGACCGGGGTCGTGCGGCTGACGCTGCGGGCGGAACAGCCGTTCGAGACCGCCTTGCAGCAGGATGCCGCGCCGATCGGGGATCTCGACCAGGACGGGATGGTGGATCTCGCCGTCGTCGTCAACACCGCGAACGGCCATCGGCTGAAGGCCGTGTCCGGGCGCACCGGGGCACGGCTGTGGAGCTTCGGCGAATCACCCTACACGCGCATCGCCGGCGGGCTGTGTGCGCTGGGCGACGTCGATGCGGATGGCTACGGGGACTTCGCAGTCGTCGCGACGGTGCAACTCGGCCGCGACGGCTGGTGGGTGACCTCCGGCCGTGTGCGCGCCGACGTCACGATGCAGTCCGGCGCGTGCGGTGGCGGGCCGATCCTGCCGCGTACCCTGATGTCGCGACCGATGCTCGGCCAGCCGGTCACGGTCCTCGGCTTCGACGGGCCGGCGAACACCAACGGGCTGTTGTTGTTCAGCCTGCGCCCGAGTGCGCCGACCTACCTTGGTGCGAGTTCGTGCTTCGCCTGGTTCGCCTTCGGCAACGCGGCGGTACTGCAGGTGCTGACCGGGCCACAATGGAGTGCCACGCTGAACCTGCCGTTGGTGCCGCAGCTCGCGGGGCTCGAGGTCGCCGTGCAGAGCTACCACGCCCCGACCGCGGGGCCGCTCGGGTACGACCTGAGCAATGGGATCTGGGCGCGGCTCGGGTATCAGTGAGGCTTCCACCATCGAGAGGACAGGCAACCGAACACGCCGGCAACGATGAGCGATCTCGCTGCACGAGTTGAGGCCGCAGGTCTTGCCGTCGAACCACTGCGGCGCGGCGACGCGAGGCGACACTTCGCCGCGTGGTGTGAGGCATTCTGTGGCCCGGTCAAGCTGCGCACGGGCAAGTACCGCCTGCGGCGCTTCCATTGGCATGCGTTCAGCTTCGGGCTGGTCGAAGCGCTGAACCATCAGGAAGCCTTCGAGCAATACTCGTCGATGCCGCCGGGACCGGTGTTGGCGATCCCGGAGTCCTGGTCCGCGGGCCCTGGGGTCCGGATCACCGGAGCTGTGCTGCCGGACCTGACGTTCCTGCGCACCGACATCTACGTGTTCCCCGAGTCGATGGAGTGGACCATGGCCTTCACGCACGAGCAGCCGTGGTTGGGCCCGTACTTCGCGTGGCGACCAATGGGCCAGCCGATCGGTTCCCCCACCGTTTCCCGAGGCTGATCGGGCGCACGTCGCCGGGTGCCTGGGGCAGCTGGTGGATGCAACGCTCCGGGAAATCCTGTTCGGGCGATCGACTCCCCGTGGATCCCACGGGGTCCGCAACCGCCCGGGGCAACGCCCTTCGTGAGGAAAGGAATCCGAAGTTCCTGCAACCGCGGCTCCCGACATGACACGTAGCGGTCATGACCGAGCCGCGTCTCGCCGACCGTCTGATCGCAGCCCTGCGCACGCGCAGCTACAGCCCGCGCACCGAGGAGGTCTACCTGCAGTGGTTCCGGCGCTTCGTGCGGTTCCACGGTCTGCGGCACCCGCGCGACCTCGGCGCCGTCGAAGTCGCTGCGTTCTTGTCGCACCTTGCGGTCGCCGAACACTGCGCCCCCGCAACGCAGAACCAGGCGCTCGCGGCACTCCTGTTCCTCTACCGGCACGTGCTCGGCCTCGACCTGCCCTGGCTCGACGACCTCGTGCGCGCGCAACCTCGCGCCAACCTGCCCGTCGTACTCGATCGCCCCGAGGTCGAAGCCGTCCTGGGCGAACTGCACGGCGTACCGCGACTCGTCGCGGGCCTGCTCTACAGCTCTGGTCTCCGCCTTCTCGAAGCCGTACGCCTGCGCATCAAGGACGTCGACTTCGCTCGCTGCACGGTCACGGTGCGCGCCGGCAAGGGGGACAAGGACCGCCAGACGCTCCTCCCGCAGCCACTCCGTCCCGCCCTCCTTCGCCACCGCGCCGCGGTCGAACTCCTGCACCGCGAGGACCTGCTCCGCGGTGCCGGCTACGTCGAACTGCCCTACCAACTCGCCACCAAGCTGCCCAACGCCAGCCGCGAGTGGGCGTGGCAGTGGCTCTTCCCCGCGACCCGCACCTACGTCCACCCAGCGACCGGCGAACGCCGCCGCCACCACTTCCACGAGTCAGCCATCCAGAAGGCGGTCCACGAAGCCGTCCTGCGCGCCCGCATCCCCAAGCGCGCCTCCTGCCACACGCTCCGCCACTCGTTCGCCACGCATCTGCTCGAGAGCGGCACCGACCTGCGCACCATCCAGAAGCTGCTCGGCCACGCCGACGTGCGCACGACGATGATCTACACGCACGTGCTCGACCGCGGGCCGTTCGGCGTCAAGAGCCCGCTCGAGGGGCTGGGCTCGGTGTTCGGGCTGGACGAGGCAGGTGGGGCTGCCGGCGGGGCGGGCGGTGGCGGGGGCTGCTCGGGAGAGTAGGGCAAGCCCCACGACGGCGGAGTTAGGTGGTTCTGTCGAAGAACGGTCTGGTCGGGGCTGGGGCGAGGCGGGGCCGGGGGTTGTGGCGGTTCGGGGGGGTGGTTAGGCTGCGCGGATAGACGGACGAACCGGAGTTCGGTGGTTCCGTCGAACACTAGTTGGACAGGTCGATGACCGTGGTTGCTCGAAACGTCCTGGTTGTGGCCGGCATCTTGTTGCTGCTCGGGGGCGCGATCCTGAGTGGCCTCGGCGTTTTTGAGCTGCTAGATGACGGCTGGTTCTGGCCGATGGGTCCCTTTGGTGCTGGCCTCCTCGTGTCTGGCGTTGCCTGCCTTGTGCTGGCTGGGCGTTTCCAGGCCGACCCCAACCGATAGGATAACTGTCCAACTGGACGCAGGTGCCGACGAGCGCCGCTGCGGCGCTCGCGGCTCAGCGTCACAGGCGTTGGGCAGATCCGCCATGGCTTCCGAACAAGCGATCTCGAGGCCATTCCGCGGTCGCCGCGGCGCCTGTGGACTGTTGCTGTCCGCCCTTGTGATCGGTGGCTTGTCGCTGGCTCCACGGGGCGTCGAGGTGACCGTCCACAACATGACAAGCCGCGTGCTGACCGTGCGCGTAGAGGCAGGACAGGACGTCGCGTTGATTCGTGGGATTGAGCCGAGACAGCAGGGGACTGCCGAGATCTGCCCCAGGCATGACTCGAGCATCGAGCTCGCCTTTGACTTCAGAGGGCAGGCCGTCGCGACGGACCTGCGGGTCTACACGTTCAGTGGCGCTGTTGGCTCGGCCTCGGCGACGATCGTCGCCGATGACGACAGCGATGCTCCCCCTAGCATCACTGACGTCTCCCACGATTCCGGATACTCTCCGTGGAGCCTTCTTCCTCGGGGGCTGTTCGTTCGAGGCGCGGGGGTTGGCCTTGCCCTCGGCCTACTCATGGCGGCATGGATCAGCCTGAGGGCCACGCGCAGTCGGGGTCCGGAGGTGCGGATGGATGGGGGAGTGAGTGGCGAGTAGACTGCCCAACCAGCGACAGGAGCTGTCGAGCCGCGAGGAACACCAAGGCGAGGGAGGCCCCTCGCGCGCGGCTCGCAGCTCAGTCGCAGAGACGTTGGACCGACCGCATGGGCTATGGAACCTGGATCCGACCAGAAAGCCTTCAGGCGACCCTGATCTACCTTGCGCAGCTCGCCGGGGATGAGCTGGACCCTGACGTGCTGTCTGGTCTTCAAGTCGCGCTTGAGGCGACCAACGATGAGAAGGACCAATGGACAGACATCAGCCTGCGTGGCTGCTACCAAGTGGACCTGCGGTTCGCTCGGGATGCGGAGAGCCCAATCGTGCTGCATGTGCGTGCCACTGCCTCTGCTGCAATCGAGCGAGAGGTGGAGACCACACTCAGCCTTGCGGGTTGCTTTCTCATCACTGAGCCGCGTGAATAGCGGTCCAACAACGCTCAGCAGCTGACGCGCCCAGAGGGCGCGCAGCTGAGAGCCAAGAGACGTTAGCCGGCCGCAACCTGTGTCATGGTGATTCTAAACATCGGCCTGTCCGCATGGATCATCCAGGACGGCAACTACGGCGACTTCAGCGTCGGAGACGAGGCGCGGTTTGCTCTTGAGTTCGGGATGGTGTCCCTCGCGGTGCCTCGGGACACGGAGCCCAATCTGCGACTTGTCCGCGGTGCTGAGTACGACTTCGATGGCAGGGTTGTCCTGTCCGTGCCTGAGTTCGCCGTTCTCGATGCCGGCATTCTTGCCTACAGAGATGGTGCGCCGAATCCGCAGCTCTCGACGGGCAGCCGAGTGTCCGGGCGGCTGTACCTTGGCATCGACCCATTCTTTTGGTTCGAGACGCACGCGCATCGTGCCGGCGTCCCGAATCTCTTTCACCGGTGGATCGTGCGTGGAATCCAGCTTGAGACGACCCCGTGGACCGATGACCCGACCGGGCGCTACTCTCGTGTCCGAAAGGACGACGCAGTGTCGTTCTCGCCGGTCTCCAAGACGGATGCATGGACAGATGACGATGGCAACGCCCATTACATTCTCATCGTGGAGCGTCTCGGCGCCGGCTAACTTGGTACAGCAGCCGACGAGCGCCCCAAGCGGCGCTCGCGGCTGAGTGCCACAGGCGTTGGACGGATCAGCCCGTGGATCTGCGCAAGCCAAGCTGGACGCTCAACCAGCTGTGTCCCGTCTGCGGCCAGGGGGCTGCGCTCGCCCTCGTTGCATGTCCGAGCTGTTCCTGGGTTGCCGTGCAGTGTTCGGATGAGGGCACCTTCTTTCTGGATCCGAAGTCCCTGAGTGTTGGCGACCAAGCTGATCGCTGTCCTCGATGCAAGCAGCGCACCCTCGCCGAGTTCGAGTCCGCGACTGACGCGCAGCTTCACCGAGCCGGCTTGACAGCTGGGGACTACTCGTAGACCGTCCAACAAGCCCTTGGAGCCGGCGAGCGCCGCTGCGGCGCTCGCGGCTCAAGGGCACAGACGTTAGCCAGTCATGGTCCTTCGTCACCTTCAGGAGAGCTGGGATCGGACTCAAGCACATCTGATGCGCGCCACCGCACTCCTTCCCGCAAGCCCTGTTGAGTCTGAGGAGGGCGGACGCCTGGATCGATATCGCGATTGGATCGAGTGTTCCCGCCGGTCTGAAACTGACCACCTTGCCGCTCTGAAACTGACCCACCCCCGGGCACGGTTTCATACGGGATCCGCCCCCGTGGCGAAACCCTTGGAAGTCGACTTCTTGCTTTCGCCCGGCACCTTGCGCCGCTGGCGGTAGCTCTTGCTCTTGGTAGCGATGACGGTGGCCCGATCCGCCAGGCGGTCGAGCAGGGCAGCCGTGAGCTTCTCGTCGTCGCCGAAGACTCGTGGCCACTCGCTGAAGGCGAGGTTCGTTGTGATGATCGTGGCGCGTCGTTCGTACCGTTCGGCGAGCAGGTTGAAGAGCAGTTCGCCGCCCGTGCGATCGAATGGTACGAAACCCAGTTCGTCGACGATCAGCAGGTCGGCGCGCTGAAGCCGCCGGTGCATCCGACCAAGCTCGGCCTGGGACTTGGCTTCGACGAGGGCTCGGACCAGGTCGGCGGCCCGCCAGAAGCTGACCCGGTGTCGCTGTCGGGCGGCTTCGACGCCGATCGCGATGGCGAGGTGCGTCTTGCCGGTGCCGATCGGTCCGGCCAGGATGACATTCTTGGCTTCGCTCAGCCACGTTGCCTTGGCAAGGTGCGCGACCAGAGCGCGATCGATGCCGTCTGAGCCGTCGAAGTCGAAGGCATCGAGCGTCTTGATCTCCGGGAACTTGGCCTCGCGGACCCGAGACTGGGCTGCCGACTGCTCGCGCGACGTCAGCTCAGTGGCGAGGACCTCGTAGAGGAATTCTTCGTGAGTCCAGCGGTCCTCGCGCGCCTGGCGCGCGAGCGCCTCGAGCGACCGGGCGAGCCCTGGCATCTTCAGGCGCTTGGCCTGGGATCGCACCAGATCATCGGTGACGGATTGCCGGCTCATGCGACACCTCCGAGCGTGAGGTCGAAGTCGCGCATGGTCGGCTGCTCGATTTCGAAGCAGCGGAGAGCTTCTGGGATGCACTCGCTCGCGACGGTTGTTGCCGGTGCAGTTGGTGGTTGCAAGGCGAGCAGGATCGGCTCGCCGGTGTCGAGCGCTGATCTGACAAGCCGGGCGACCTCGTCGATCCCTTTCTCGACGACCGCCTGCAAGACCTTGGCGAAGGCACGCGCCGCTTCGAGGGGACCCTTCTGATCGCACAAGAATTGCCATGCTGAGGCAAACGGCGCGCCGAGGTCTCGCATCAGCTCCGGAGCGACTTGCCGTAGGGCCTGAGGCTTCTTGGCGAGCACTGCGAGGTAGTGCCGATAGTCGACCGATCGTTGCCCGAATCGAAGTCGCGGGTGCTGCACCACCTCGCCGTCTCGCCCAAGGAGAGTCACCACCGCTGGGCTGACATGGGCAGTGGCATCGAGGCCTGCCCAGCTACTTGGCACCGAGTAGACGGCGCCTTCGACCCGCACCACCGACTGCCGAGTCACGACCACGAGATGCGTAGCGCGCACGTCGAAGGGTGTCGACGGCAGAATCAGGCCATGATCTCGCTCGATGCCGAACCGCTCGGCGCGATCACCATCTGCCATCCGCTGGTCAAGGCGTGCTTGCAGATTCGTCGAGATCTGGTCCAGGCTCTCGCCCGTGGGTATCGGCACCAGCTCCTGGTACCGGATTCCCTTGCCGCGCGCCTCAACGCCACCCTTGTCGTGGCCAGTGCGCGGCCGTGCAAAGCACGGCTCGAACAAGTAGTGAGTCACCAGCGCCGAGAATCGCGCAGTGAGCTCACGGAGTGATCCTCGCAGGAGGCGACGAACTGCAGGCTTCAGATTGTCGAAGGCGATGCGTGCCGGAACGAAGCCAAGATGTTGGAAGGCGCGCACCAGCCCATCGAGGAAGCAGACCTGGTCCTGGCGATCGTAGATGCAGGCGAAGTCGGCTCCCGAGTACATGAGGCGCAGGACGAACATGAAGGCCTTGCGTCGCTCGCCGCGGACTTCGACCACGACTTCGAAGAAGTCGACTTCGGCCAGGTCGCCAGGTCGGTACGTAAGCGGCACGAAGACCTCCTGCCGCTCGCGGCGCCACTCATGCACGAGCTCCTTGACCAGCGTCGCCCCGACCGCGAGTCCTTCCGCCACCAGCATCGCGTGGAGCCTGGTGGCGGTCAGTCGCTGCTTGCCCGCCGTCCACTTGCCCGAGTCCGAGAGCAGGGCCGACACCCGACTGCTGACAGCGTCCCGAACCGGCGTCGGGCGACTGCTTGCCCGGCGCTCGCCGATCGGCGTGTCGTCCTGCAGGTAGCGCTTGACCGTATTGCGCGAGATGCCAAGGTCGCGAGCCACCCGCCGAATTGGCAGCTTCTCGACTCTGACCTTGTGCCTGACTACGTGAACTTGATCCATCCGCAGCATCCTCTGATCACCGCCCAAGAGCCCCCTCGGGGCCAGGCCGGAGTGCCCGGGGGTGGGTCAGTTTCAGAGCGGCGGGTGGGTCAGTTTCAGACCGGCAGGAACATCGAGCACAACGAGTTGGAGTTGGCACTCGACGAGCTGGAGATGCTCGGTGGGATCAACAAGGTCCCGCGCCAGTTCTGGGTCTGCCTACGGGACGCCGCCATCGAGATGCAACTCCCAAATCACCTGTTGCGCCTCGACGGTTGGTTTACGTATGATGCTGGCTAACTCGCCGCTGTTGCCGACGTGCGCCGCAACGGCGCTCGCGGCTCAGCGGCAAAGACGTTAGCCCGACCGGTTCGATGGACGGACACGACTACACACTGCACCACTTCCGGCAGATGGCGACCCTTGCCGAGGCGTTCAAGTCGTTGTCGGCCGAGATCCGCAGTCACTCCTACTCGCCCGAGGCTTTCGGGTCCTGGTGCCTTGTGGTGCGATGCAAGGGGGTGCGGCTCAGGCTGATCTTCGAAGGTCGCGACAGCGAGTATCGGCTGGAGCGATCCGCGTCACGCAAGCCACCGGATGAGTGGCTGCCGACGGCTTGGCGAATGCCCGCCGGCTCAGGCGGATCGCTCCCGACGGACCAGATCCTGCAAGCTGTGCTAGATTCTGCGGGCAAACAAGACCTAGGAGCCGGCGAGCACCGCAGCGGCGCTCGCGGCTCAAGGTCAAAGACGTTGGCCAGACGAGGCGGCGCGACATGAAATGCCTACGGTGGGTTGTGCTTGTTGCCCTCTTTGGGTGTGGTGGAGATGGCTCTGCGAAGCCAAGCGAGGCTCAAATGACCGAGGACTTGCCCGTTCCTCACGCAGACCTGCGTGCGCTCTTCGAGCTCCTGGACGAGAAGAGCGGCCGGGGCTACGAGTGCGACCACAAGTTCACCCTCACCCGACAGTTCCTTGTCGAGCGCAGGCTGCCAGTAGAGGACATGATCAGCTGGCTCGGCGAAAACGGCGCCGGGTGCGACTGCGAGGTGATGTTCAACGTCGAGCAGCAGTGGGGTGCGCGCGTTGGATTCGATCCCAAGGAGTAGCATGTTGTCGCCGGCCAACCAGCCGCAGGAGCCGGCGAGCGCCGCAGCGGCGCTCGCGGCTCAGCGCCACAACCGTTAGGCAGGCGATGTTCGCGTACTTGCGCCGCTTGTTTCGGCCACGGAGGTTCGCTGGATGGTAAATCGACCACGAGCGTGGCGGCTACGTTGCCAACGACAAGTTCGTTGCTCGTTCCGACGTCCGCTTCATCGTTGCCTACAAGCGGGACCTGATCACGATCGACCAGCTTTGTCTCGGGATCGCCTATGGCGATTCCGATGCCAACAACCAGTGCGCTGCGCTGCACATCGAGGAGGACAACCCCAGCTACAAGGAGATCCTCGCCGACCTCGAGCAGCACTTCGACTTGCGCGAGGGGTGGTGGAAAGAAGCGACGCGAGAGCCGTTCGCGACAGATTCGATCATGGTCTGGCAGCGTGCAGGCGGCTCTGGTAGCGTGCTGCCTAACTAGCGTCAGGAGCTGACGGCGCTACGCGCCGCAGCTCAGACGCCACAGAAGTTGAGCTGACCGATCGGAGCTGACATGCGCTGGCCGTTCTCCAGGAAACAACGCGACCTCACGCACCTCACTATCCCGCCTGTGGACGAGCAGCGGTGGTCAGTTGCGCAGGGTGAGGTCGGAGGATGCCCTCTCGTGGTGCGCTTCAACGAGTCCGCCCGGAAGCTAGCCGGACACTCAGGCCTCCCGATCAAGCTGGGCTTCGCAGTGCCGCTCAACCGTCCGAACCATGAAGGCCTCCCCGAATCGGCGGAGAACGAAGCACTCGGCGCTGTTGAGGACTTGGTCGCTCAGCGGGTGCTGGCAAGCTCAGCCGGCCTGCACGCGATGACCCTGACGACTGGAGACATGAAGGAGTTCGTCTTCTACATCGCGCCTGGGCTGGACATCGCGAGACTCCATGAGGTCCTGCGCCAGGAGGTGCCAAGCCACGACCTGCAGTGCATGGCAGTGGAAGAGCCTGGATGGGAGTCCTTCCGAAGCTTGGTGCCGTAGAATCGGAATGGAGCAGCCCAACAAGCCCTTGGAGCCGGCGAGCGCCGCAGCGGCGCTCGCGGCTCAAGGGCAAAGACGTTGGGAAGGCGGTTCTCAGGCACCATGAGCTTACCATCAGCAGTTGCGGTATGGGCAGGGATGCTTGCCCTTTGTTGTTGCAGCTCCGACAAGGGCTCGCCATCCGCCGTGCGAGTGCTTGATGGCGATCTGGAGCCCATGCAGAGCGCGCTCACATACCACACACCGTCTTACCATGTGCACCTGCGGCGAGCCCTGATCGACAGGGCGCCTCGCCTCTGCGTTATTCAGTTCCTTGTCATGCCGTCGTTTGAGCCTGAGACCCTTCTCTCACTCCACCAAGTGGACGGCGGTTACGAGGTGCAGCTTATCTCGCCCAAGCTCCAGATCTGGGCGTTCGAGGGAGACGTGGGCAACATCGAGTGCGTGGAGAGCAAGAAGCAATTGCCGACGCAGACTGCGGAGAGGCTCCGCGGAGTTTGGAGTCGGATGCTTCTTCGGGCGCGGCATGACCCGTCACCCCACTTGGTTCTGGACGGTGTGGGGTACGCGTTCATG
>DAIMFJ010000025.1:20708-28112 GCA_036724695.1 Planctomycetota bacterium
GGTCGGGAACATGAGCGGTGAGTCAAGTAACCCTGAGCAGGGCACGCGACCCTATGTTCTTGCGGACATCGGGGAGGCTGTAGTTGCCTATGTCCGGGCTGACTCCGTCTCGGAGCGCGCCATCCTGGCCAAGGTGAACAAGTCCCTCGACGAACTTGAGGCGTCCCTGGCAACCAAGTAGTGAGGAGGCTGGGCGATCGCATCTTGACCGGCTACGCTGCCCAACACGACGCAGGAGCCGAGGAGCGCCGCAGCGGCGCTCGCGGCTCAGCGTCAAAGACGTTGGGCCGAAGCGATGCGCGCGATTTCGAGATGGATGTTGGCGACGCTCTGCATCATCGCAGGCGT
Source organism: Planctomycetota bacterium (assembly GCA_036724695.1). GTDB lineage: Bacteria > Planctomycetota > UBA1135 > UBA1135 > UBA2386 > JACKIC01. The sequence continues at coordinate 21,057 of DAIMFJ010000025.1, forward strand.
GCCTGTCAGTTGCTCCGAATCGGATCAGCAGATGCTGTCGGATTCCGCAATCGGTCCCGTGGCGAAGGTCCGCGTCTATCGGGACGGTCGTGTCACTCTCGACGACAAGGCGGTGGCGATCAGTGATCTCCGTGCTGCGTTCAATCGCTTGCGGGGGGCGCAAGGCAGCGTCCTCTACTACCGGGAGACCGGACAGGAGGAGCCGCCGCCGGTTGCGATGGAGGTCATGCACGCGATCGTCGAGGCACAGCTCCCCGTCAAGTTGTCGACGAAGCCCGACTTCTCCGATGCCGTCGGGGCAGATGGTGTCCCGAGGTCGAGGTGACTCTGCTCGGCCAAACACGACGCAGCAGCCGACCGGTGCCCCAAGCGGCGCCGGCGACCGAGCGTCGAAGACGTCGGACGGATTTCGTCACTCATGAGGTTGCCCGCCAGGCCATGCTCTTGGGGATACTCGGCCTGCTCTCTGCGTGCCGAACACCGATCGACTGGTTCGATGGCCAGGAGTTGGGCTACCGAGCCCACCTGGCCGCGCGATACCCCAAAGGGTCACAGTGGTGTGAGCCCCAGGACAAGCTGGGCCCCTTCGCGACTTGGACGACGGATTCTCCATCGCCGGATCGGTTCTCCGCGCGCGCACTGGAGCGAGCACTCGAGCTCGGCTACAGGCCATCCTCCTGCCGGCTGGGGGCGGTTGCTCGCACCTCGCCGGGCAGGTCGCTCGGGGCAATCGGAATCCTCCACGATTACGTCTGCCTTGACGGACAAGATCGCATCCTCGTCGCGTTCCGCCGCTTCGTTGACTAGCATGGACCGCACACCTCGGCGAAGAGGCCGATAGGCGCCGCAGCGGCGCTCACGGCTCAGCGCCCAGACCGTTGGCCTAAGCATGGCAGTCGTGATCGATCAGTCAGACGTTGAGAGGATTCGCTCTTCGGGGCAGTGGGCACGTGCCGCAGTCTGGGGTGATCCTCGTCCGGGCCATCCAGAGGGGACAATCGGTCGGCATGTCGAGGAGCAGGTCTTGCCGTTCATCGATGCGCACTACCGGGGCTTGGCCGAGTACTGGTCTCTGGTTGCCTTGGCCTACTTGCACGACATCGGCAAGCCAGATGTGGACTTCCGCGATGGGCGAGTTCGTGGCGAGTCGCACAGCATCCTGTCGATGCGAATCGCCGCAGAGTTGGGCGCACCAGAATCCCTTCAGCAGGTCATCCGACTCAACGATCGAGCATTCAGCCACTGGCGCAAGTTGCTCGGGAAGAGTGGTGAATGGGACGTGGAGCGTTGGACTGAGTCGCGTCGCGCGGCGTTCGTCGAGGAGTTCGCGCCCGGTGCAGTGGATCTTCGATTGCTGGTCTTGTTCCATCGTGCGGACAACGGCTACCGGCGCGCCGACCGAATCGACGAGTCGATCGATCCCGTGTTCTGGTTCGAAAATCGGTTGGTGGAGGAGGGCCTGGTCGATTCCCTGCCACCCGAAGCCAAGGATCAACGGCTGGACTGGAAACCGGCCAACTAGACTGAGGAGCCGACGAGCGGCCAAAGGCGCTCGTGGCTCAGCGCCACAGGCGTGAGGTACACCGATGCCGTCAAGGAGGGTCTTGAAGAGCGTGCTGCACAACTTCCTCGGCACGTTCTCCAGCCGGTACTCCGACCTTCGTGGCTACTGGTTGTTCGGTCAGCTTCCCGCCGACCTCGACCGGTGGGTTGTGGATCTCCGAGGGGATCCGCCCGAGGGTGAGGCGCCGCTTGAGGTCGCGAGGCGACTCGCGATTCGTCGGTTCCAGGAGCAGTTGGGCAAGGCGGGCCTCGACAGGTCCGTCGTGCGGGAGGCCGTGTTGTCGTGGGCTCGCGATGCGCCAGCACTCGGTCGGCAAGGCGAGTTCGAGGCCCGGGGCCACCGCGTCGAGCTTCACGTCCGAGTCGTGACGGACAGGGGCAGCATCATCGAGAGACGGCAATTGTCCTTCGTAGCAGTCCACGATCCCAGCAGAGAGCGACGCAGGTTGCCAGTAGACTGGGGCACCTAACTCGGCGCAGGAGCCGACGATCGCCGCAGCGGCGATCGCGGCTCAGCGCCACAACCGTTGGGCAGCCTGACATGGTGCAACACATCGGTCTGCAAAGAGAAGACGAATGCGGCGGCGTGCTGGCGTACTTCGACGAGGAGGGCATCCCTGTGGAAGTCCTGGATCTCGCGCCCGGCGACTCGAAGTGCGTGAGGTTCATCGACCCCTACGGGGACACTGTGTTCAACCAGTTGCAGTTGCCGGTGCTGATCGGTGAACTCGAGCAGATGATCCAGAGTTCTGCGAGCGATGAGTTTCGCAGGCGCGTGACCTCGGTGGTCTCGTTCCTTGCGGGCTCCAGGGATGTGCACCAGTACGTCAGGTTCGTCGGTGACTGATCCAGGGAATCGTGTACGATAGCTGCCCAACAAGACCTGGGAGCCGGCGAGCGCCCCAACCGCGCTCGCGGTTCAATGTCCAAGACGTTGGATGGGCAAGTGATCCGCATCCGCACCGATCACGCTTGTTCCTTGTCTCCTGAACTCCTGGATCCGGCGGATCGTTGATCTTCTCGATGCACTGGCCGCTTCGATACCTCGCCTTCTGTCTGACCGCATGCACCGGGCAGGAGCAGAAGCCGGCCGACGAAGCGGTCGTGAGGGTCGTAGACCGTGCAGGTCAGCCAGTTCCTCGTGCCGTAGTTTGGACACTGCCAAGCAGGTCCTGGGAGCGTCGGGACTGGATCCCGGCCGAGTTGACCCCCTACTTCGGCAATCCCCACGAGTTGCTCCGCCGGCTGGGAGGTAGGCACGTGGCCGACGAAACGGGAACCGTACGGGTTCCGCGCAGTACGGTCGTCGCGGGAGAGCACGCTGGATTGGCGGGGGCAACAACGGTCGGCGAGGCAGGCAATGCGCCCAATGAGCTGGTGCTGGACGACTGGCATTGGACTGTCGTCGTCCGCGACGAGCGTGGAATGCCCGTGGCCGGAGTCCCCGTGACCTGTTCTCCAGAACAGGAGTCTCCCTTCGATCAGTTCGAGGGGGTTCCGCTTGGACTAACCGATGCCGGTGGCCACTTGGTCGTTCGCGATCCCGGCAGTGTGGACGTGGCCAAGTACATGTCGCTTCCGTTTGGCGGCCCGAATCCCGCTCCGCCAGAGTTCGTCGTGTTCGAAGTGGACGGCATGTATCTCGACGCGCACGCCAAGAAGCTGAGCTTGAAAAGGCGAGAGTCGGGAACCGTGACCTTGACCCTCCCGCCTGTGACGAGGATCGAGGTGCGTGCCCCGGAGTGGCATGGGCCAGTGGCCACCATGCTGACCTTGACCCGGATCGGCAAGGGGATGCAATGGGACAACGCCGTGTGCTGGAGCGAGTCGGGCCAGCACTTCGGATTGGTCGGGGTCCCCGATCCAAAGCACCCGACGCCGATTGTCGCGATGATCGATGGCACTACGATCAAGACCAATGCCATGGTGCCTCGTCTCCCTGCAGAAGAGACTCTCATCATCCAGCTACATCTGGACGAGGGCGACACCATCGTGCGGGCCCTTGTTCACGATGCATCCGGGAAACCCGCGGCCTTCTCCGTGCTCAAGGTGAAACCGACATCCGACCTTCTCCGCACGCGGTTCGTACGCGCGGATCGTGAGGGTCGCATCGCCTTGGTTCTCCGGCCCGAAACTCTGGATGGAGCCACGGTCGGCCTCCAGGTGTATGCGACCCCGACCCCCGATTTGTTGGACTCCAGAACGGAGTTGAAGGTGGAGGGGCTGCACCCTGGCGACCACTGCGATGCTGGCGTCCTCATTCTCACTCGGTAGCAGGGCGAGTATGGTTGCCATCCAACTCGACGCAGGAGCCGCCGAGCGCCGCCGCGGCGCTCGCGGCTCAGCGCCACAGACGTTGGACAGGCCCGTGACCAGAACTACACCTCCAACCTGGGATGACATGCGGCACCTGTTGGAGCGCTTCGATGGCGCGGCGTCCGAGATCTTCGTGATCGACCTACCGGCGTCGCACTGGCCTCAAGTGCTGGGCCGAATCGCCCAGATTCCGCGGTTGGAGGTCGTGATCGACGGCCGGGGGAGTCTGGCGCACCCGAAGCCGTTCGACTCTGCATGGCTCCACCGCATGCGCTCCGCTCCCGAGGGTGACACATGGTACGGGCTGCTGTCCGATGCGGTGGGCGTAGGGCGACTTCAGATCAACCTGTGGCCTGTCTCGGCTTCGGAGCCCCTGGACCTCGAGTTCGTGTTCTGGAACGACCTTGCGTTTCCTCCTCGTCTCTCGAGCGCGGATCGTGCTGCTCGTTTCGATCGGCTGGTCCGCCTCGTCGAGGACTGTCGCCGAGGCGCCGCTGGTGCACGTTGCATCCTGGCGTCCGAGCACAACGGCGATCCGCGCGAGATTCTCGGTCACCCAGGCACCTTGGTCTGGTAGGCGTGGGTGAGTAGGCTGTCCAAATCGACGCAGGAGCCGGCGAGCCGCGACCAACCAACCGCGAGGTCAAGCCCCTCGCACGCGGCTAGCGGCTCAGATGTTCGGCAGACAACGGTTGTGTCATGGAAGACCGCGCAAGTTCCGAGGACCTGATCGCCAAGCATGTGGCGCTGATGGCCCACAGCCATTCGGGCAACGATGGTTTTGCCATGCATCGCGGCGGTTCGCTGAGTTGTGGGATTCGCTGGTCCCCGACCAGGGGCAGGCAGCGACGGTTCAAGGCGAGGTCTTGCGATCGATCGACAGACTCCGATCCGAGGACTACCGAAACGGCTGCATCAACTGGGATGACTACTTCGAGTCCATGGTGCACTTCCTGCGAGAGAGATTTGCAGGGGCGGAGTGCTTCGACGCACCGACTCGTCGGCGGATTCAGTCGGACCTCAAGGCAGTGGTCAGAAACGGGCGTCGTGGGTCGCAGCTGGACACGGCGCAGACCATGAAGCAGGTCTTCGGTCGTCTCATCGAGCACGGGGTCATGTTCGTCGAGTCGAATTCGACCTTGATCCCTCTGGACCAGTCTGTGAGCCGGGCGAAGCCATGGTGGCAATTCTGGTAATCGGCCCAACAAGGTGCAGGAGCTGACGCTCGCTTTGCTCGCGGCTGATGGGCAAAGTCGTTGGGCAAGCCGTCTTTTGCGTCGGGATCAAGCATGAAGCGAAATGAAGCGGTTGCCGTTCGTCGGCTGCTGGCGTTCGGCATGGACTGGCTGGTCGTGGTCCTATGGGGCAGTCTGCTCTTCGGCGTCGTGATGATCGCCACCGGTGGAAATCCACCACGCCCAGGGAATGCCTGGGAGGCGCAAGGCATCGGCTTCCTCGCGATGACCATGCCGGTCACCCTCTACTTCGCGCTGTGCGAATGCTCGGCGATGCGGGCGTCGCTCGGCAAGCGCCTTCTTGGCCTCGTCGTGTCCCGGGAGTCCGGAGGGCGGCCCTCGTTCTGGTCCGCGCTGCATCGCAATGCGGTGAAGTTCGTTCCGTGGGAGTTCGGGCACACTGTGGCACAGCAGGCGGCATTCTCTGGCGATGAAGGGTTCCCGGCGTGGGTGTAGGGACCTGCGCTTGTTGCGTTGGCTGGTCCCGTGTGGTGGCTGGTCACGATGATGGCGACGGGATCGACTCCGTATGATCGTTGGGCTTCCACTCGGGTCGCGCGCATATCTCGAGCGTGAGTGTCGTTGTATGACAACGGTGCTGGCTGCCCAACAGCCGGTTGCAGCGGGCGGTCCGCTGCACGGTTCGCCACGGAACCGGAGCGTTGGGCTGACCGCCCCCGCCATGAGGCGAGTCCTCATGCGCCTGCTGGCGATCGCAGGATGCCTGATGGCTCTGTGCATGGTCTTCTTCGTGGCGCTCGCTCGGCGCTTGAATCAGCCTCCGTTCGACCTGGCGAGACTGGTCGACCTGTGGACGGGCATGACCCCCGAGCAGGTGCGAGATGTGCTCGGTTCCCTTCCAGCACCTAGGAGTGTACCTGGGCGTACTCAGGTGGTCTTCCTGGCCCATCGTCTACGTCACCTTCGATGAATCCGGCGCATTCTCGGGCCACCGCCACGACTACGGATCCGCTATGCTGAGGCAGCCAAGCAGGATGCTTGGGGACGAGCGGCGCCCCGAGCGGCGCCGGCGGCCGATGGTCGAGTCGTAGGACGGACGTCACGTCGTGTCTCATGGAGAAGCTGTTCGACATCCTCGTCACCCTGTGTTGCTGGATCCGAGTCGCGGCGTCGTTGACCGTGATCGGTGCGGGGCTCGGTGTCGGCGCGTACTACCTGGTCGGTGGCGTCGCGGGGGCGGTCGCCGGGGGGCTCCTGGCCTTGCTTGGGGTCTACCTTGGGGTCCGTCTTGCGAACCATGCGGAGCGGAAGGGGCAGTTGGTGGAAGTCGCGTACGGTCTGTCACCCAACACGAGCAGGCCGGACCAAGGCGGCGACGAAACGGGCAGGCCGTGATGGGAAGCTGCATGCGCCGATGTGGCACACGAGCATCGCCGTCCAACTCGATGCAGGAGCCGAGCCGTCGCGACCAGCCAGCTCGAGATCGAACCTCCCGCCCGTGGTTCGCAGCACAGCGTCGAAGGCGTTTGGCCGGCCGGGTTGGCTATGCTGTCCGATCGACTCCGTCCAGCTCTGACTCGCGTCCTGTGTCCCGTTGCTTTCCGTCGACCTTCCGGAGGAACCGCATGTTCTACCGCCCCTGCCTGCTGTTCGCGCTATCGTGGCTCTCGGTCGCTTGCCAATCGTCGTCCGGCTGGGCTGTGCGTGACGCCGAACCGGACGAGCTCATGGTGAAGTCCTGGGAGCTCTCGGACGCACCGCCGGCCGGGGAACTGATGGTCGTGCGTTGCGAGTATGACCTCGAGATCGACGGGGAACGGCAGCGCGCGACGCGGGAGCTGTTCGTGTCGACGGGGGGCGCACGCCATGCCGAGCCCATCGTCTACGTGCCGGAGATCCCGTCGCCCGTGGCTCCAATCGGGAAGTTGTGAGTTCCGGAAAGTCTGGCGCCCTGATTCCGGAAAGTCTGGCGTCCTGAAGT
>DAIMFJ010000026.1:0-611 GCA_036724695.1 Planctomycetota bacterium
AGGCGGCCCATGCGCCCCATACCGTTGATGCCGACGTTCATGGTGTTCGCCAGTGATCGCTCATTGCCAATGTCCTGCCACCAGACGTTCATCTCCAGCATCGTGAAGATTCTGCAAGCCCACCGTGAACACTACGGCGATTTCCGACCCGACCAGCAGGCCCAGGAGTGCACCCAGCCACGTCAGCCACGCCCCCCGAACCCCTCCGCTGCCGCCACCTGCCGCAACCCCGCCGCCAGCTCGACCCGCGGCGTCCAATCCAGGCACTGCCGCGCCGCCGAACCGTCGGCGACCCAGCCCGGGGCGGCGATCTCGCGGACCTTGTCGCGGTTGAAGTAGCCCGGCACGCCGCGCAGCCGCGCGACCAGATCGCCGGCGGTGGCGGCAGCGCGGGCCAGCCACAGGGGAACCGGCACCAGCCGGGCGCGGCGGCCGCAGGCGGCGGCGATGCGGCGCGAGAGGCCGTGCGTGTCGGTACGTTCGGGGCCGTCGAGGGGCAGGATGGCCCCGGCCGGCCGGCGCTGGATCGCGGCCAGCAGGGCATCGACCACGTCGTCGCTGTGGATCACCGACAGCGGGGCCCGGCGGGCCGGAACGGCCACCAGCGGGGC
>DAIMFJ010000026.1:621-27719 GCA_036724695.1 Planctomycetota bacterium
TAGACGACCGGTGGGCGCACGATGCAGTGGGCCAGCCCGGTGGCCAGCAAGGCCTGTTCGCCGCCGAGCTTGCTGCGGCCGTAGGCGGAGACCGGCTGGCAGGCAGCAGGCGCGGCAGCCGAACCCTGCCCGTCGACGCTGGGGCCGGCGGCGGCCAGCGACGAGACGTGCACGACGAAGGCCCGCGGTGCCACGCTGGCGACGGCGCGGTAGAGCCGTTCGGTGCCGGCGACGTTCACGGCGGCGTAGCCGTCGGGGCCGAACGCCTTCAGCGAACCGGCCAGGTGCACGACCGCGTCGGCACCGGCGGCGGCCGCCGCTAGTGCCGGCAGCGAGTCGGCTTGCGACAGATCGGCAGCACAGAACGTGGCCGGCGGCAGGCCGCTGGCGGCGGCTCGGCTGGGGTCGCGCACGGCCAGCCGCAGCTGGTCCTTGCCCCAACCGGCCTGCGCCAGCGCCCCGACCAGGGCACGGCCGAGGAAGCCGGTGGCACCGGTCAGCAGCAGGGTCGGGAAGGTACCAGGGCGCAATTCAGGGCTCGTCTCAGGATACAATCGTTTGTCACGGTAGCCTCCCGAATCTACCATCGTCGCCCCCCACCTTGGACATCTTCGAGAAGTGCGACGGTTACACGCGTTCGCGGGAGGTCAAAGCCTCCGGCCTTTACGCGTACTTCATCCCGCTGGCCGGTAGCGAAGGCACCGAGGTCGAGATCGGCGGTCGCCGCCTGATCATGATCGGCAGCAACAACTACCTCGGCCTGACGCACCACGAACACGTGCGGCAGGCGGCGATCGAGGCGATCCGGCGGTACGGGACTTCGTGCTCGGGCTCGCGCTTCCTGAACGGCACCCTGGAGCTCCACGAGGAGCTCGAGCGCCGCCTGGCGGCGTTCATGGGCATGGAAGCCACCCTGTGCTTCTCGACCGGCTTCCAGACCAACCTCGGGGCGATCTCGGCGATCTGCGGCAAGGACGACGTGATCCTGTGCGACCGCGAGAACCACGCGTCGATCATCGACGGCTGCCGGATGTCGTTCGCGGACGTGTTCAAGTTCCGCCACAACGACGTCGCCGACCTCGAGAAGCAGCTGCAGCGGGCCGGCGACCGCGGCAAGCTGATCGTCGTCGACGGCCTGTTCTCGATGATGGGCGACCTGGCGCCGCTGCGCGAGATCCGCGCGCTGGCCGATCGTTACGGGGCCCGGTTGATGGTCGACGAAGCGCACTCGATGGGTGTGCTCGGCGCCAACGGCCGCGGCGCCGCCGAACACCTCGGCGTGCGCGCCGATCTGGTGATGGGCACCTTCAGCAAGAGCTTCGCGAGCCTCGGCGGTTTCATCGCCGGACCGGCGAGCGTCATCGAGTTCATGCGCCACCACGCGCGGCCGCTGATCTTCTCGGCGTCGATCGCGCCGGCGAGCGCGGCGGCAGCCCTGGCGTCGCTCGACCTGATCGAGACCCGGCCGGAGATGCGCCAGCGCGTGCTCGCGGTCGCGCACCGCGTGCGCACCGGACTGGCCGAACTCGGCTTCCAGACCGCCGGCACCCAGGACAGCCCGATCGTGCCGGTGATCGTCGGCCAACAGGAACGCATGCTGCTGCTCTGGCGCGCGCTGTTCGACGCCGGCTTGTTCACCAACGCGGTGACGCAACCGGCGGTGCCGGTCGGCCAGGACCTGATCCGCACCTCGTACATCGCCAGCCACACCGACGAGCAGATCGGTCAGGTGATCGAGCGCTTCGCGATGGCCGGCCGCAAGTTCGGCATCGTCGACGCCGCGCCGCGCACCGCGTGAGCGGCGGGAGGAGCGGCCGGCGGGCGAACGGCCGCTGGAATCGGTTGGAGCGCGGCGAAGTGTCGCGTAGTGTGGGGTGGCGATGACCGAGGTGCCGCAGTTCGTCCACCTGCACGTGCGCTCGCACTACAGCCTGCTCGCCGCGCCGGCGAAGGTCGGCAAGCTGGTGGCGGCCGCGGCTGCCGACGGCCAGCAGGCGCTGGCCTTGACCGACAACGGCAGCCTGTTCGGCGTCGTCGAGTTCTACAAGGCCTGCAAGAAGAGCGAGCTCGAGGCGATCCTCGGCCAGACCACCTACGTGGCCGGGCGCACCCGCAAGGAGACCGCCGGCGCCGACAACCCGACCAACGACCTGACGATCCTGGCCGCGAACGACCGCGGCCTCGCCAACCTGCGGCAGCTGTCGGGGCGCGCGTGGTTGGAGGGCTTCAGCTACCGGCCGCGTGTCGACCTGGAGCTGTTGCACCAGTACCGCGACGGCCTGATCGTGCTGTCGGGCACGGTCAGCTCGCAGATCTCGGCGGCGATCCTGCAGGGCGACCTGGCCGGGGCCCGGCGCATCGCCGCGCAGCACCAGGAGGTGTTCGGCAAGGAGAACTACTTCTTCGAGGTCGCCCGCACCGGCTACGAGGCGCAGCAGAAGGTCACCGACACGCTGCGCAAGCTCGGCGAGGAACTCGGCATCCCGTGCGTCGCCACCAACGACGTGCACTACCTGAAGCAGGAGGACTGGCTCGCCCAGGACATCATGCTGTGCATCCGCAGCGGCAAGCCGGTCACCGACCCGCAGCGCTTCCGGATGGGTTCGCGCGAGCTGTACCTGAAGACCCGCGCGCAGATGGCGCAGGCGTTCGCCGACTGGCCCGAGGCGCTGGCCAACACGGTCGAGATCGCGAGCCGCTGCAAGGTCGGCATCGAGTTCGGCGTCTACCACCTGCCGGTGTTCCAACCCGAGGACGGCAGCCATCCGGATGCGTACTTCGAGCGGCTGTGCCTCGAGGGCGCGCGGCAGCGCTACGGCGAGATCACCCAGCAGATCCAGGAACGGCTCGACTACGAGATCGGCGTGATCCGCAAGCTCGGCTTCGTCGCCTACTTCCTGATCGTGCAGGACTTCATCCAGAAGGCCCGCGACATGGGCATCCCGGTCGGTCCGGGCCGCGGCTCGGCCGCCGGGTCGCTGGTCGCGTACTGCCTGCGCATCACCGACGTCTGCCCGCTGCAGTACGCGCTGCTGTTCGAGCGGTTCCTGAATCCGTCGCGCGTCTCGATGCCGGACATCGACATCGACTTCTGCGGCGACCGCCGCGGCGAGGTCATCGAGTACGTGCGGCAGAAGTACGGCAACGAGTCGGTCTGCCAGATCATCACGTTCGGCACGATGGCCAGCCGCGGCGTGCTGCGCGACGTCGGCCGCGTGCTGGAGTTCCCGATCGGCGACATCGACAAGATCTGCAAGAAGGTGCCGCAGGGGCCTGGAGCGTCGCTCGAGGCGGCCCTGCAGAGCGACACCGAACTGCAGCAGATCCGCGACAGCAGCCCGCAGCACAAACGCCTGTTCGAGCTGTCGCTGAAGCTCGAAGGCCTCGCGCGCCACTCGTCGATCCACGCCGCCGGCGTGGTGATCGCCGACCAGCCGCTCGAGACCTACGTGCCGCTGGCCAAGAACGGCGAGGACGTGATCACCCAGTGGCAGATGACCGAACTCGAAGAGGTCGGCCTGCTGAAGATGGACTTCCTGGGCCTGAAGACGCTGACGATCCTGACCGAGGCGGTGCGTCTCGTGAAGGAGGTGCACGGTGTCGACCTCGACCTCGGCAAGCTGCCGATCGACGACAAGGCGACCTACGCGCTGATGACGCGCGGCGAGACGCAGGGCGTGTTCCAGCTCGAATCGAGCGGCATGCGCGAGCTGCTGATGCGGCTCAAGCCGGACACCTTCGAGGACGTGATCGCCGTGTTGGCCCTGTACCGGCCGGGACCGCTCGGTTCGGGCATGGTCGACATGTTCGTGCGCCGCAAGCACGGCGAGGAGAAGGTCGTCTACCCGCACAAGGACACCGAGCCGGTCCTCGAGCCGACCTACGGCGTCATCGTCTATCAGGAGCAGGTCATGCAGATCGCCAACCTCGTCGGCGGTTTCTCGATGGCCGACGCCGACAACCTGCGCATGGCGATGGGCAAGAAGAAGGCCGACGTGATGGCCAAGTTCAAGGACCAGTTCGTCGAGGGGGCGGTGCAGAAGAAGCACGACGCGAAGTGGGCGCGCGAGCTGTTCGAGACGATGGAGTACTTCGCCGGCTACGGCTTCAACAAGTCGCACTCGACGGCGTATGCGCTGGTCACCTACCAGACCGCCTGGCTCAAGGCGCACTATCCGACCGAGTTCACGGCGGCGAACCTGACGGTCGAGTCCGGCAACAGCGACAAGATCAAGGAGTTCGTCGACGAGGCGCGGCGCGCCGGCATGCCGATCCTGCCGCCGAGCGTCAACCACAGCCGGCGCTACTTCAACGTCGAGCAAGGCTCGATCCGCTTCGGGCTCGGCGCGGTCAAGGGGGTGGGCAGCCGCGTCGCCGACGCGATCGGCGACGAATGCCGGGCCCGCGGACCGTTCGCGGGCTTCGAGGACCTCTGCGAACGCCTCGACAGCACGGTGCTCAACAAGACGGCACTCGAGGCCCTGGTGCAGGCCGGCGCGTTCGACGGCCTCGGCAAGAGCCGGGCCAGCAACTTCGAGGCGATCGAGTCGGCGCTGCGGTCGTCGGCGATCGCGCGCGAGGACAAGCGCCGCGGCCAGAAGATGCTGTTCGCGCCGGCCAGCGGCGGCGGCACCGCGGTGGTCGAGGATCGCGGCCGCGAGTGGCCCGAGCACGACCGGCTGGCGCGCGAGAAGGAAGCGCTCGGCTTCTACCTGACCGGGCATCCGTTCGAGAAGCGTGGCAGCTTCCTGGCCCGCATCGCCGGCACGACGACGGCGTCGCTGGTGACCCTCGACCCGAGCAACTCGGTGCGCATCGCCGGCATGATCAGCAGCGTGCGGGTGATCCAGATCAAACAGGGCAAGAACGCCGGCCAGAAGATGGCCAAGTTCGTGCTCGAGGACCTGCACGGCCAGATCCCGGTGACCTGCTTCGCACGCGCCTATGCGACGATGAAGGACACGATCGTCGAGGACGCGATCGTGTTCTTGAACGCGCGGCTGGACAAGAACAGCGAGGAGAAGGCGCTGCTGGCCGACTCGATCGAGCCGGCCGCCGAGGTGATGCGGCGCGAGGTCGCGGGGCTGGTGTTGCACCTGCGCGGCAACACCGCGACCGAGGCGAACCTCGAGCGCATCGCCGAGGTCTGCGAGCGCTACAAGGGCCAGCACCACCTGCTGCTGGACCTCGACGAGGACGGCAACTGCTACCGGGTGCGCTGCGAGCAGGGCGTGCGGATCGGCGACGACCTGCTGGACGAGCTGGCGCTGGTGGTCGGGCCGACCAACATGTCGTTCACCCGACAGTGAGGCCAGCGGGAGAGAGTGAGGCCAGCGGGAGAGCCGGCCGTCAGGCGATCTGCTGCGGCGTAGCGGCCCGTTCTGGAGGCCAGGAAACGCCAAACGCGGACCATGGTCCGCGTTCTCGGGTTCGTCCCGGAGCGACCGCCGATCGGCGCAGCTCCAGCCGAACTGGATGGCAGGTGCCCGAGGTCGCCCCTCACGACACCCGCTGCGATCAGACGCCGGCGGTCTCGTTCGAGGTCGCTTCTTCGCGCAGCTTGGCCTTCTGCTCGAGGACCTTGTTGTCGACGAGTTCGAAGACGACCTTCGTGCCACCGTCACCGATGCGGTAGTCGGGCAAGCGCAGGATGCGCGTGTAGCCACCCGGACGGTTGGCGAAACGCGGCGCGATCTCGTCGAACAGCTTCTTGACCGCCGCCTTGTCCTGCAGCAGCGCGATCGCGCGGCGGACCGACTGGACGCGGTTCTTCTCGTTCGACCGACGAGCCAGGGTGATCACCTTCTCGACGAACGGACGCAGCGCCTTGGCCTTCGCCAGGGTCGTGACGACACGTTCGCTCTTGATCAGCGACACCGTGAAGTTCTTCCGCAGCGCGGCGCGGTGCGCCGAGTTGCGGTTCAAAGACTTGCCTGCAACCTTGTGCCTCATGACTGCTTCTCTCGATCCCTGGCGGTAGTTCGTCGTCGTTGGCTGGCGGGACCCGGAGCGGATCCCATCAACCGGGTGCTAGTGCTGGTGCCGATGGTGTCGGCTGGGGTTAGCGGAACTCCTCGACCTGCATGCCGAGCGTGAGGCCCAGCGCGCCAAGCTTGCTCTTGACCTCCTTGAGCGAGGTCTTGCCGAAGTTCCGCACCTTGAGGAGTTCGGCTTCGTTGAGCACGACCAGGTCGCGCAGCGTGTTGACGTTCTCGCTGTCGAGGCAGTTCTTGGAACGCACCGACAGTTCGAGCATGTCGATGCTCTTGCCGAGCAGGTCGACCATCTCGCGGCGCTTGGCGCCTTCGTCGCCTTCCGGAGCCAGTGCCCCACCCTCGACGGCCAGGTCTTCCTTCAGCTCGAAGTACTGGACGAACGGGTTGAGGTGCTTGCGGTAGATCTTGCTGGCTTCGACGAGCGCCATCTCGGGCGTCACCGTGCCGTCGGTCCACACCTCGAGCACCAGCCGGTCGAAGTCGGTGGACTTGCCGACGCGGGTGTTCTCGACCGCGTAGCGCACGCGGTGCACCGGGCTGAAGATCGAGTCGACGGGGATCGTGCCGATCTCCTGTTCGTCGGTGACGTTCTCCTCGGCGGTGACGTAGCCGCGGCCCTTCTTGACCTGCATCTCGCAGTAGAAGCGCACGTCCTCGGTCAGCGTGCAGATCTTCAGGTCCGGGTTGGCGATCTCGACGTTGTGGTCGCCTTCGATCGCGCTGGCCAGCACGTCGCCCTTCTGGCTGACGTCGATGCGCAGCGTGGTCGGGGCATCGGTGTGCAGCTTGACGCGCAGCTTCTTGATGTTCAGGACGATCTGCGTGACGTCCTCGAGCACGCCGGCGATCGTCGAGAACTCGTGCACGACACCGTCGATGCGCACCCACGTGACCGCGGTGCCTTCGATCGACGACAGCAGCACGCGGCGCAAGCCGTTGCCGATCGTCGCGCCGAAGCCCTTCTCGAACGGCTCGACGGTGAACTTGCCATAGTGGTCGGACGAGGTCTCCCGCTCCAGGCGAACCTGGGACGGCAGCTCGAAGTTACGCCAACGGATACGCATCGCGTGATTCCTGTGGTAGCTGGGCGACTAGCGAAGTCGATGCTGGATTCAGGCCCATCGGGATCGGCTGCGGTTGCGCAGGCGGCTGATGGGCAGGCAAGTGGATGGGGCTGGAAACGGCAATCGGGCAGTCGCAGCCAGGGTCGCTTGGACCGTTGGCCGACTGCCCGGTCGATCGACTACTTCGAGCACAGCTCGACGATGAGCTGCTCGTTGACCTCGACGGACACGTCTTCGCGCTTGGGCAGCTGGATGACGCGGCCCTTGAGCTCGTTCGGCGTCGCTTCGAGCCAACCCGGCAGCGGGCGGCCCTTGTTCATCTCGACGGCGTCGGTGGCCTTCTTCTTGAGCTTGTCGCTGCCCTTGACCGAGATCTCGTCGCCCGGGCGGACCAGGTAGCTCGGGATGTCGAGGCGGCGGCCGTTCACGTAGACGTGGCCGTGGGCGACCATCTGCCGCGCATCGAAGCGCGAGAAGGCCAGCCCCAGGCTCAGCAGCACGTTGTCGAGACGGCGCTCCATCAGGACCAACAGGTTCTCACCGGTGTTGCCCTTCTGGCGCTGCGCCATCGCGAAGAAGTGCTGGAACTGGCTCTCCAGCATGCCGTAGATGCGCTTGACCTTCTGCTTCTCGCGCAGCTGCGTGCCGTAGTCGGTCGTCTTCTTCGGGCGGGTGTGCTGACCCGGCGGGTAGTTGCGGCGGTTGACACCACACTTCTCCGAGAAGCAGCGCTGTCCCTTGAGGAACAGCTTGACGCCTTCGCGGCGGCAGAGCTTGCAGACGTTGTTGCTGAGGCGAGCCATTACGGTGAATTCAGTCTGGGAATGCGGGGGGAGGCGGGAGCAGTCGGGCGGGGCGGGGCGGGCGCGCGATCAGACGCGGCGACGCTTGCGGGCGCGGCAGCCGTTGTGCGGCAGCGGCGTGATGTCCTCGATGGACTTGACCTCGATGCCGGAGTTGGCGAGGGCGCGGACCGCCGATTCGCGGCCGGAGCCCGGGCCGCGCACCAGCACCTCCATCTCGTGCACCCCCATCTTCTTGCACTTGTCGGCGACCTTCTCGGCCGCGCGCTGCGCCGCGAACGGCGTGCTCTTGCGCGAGCCCTTGTAGCCGATCGTGCCCGCCGAGTCCCAGGCGATGACCTGGCCGGCGTTGTCGGTGACCGTGATGATGGTGTTGTTGAAGGAGGCCTTCACGTGCGCGACGGCCTTGCCCACGTTCTTGCGCACGCGGGTCTTCTTCTTGTTGTCGCTCTGGGTGGAGCTCATGTCACTTCCTCAGGATCTTCTTGTTGGCGACGGTCTTGCGCGGGCCCTTGCGGGAACGGGAGTTGCTGCGCGTACGTTGACCGCGCACCGGCAGGCTGCGCCGGTGGCGCAGGCCGCGGTAGCAATAGATCTCCTTGAGTCGACCGATGTTCTGCATGATCAGGCGACGCAGCGCACCTTCGACCGGATAGTTCTTCTCGAGGTGGCTGGCGAGGTTTGCGACCTCGTCGTCCTTGAGGTCCTTGGCCCGCACGGCGGGGTTGATGCCAAGATCCTTCAGGACCTGCTTCGCGACGGCCGGGCCCACCCCATAGATGTAGGTGAGCGCGATCTCGATGCGCTTTTCGTTCGGAATGTCGACGCCGAGGAGACGAGGCATGCTTACTTACCTTGACGCTGCTTGTGGCGGGGGTTTTCGCAGATGACGCGGACGACGCCGCGGCGCCGCACGACCTTGCAATGTTCGCAGATGCGCCGAACGCTAGCTCTGACCTTCACGGTGGTACTCGCTATTTGGGGGTAGTTGGTTTGGGCTGCTGGACTGAGGCACTGTCGGAACCGGGATTGTCGCTTGCACTGCTTGCGGACGATCGGCTGGGCTGCTGTCGACCATCCTGCTGCTGCCTGGCCAAGGCCAGGATCCGCGCTTTGGTCGGGTCGAACGGGGACACTTCGATCTCCACTGCGTCCCCCGGCAACAGGCGCGTCAGCGCCATCCGGAGGTCGAGGGCAGCGTGCCCAGCCAACTCTTTGCCATCCGCGGTCCTGAGCCGGAGCATCCCGTTGGTCAGGCGCGCCACCACGGTGGCTCGCTGGCCGCGCTCCAACCGGTGCGTTTGCACCGCCTGGGGCTTGGGATCGTCGGCGGTTCCACTCATTGCATCAGGTTCAGAAGCTCCTCGTAGACGACAGCAGGAGACCGATTTGCATCGATCTCCCGAAGGACACCACGCTCACGGTAGTAAGCCAGCAACGGATCCATGAGCTTGCGAAATTGAACAAGACGATGGCAGATCGCCACGACGCGATCGTCCGAACGCTGCACGAGCGCACCACCGCAAAGATCGCATACTCCAGCGACCTTGGTCGGGTGGTTGTCGACGTGCCAGATGGCGCCACACTTGCCGCAGGTGCGGCGACCGGTGAGACGACCGACCAGCGCGGCTTCCGGCACGTTGAAATAGATCACGTGCGAGAGCGCGGTTGCCGGGGTCAGGCTGCTGTCGAGGGCCTGAGCCTGTGGCAGTGTACGCGGAAAGCCGTCCAGGATCCAGGCGTTCCTGGCGTCAGGCTCGGCGATGCGGGACTTGACCATGCCGATGATGACCTGGTCGGGAACCAGCTTGCCGGCGTCCATGAAGCCCTTGGCCTGCAGCCCAAGCTCGGTCCCGGCAGCGACTTGCGCGCGCAACATGTCACCCGTGGAGACATGCGCGATACCGGCCGCCTCGGCGACCTTCTTGGCTTGCGTACCCTTGCCGGCGCCAGGGGCACCAAGGAACACACAGCGAGCTCGGACTGCCAGAGCCATGCTCAGCGCCGCCCCCACCCGGTGCCGGCGGCACCCTTGTCGCCTTCCCCACCTTCGGTGAGGAAGCCTTCGTAGTTGCGCATCACCAGCATGGCGTTGAGCTTCTCGACCATGTCGAGGGCCACGCCGACCACGATCAGGATCGAGGTGCCGGACAT
This sequence comes from Planctomycetota bacterium, assembly GCA_036724695.1. Lineage (GTDB taxonomy): Bacteria > Planctomycetota > UBA1135 > UBA1135 > UBA2386 > JACKIC01. The sequence continues at coordinate 10,639 of DAIMFJ010000026.1, forward strand.
GAAGTAGATCAGCATCTGGTCGACGCCGCTGCCGCCGACGCCGAGCAGCGACGGGAACACCGCCACGAGCGACAGGAACGCTGCCCCGGCGAGGGTGATGCGCACCATCGTGCCCTCGAGGAACTCGGCGGTCGGCTTGCCTGGCCGGATGCCCGGGATGAACGAGCCGCCTTCCTGCAGGTTCTTGGCGATCTCGCTCGGCTGGAACATCATCGACGTCCAGAAGAACGAGAAGAAGAAGATCAGCGCGGTGAAGCTGGTCACGAACCAGAAGCCGCGATGGCTGGCGAACGTGTCGGCCAGCCAGTTCCAGCCGATCGCCTGCCCGATCATCGTCGGGATCACCAGCAGCGCCGAGCCGAAGATGATCGGCATCACGCCGGCCTGGTTGACCTTGAACGGCAGGAAGTGGCGCTGGCCGCCGTAGACCTGCCGGCCGCGGGTGTGCTTGGCCTGCTGGATCGGAATGCGGCGCTGGGCCTTCGTCATGTAGACGACGGCCACGACCGCCACCCCCCACGCCGCCAGGAAGAACAGCAGGTTCTGCCAGACCTCGGCGCTCATCCCGCCGGTGCCCAGGTAGCCACCGAGCGCCGGCGCCAGGTTGCTGACGATACCGGCCATGATGATCAGCGAGATGCCGTTGCCGATGCCGTGCTCGGTGATCTGCTCGCCGAGCCACATGACGAACATCGTGCCCGCGGTCAGCGAGACCATCACCACGATGCAGTACAAGCCGAACCAATCGCGCACACCGTCGTGCAGCAGGCGGCTCTCGCCACTCAACGCACCGAAGATCACGAACCACGACTGCACCAGGCAGATCGCCACCGTCGCCAGGCGCGTGTACTGGTTGATCTTGCGTTGGCCGCTGGCCCCTTCCTTCGAGATCGCCTCGAGCGCTGGCACGGCCTTGGTCAGCAGGCTGAAGATGATGCTCGCACTGATGTACGGCATCACGCCGAGCGAGAACAGCGTCGCGCTCTGCAGCGAGCCGCCGGTCAGCGCGTTCATCATGCCGAACAGGCGATCCCAATCGCCGAGGTCCGACAGCGGCTTGACGACCTCGTCGTGGTTGACGCCCGGCAGCGGGATCACGAAACCGATCCGATAGACCAACAGAAGGCCCAGGGTGATCAGGATCTTGGTCCGGATCTCCTTGACCTTGAACAGGTTGGCGAACGTCAGGTTCATGCGTCGTGGATGCTACAGGGCGTGCAGCCGAAGCGGAAAGCGGAAGATCACTTGGCGGTCCCGCTCACTTGGCGGTGCCGCGACGCACGCGGGGCGTGCCCGGCTTGCGCTTGGTGCCGTCCTTGGCGACGAACTTCGGCCGGCGGGCGGCCTTCTCGCGAATCACGACCTTGCCACCAGCACGTTCGATCTTCTCGCGCGCACTCGGGGTGATCGCATCGACTTCGACGGTGACCGCCTTGGTGACCTCGCCGTTGCCCAGCACCTTGAACAGGTCGCTGTGCTTCTCCTTGCTGGTCACACCCTTGGCAAGGACTGCCGCCAGGTTGACGGTGCTGCCGGCCTCGAAGACCTCGAGATCGCCCACGTTGATGACCGTGAAGACCTTCTCGAAGTTCTTGTTGTTGAAGCCGACCTTGGGCAGGCGCCGGTAGATCGGCATCTGGCCACCTTCCCAGCCGATGCGGCGCGACCAGCCGGAGCGGGCCTTGGCACCCTTGTGGCCACGACCCGACGTCTTGCCGAGGCCCGAGCCGACACCGCGGCCCTTGCGCTTGCGCTCGGGGAACTTGAGGCCGATGGCCTTTGCTTCAGCGAGGTTCATTCGAGGTTCACTCCCCGCAGCGCGACGGTCTCTTCGCGGCTGCGCAGTTGGCCGAGCGCGATCATCGTCGCCTTGACGACGTTGAGGGCGTTGGTCGAGCCGTAGTTCTTGGTCAGGATGTCGGTGATGCCGGCGCGCTCGAGGACCTTGCGCACCGCCTTGCCGGCGATGATGCCCGTACCAGGCGCCGCCGGGATCAGGCGCACCTTGGTCGCGCAGTACCAGCCTTCGACGGCGTGCGGGATCGAGGTGCCCTGACGGATCACGCGCATCATCTGCTTGCGCGCGTCCTTGACGGACTTCTCGATCGCGTTCGGGACTTCACGCCCCTTGCCGTAGCCGATGCCGACCAGGCCGTTGCGGTTGCCGACGACGCTCAGCGCGCTGAACGAGAACCGCCGGCCGCCCTTGACCACCGCCGCGGAGCGGTTGATGGCCACCACGTCGTCTTCGACGTCCGCGCCCAGCGACTCGTCGATCGGAATCAGTTTGAACTTGCTCTTCGACATGTCAGAACTCCAGGCTGCCGATCAGAAATCCAGACCGGCTTGGCGCGCGGCCTCGGCCAGGGCCTTGACTCGCCCGTGGTACTTGTAGGCGCCGCGGTCGAAGGCGACCTGGCTGACACCGGCGCGCTTGGCGCGTTCGGCGAGCAGGGCACCGACCTTCGCGGCGGCGTCGGTCTTGTTGAGACCGGTGAGCGAACCCTTGAGGTCCTTCTCGAGGGTCGAGGCGGCGGCGAGCGTGTGACCACGCACGTCGTCGATGACCTGGCACGAGATGTTGCTCAGGCTGCGGAACACCGACAGCCGCGGCCGGTTGGTCTTCTGACGCAAACGGTTGCGCTGCGAGGTGGCCTTGCCGCGCCGACTGCTGTGCTTCTTGCTGGTGGAACTCATGCTGCGATCCTCGTGCTACTAGCCGCCGGAGGCGAACGCCTTGCCCGCCTTGCGCTTGATGACCTCGTCGCTGTACTTGATGCCCTTGCCCTTGTAAGGCTCCGGCTTGCGCAGCTTGCGGATCGACGCAGCGACGGCGCCAACCTGCTGGATGTCCATGCCCTTGACCACGATCGCGGTCAGCGTCGGGCACTCGACCGTCACCGTCGCGGGGACGGCGAAGCGCACCGGCTTGTTGAAGCCGAGCTTCAGCACCAGCGTCTTGCCACCCTCGAGGTTGGCTTCGTAACCGACGCCGGCGATGTCGAGCTTCTTCTCGTAGCCCTTGGTGACGCCCTGGATCATGTTGGCCAGGTGCGCCCGCGTCGTGCCGCGCATGGCGCGCGAGAAACGCTCTTCACCGGACGCGGACACGGCGATCTTGCCGCCGTCGACCGCTACCGAGACCTCGGGGCGCAGCTTGAGCGTGAGTGCACCCTTGGTGCCCTGGACCGTGGCAACCCCGTCGGCGACCGACACGGTCACACCCTTGGGGATATCGATTGGCTTCTTGCCGATGCGAGACATGGGAACCTCTGTGAACCCTGCGAGGCTGGTCGTGGTTGGTTGTGGCTGCGTGGCGGTGTTCGTCGGAATGCCGAGGGTGGCTCGGTCGTGGCATCGCGCCACGACCCAAGGCCACGACGTGGCGTCCGTCTCGATCGTGTGGATCAGTCGATCGTGCAGAGCACCTCGCCGCCGACGCGACGCTGACGGCATTCGCGATCGGAGAGCACGCCCTGGTTGGTCGACACCACGGCGATGCCGAGGCCACCACGGATCTTGGGCAGTTCGCCCACGGCGCGGTAGCGGCGGCAGCCGGGTCGGCTGAATCGGTTGAGGGACGTGATCACCCGCTCGCCGTCCGGCCCGAAGCGGAACTCGACGCGGATCGAGCTGCGCGGACCGGTGGAGCCGACCTCGTAGCCCTGGATGAAGCCTTCGCGCTTCATGGCATCGAGGATGGCAACCTTGAGACGGCTACCGGGGACTACACATGCCTGCGAACCGCTCATCAGCGCGTTGCGCATGCGGGTGAGCATGTCGGCAATAGGATCGGTCATCATGACTCTGTTCCTCCTACCACGAAGCCTTGCGGACGCCGGGGATCTCGCCCTGGAGCGCCAGCTGACGGAAACAGCAACGGCAGATGCCGAACTTGCGGTAATACGCGCGCGCGCGACCACAGATCTGGCAGCGGTTGTAGCGGCGCGTCGAGAACTTCGGCTTGCGCTGCTGCTTGATCCTCAAGCACTTCTTGGCCATGAGCGTAGGTTTTGGCTAACGGTTCGGGTTCGTGGTAACGGCGGGGATGCGTGGACGCTTGGCTGGCTCGGTCCGTCTTTGGATCCCGACACCGGTGCGGGCGTTACTTGCGGAATGGCAGTCCGAGATGGGTCATCAACGCGAGGCCTTCCTTGTCGGTCGGCGCCGTGGTGACGAACGTGATGTCCATGCCCTGGACGAACTCGACCTTGTCGAGTTGGATCTCGGGGAAGACACTCTGTTCGGAGAGGCCCATCGAATAGTTGCCGCGGCCGTCGAGCTTGTTCGGCAGACCGCGGAAGTCGCGAATGCGCGGGATCGCCAGCGTGATCAGGCGATCGAGGAATTCCCACATGCGGGCGCCGCGGAGCGTGACGGCGACACCGACCGGATAACCCTCGCGCAGCCGGAACCCGGACACTGCCGACTTGGCCTTGCGGACCATCGGCTTCTGGCCGGTGATGGCGGTCAGGTCCTTGGTGGCGGCCTCGAGGCGGTTCTTGTTCTCGACGGCCTTGCCGACACCCATGTTGACGACGATCTTCAGCAGGCGCGGGATCATCATCGGGTTCTCGTAGCCGAGCTCCTGGTGGAGTGCGGGCACGCACTTCTCCCGGTAGTGGAGCAGGCGGCGCGGCAGGGTCGGCTGGACCTTGGTCTGCGTGGTGGACATGGCTGGTATCGCGGATCGGGAATACGGATCAGAACTTCGTGCCGCACTTCACGCCGACGCGGCTCTTCTTGCCGCCGTCGACGACGATCTTCGTGCGGGTGCCCTTGCCCAGCTTCTCGCTGAACAGCAGCACCTTGCTGGCCGGGATCGGCATCTCCATCTGGATGCGGCCGCCCTTGGGGTTCTCCTGCGAACGACGCTGATGCTTCCAGCGCAGGTTGACACCCTGGACGATCACCGTGCCAGCCTCGAGATCCACCTTGAGGACCTCGCGGGCCTCGTTGGACTTGTACTGCCCGGAGGAGACGACGACCTTGTCGCCCTTCTTGACGTGCAGCGGCTTGCGCTTGGCCTTGGGCTTGTTGTGGAGCATCAGACAACCTCCTCCGCGAGGGAGACGATCTTCATGAAGTTGCGGTCGCGCAGTTCGCGTGCGACGGCACCGAAGATACGGGTGCCGCGCGGATTGCCGTCCTTGTCGATGACGACCAGGGCGTTGCGATCGAAGCGGATGTACGAGCCGTCGTCGCGGCGCACGGCCTTGCTGGTCCGCACCACCACACCCTTGACGACTTCGTGCTCCTTCACCTCACCGGTCGGCAGCGCCTTCTTGACGACGGCGACGATGACGTCACCGACCGAGGCGTACCGCCGGCCGCTGCCACCGAGGACCTTGACACACATGGCGCGCTTGGCGCCCGTGTTGTCGGCCACATCGAGCATCGACATTTCCTGGATCATCGTGAGCTCCTGCTGACTGCGCTGCTGTCTCTAGGACTTGAATTCTTCGGTGGCTGCTCGGCGCCTGCGCCGCGCAGCGATCCGGGTGCCCGCGGGGCGGACACTCGGGGTGAGTACTCGGGGCGACTACCTGGCGACGGCCTTCTGGACGACGCGGATCAGACGCCAACGCTTGAGCTTGCTCAGCGGACGGGTCTGCATCACCTCGACGGTGTCACCGATCTGCGCCTCACCTTGCTCGTCGTGCGCGTACAGCTTGGTGCGACGCGACACGAACTTCTCGTAGACAGGGTGACGGACCTTGCGGTCGACCTGCACCACGATGGTCTTCTGCATCTTGTTGGAAGTCACGATGCCACGCATGACCTTGCGCAGATTGCGGGTCTCCGCCTGGCTCGTGCTGTTCTGTTCGTTGCTCATGGGACGCGTCGGGGATGTGGGGTCGGCCTGATGGATGTGACGGCCTGGTGGATGCGGCTACCGGCGCTGGTGGACGTTACTTCGTGGTGCCAGCGGCGCCTGCGCGCTCGCCGAGGACGGTCAGGATCCGCGCGATGGTGCGGCGGATCTCACGCTGACGCGTGGGACGCGAGCCCTGTTCGGGGCCCTTGAAGCGCAGTTGCCACTGCTCCTTGCGCAGGTCGGCGAGCTTCGCCTTGAGGTCGCTCGGATCGCTGCCGCGGAGTTCCTGGATCGCCTTGTTCATAGCCGGATCGGGTTGCGTGGTTGGTTCGTTGGGTAGGTTCGGCGGATCAGGCGTGACGGCGGCGCACCAGGCGCACCTTGACTGGCAGCTTGTGGGCCACGCGGTTGAAGGCCGTCTTCGCCGCGTCTTCGGTCACCCCGTCGATCTCGTAGAGGATCGTGCCGGGCTTGACCACCGCGCACCAGAACTCGACGTCGCCCTTGCCCGTACCCTGACGAGTCTCGGCGGGCTTCTTCGACACCGACTTGTGCGGGAACACGCGGATCCAGGTCTTGGCTTCCGGGGCATTGCGGCTGATCGCGATACGGCCGGCCTCGATGACGCGCGCCGGCACCCAACCCGGCTCCAGGGACTGGAGACCGAATTCGCCGAATGCCACTTCGTTGCCACGCGTCGCCTCACCACGGATACGACCGCGGTGTTGCTTACGCCACTTGGTTCTCTTGGGCATCATCATGGCTGTTACCTCAGTTCAATCTGCTGTGCGGGCCGTAAGGAGAGCTGCCGGAAGAAACGCTGCCGAAAGGAGTCTGGCTGCCGGATGGAGCCTGGGAAGGCTGGTGGGATCAGGACGACGGACGATCCGTCTGGGTGCGGACGGGCAGCAGACCGCGCGTTGTCTCACCCGGACCGTACTCGCCCTTGAAGATCCACACCTTGCAACCGATCGTGCCGTACTTGGTAGCGCACTTCGCGAAACCGTATTCGAGCTGGGCGCGCAGGGTCGTGCAGGGCACGCGCCCCTTGCGGAAGTTGCCGACGCGCGACATGTCGGCACCCTGCAGGCGGCCCGAGACGCGGATCTTGATGCCCTTGGCACCGGCGGCGATCGACGTGTCGGCGACCTTCTTGAGGGCCCGACGGTAGTTGATGCGCTTGCCGAGCTGTTCGGCGACGGCCTCGGCGACGAGGCTCGGCTCCATCTCGGGGCGGTTGATCTCGATGATCTTCATGCGCACCGGCTTGCCGGTGAGCTTCTCGAGCTCCATGCGGAACTCGTCGACCTTGGTGCCCTTCTTGCCGATCAGCACGCCGGGCCGCGCCGTGTGGATGAACACGGTGACGAGTTCGCCGGTGCGCTCGATCTCGACCTTCGGAATGGCCGCGAACTGCCATTCCTTGTGGATGAACTTGCGAATCTTCTGATCTTCGACCAGGTTCTTCGCGAAGTCCTTCTTGTTGGCATACCAGCGCGACCGCCACTGTTCGGTGATCGCGATGCGAAACCCAGTCGGGTGGACCTTCTGACCCATGGTGTTACTCCTCGCCTCCGTTCTGGGCGTCGGCGCCGACTGCCAGGCCCGAGGCCTGCGGATCGGCGACGTAGATGTGCACGTGGCAGGTGCGCTTCTTGATCGGCATCGCCCGGCCCTGCGGACCCGGACGCACGCGCATGCCACCTGGCAGCGGCTTGCCGTCCTGGGCCCACGTCTTGCTGACGACGAGCCGGTTGGCACGCACGGTCGGGTTCTGCAGGGCGTTGGCGATCGCCGACGCCAGCACCTTGTAGATGTGCCGCGACGCCCGGTGGCGGTCGTGGCGCAAGTCGTCGAGGGCCTGGCTGGCATTGCGACCGCGGATCAGGGCCAGCACGAGGCGAGCCTTGTAGGCGCCCATCTGGCAGCCGCGGTGAACGGCACGAACTTCGTAGCTCATGATGCTCAGGCTTCCTTCTTGTTGGCGTGACCGCGGAACGTGCGCGTCGGCGAGAATTCGCCCAGCCGGTGGCCGACCATGTCCTCGGTCACGTAGACCTTGAGGAACGCGCGGCCGTTGTGGACGTTGAACGTGTGACCGACGAAGTCGGGCAGGATCACGCTCGCCCGCGACCAGGTCTGGATCGGATCGCGCGTCCCCTTCTGGTTCTGCACTTCGACCTTCTTGAGCAGCTTCGGGTGGACGAAGGGCCCCTTCTTGATACTACGGCTCATCGCTTGGTCCTGGAGGGTGTCGTGTTGGCGCGGGTCGTGGGGAGGCGGGTCGTGGGGAGACTGGGGAACGGGATCAGCTGCCGCTGCCCACGGTGACGTGCTTGCCCGGCGAGCGACGACGGAGGATGAACTTGTTGCTCGCCGCCTTGCCGCGACGGGTCTTGCCGCCCTTCGCGAGCTTGCCGGTCGGCGAGCACGGGTGACGACCACCACCGGTGCGGCCTTCACCACCACCCATCGGGTGGGACACCGGGTTCTGGGCGGTGCCGCGGTTGTGCGGGCGGCGGCCCATGTAGCGGATGCGGCCGGCCTTGCCCCAGCGCACGTTCTGCCAATCGGCATTGCCGATCTCGCCGATCGTGGCGCGGCACTGCACGGGCACCTTGCGCATCTCGCCGGACGGCAGCACGATCGTCGCGTAGTCGCCTTCGCGTGCCATCAGCTGGATGGTCACACCGGCCGAACGGCCGAGCTGGCCGCCGCGACCGGGCTGCAGTTCGACGTTGTGGATCTGCAGACCGACCGGGATCGCCTCGAGCGGCATGCTGTTGCCGACGTCCGGCTCGCAACGCGCGCCGGAGACGACCTTCATGCCGACCGTCAGACCCTTCGGAGCGAGGATGTAGCGCTTCTCGCCGTCGGCGTAGTGCAACAGGGCGATGTCGGCCGTGCGGTTCGGATCGTACTCGATCGCCGCGACCTTGGCCGGCACGCCGTCCTTGTCACGCAGGAAGTCGACCTTGCGGTACAAGCGCCGCGCACCACCGCCGCGGAAACGGCTGGTGATCTGGCCCAACGCGTTGCGGCCGGCCTTGTCGTGCAGGCGCTCCGTGAGGCTCTTCTCGCGGCGCTTGCCCTTCGTCAGGTGGCTGAAGTCCAGGACCGACGAGTTGCGGCGGCCGGCGGACGTTGGCTTGTAGACCTTGACTGGCATGGTTCCTCGGGGAGTCGGTTCGTGCTGGCGGAGGATCGGGAGGCCGGTGGGGTGGCGGATCGGCTCAGGAGATGTCGATCGAGTCACCCTTGCGCAGGGTCACGACGGCCTTCTTCCACGGCTTGCTCTGCCCCGGTCGGCCGAACGTGCGGCGCGACTTGGACGGCATGCTGATCATGTTGACGGCTTCGACCTTCACCGAGAACAGCGTCTCGACGGCCTTCTTGACCTCGGACTTGTTGGCGTCCGGGCAGACTTCGAACGTGAACTGGTTGCGCAGACCCTGCATCACCGAGCTCTTCTCGGTGACGACCGGCCGACGCACGACGTCGAAGTACTGGGCGGGGTTCCCCGTCTGCTTGGGAGCTGCGGGAGCGGCAGCGGTCTTGTTGCTGGCGGCCATGGTCACGACTCCTTCTTGCCGAAGCGTTCCTGGACGGCGGTCAGCGCGTCCGGGGTCAGCACCAGGTAACGACGCACCAGCACCTGGCGCGCGTTCAGGTCCGCGACCGTGCGCACGTCGACGAGCGGCACGTTGCGCAGCGACTTGACCAGGTTGGTCTCGTTGGCGGCCGTCACGACCGTCACGCTGCTCGACATGCCGAGGGTGCGCAGGATGCCGTGCGCAGCCTTCGTGCTCGGCTTGCCGGTCGGCCAGCCAGTGGCGACGGCGACCTCGCCGTCCTGGAACTTGGTGAAGATCGCGTTGCGCAGCGCCGCGTTGCGAGCCTGCTTGGGCATCGCGTAGGCGTGGTCGCGCGGGGCCGGCGGGTGGATACGACCACCACCGCGCCACAGCGGCGACTTCGTGGTGCCCATGCGGGCGCGGCCAGTGTGCTTCTGCTTCCAGAGCTTCTTGTTGCCGCCGTGCACCATCGTGCGGGTCTTGGCCTGGACCGTGCCGGCACGGACGTTGGCCTCGTACATCACGATCGCATCCTTGAGCGTCCGCCCGAGGACACGCGAACCGAAGGCCGTCGCATCGACCTGGGTCGACTTGACTGCGCCGCCTTCGAAGACCTTGACTTCGACCATGACTGGGGAACTGCTCTTGGAGAAACGATCGGAAACTGTTCAGGAAGGCAGGCGGGCCATCACGACGTCGGCTGCGAACCTCGGTTCGCAGCGGGCATCACACCCCGCTGGCCTGGCTCGCTCAGCAGGCCTTGATGCGGATGTCGACACCCGCCGGCATGTTGAGCTTGCTCAGAGCGTCCACCGTCTTGGTCGACGGCTCCGAGATGTAGATCAGCCGCTTGTGGGTCCGGATCTCGAACTGCTCGCGGCTCTTCTTGTCGATGTGCGGCGAACGCAGCACCGTGTAGCGCTCGATCTTGGTCGGCAACGGCACCGGGCCGGCCACGCGCGCGCCCGTACGCTTGGAGGTCTCGACGATGTCGAGAGCCGCCTGGTCGAGGGCCTCGAAGTCGTAGGCCTCCATCCGGATTTGGATTCGCTCTTGCATGATCGTAGGCCGGCCTCGTGCAGGACCGTCCGCGGGGTGATTCTGGTCACTGCCGGCGCCCGACATCGTCGGTTTTTGGCGCAAGCTTCGGCGCGGCAAGGGGTTACATCTGAGATGTGCTCCCTGGAGCGCTAGTGGGGAGGAGATGGTAGCGACGACCTCCGCACGCGTCAAGCGGCACTGCGAACAAAATCCGCCGAAACCGCTTCAGCCGCCGTTCAGCCGACTGCCGGCGCGGGTCGAGGGCGCCAGCCCGATGGCCGTAGGGAGACCCTGCCCAATCCCTTGGTCATCGACCGCAACTTGGTCACGTAACCCAACATACGGCGCAGGGGCGCAGTCCCTTCGATGCGCGCCCCGAGGCGGCCGCCATGCACCGAGTGCACCTCGGCCTCACGCGCCCCCAGATCGGCCAGCACCGGTTGCGATCCCGACTCCGGGCACGCCACTTCGAACGCGACCACCGGCTCGAGCTCGACCACCTCTGCCATGGCCAGCGCCTGGGCCAACGCGCGCCCGGCCGCCGAGGCCAGCAGAGCGGCGACCTCGGCGACTTCGCCACCGTCGACCTCCAGACCGACCAGCCGGCAACGGGCCCCCACCAGCGGCCCTTGCGGCAGACCGTAGTTCAGCTCCATCGCCAACCCCGACCGCACGTTCGCGGCATCGCGGCGCCCGACCTCGTCGACGACTTCGGCGCTGGCGTCGCCGGCCACCCGCTCCAACTCGATAGCACAGCGAACCCGCCGCTCCCGACCCTCGATCGTGGCCCGCAACTCGGCGCTGCCGCTCCCGGAGCCGCGGATCGTGGCTCGGCGGTCGACCTGCGGCCGGCCGAGCACGAACTCGACACCGACCCGTTGCCGCAAGCGCTCGGCGACGATCTCGAGATGCAGCTCGCCCATGCCGCGCACCGTGATCACCCCACCGCGGTGGTCGACCCGCAGGGTCGGATCGTCGGCCGCCAGCTGGCGCAGTGCGAGCAGCAACTGCGCGCCGTCGTCGGCCCGCGCCGGCTCCACCACCGCCGCCAACACCGGCTCGGGGAAGCGCGGCGGCGGCAACCACACCGACTGACCAGGTGCCGTCAACACGTCGCCGGTGCGCAGCCCCAGTTCCCCGACCAGCACGACGATCTCGCCCGGACCGGCGACCTGGACGTCGCGGCGACGGTCGGCCTGGACCACCCCGACGGCACCGACGGCGACCGGGCGCGCGCCGCGCTGCCGCTCGAGCAGGTCACCCGGGCGCAGACGGCCGCGGGCGACACGCAGGAAGTTCCAGATCTCGCCGCGGTGATCGACCTTGAAGACCAGCCCGGCGAACGGCGCCGCCGGCTCGCCCGCGCCGGCGGTCGCCCACATGCCGGTGCGCGCCCGCTCGACGATCGACGGCGCCCAGGCGACGATGCCGTCGAGCAACCAATCGACGCCCCGGTCGAGCAAGGCAGCACCGGCGAAGACCGGCGCCAAGCGGCCAGCCAGGAACTCGTCCCGCAACACGGCGAGCAGACGCTCGGGCTCGACCCGGCGACCGTCGACGACGGCCGCCATCACCTCCGGCACGGCATCGGCGGCCAGCTCGAGCAGGCGCTCGTGGCCGCGCTGCAGGGCCACCACGAGTCGCTGGCGATCCGCCGGCGAGGGCGCCCCGGCGAACCACTGCACCTGCCCGGTCAACGCATGGCCGAGCCCGGCGAACTGGCCGGCCTCGTCGTGCAGCGGCAACACGATCGGCGCGACGGCGACCTCGAACTGCTCGGCCAGCGCGTCGACCGTGGCGCCGAAGTCGGCGCCGACCCGATCCAGCTTGTTGACGAACAGCAGCCGCGGCAAGCCGCGTTCGGCGGCCTGCGCCCAGACGGTCTTGGTCTGCGATTCGACGCCGCGCACGCCATCGACGACGACGACCACGGCGTCCAGCACCCAGAGGCACCGCTCGACCTCGGCGACGAAGTCGACGTGGCCTGGGGTGTCGACGACCTGCAGTTCGTGTCCGGCCCAGGCGACCCGCGTCGCGGCCGCCTCGATCGAGATGCCGCGGCTGCGTTCCTCGGGCAGCCAATCGGTGCTGGCGGTGCCGTCGTCGACGCTGCCGGCCCGCTCCTTGGCACCGGCGTCGTACAGGATGCGCTCGGTCAACGTGGTCTTGCCCGCGTCGATGTGCGCGACGATGCCGAAGGTGCGCAGGCGCTGCATCGCGACCAAGGTAGCGGACGCGCGCCGCCGGTACACGACCGACCGCGGTTCCGCGCCACCGGGCCGTCGGCCGCGCTCAGCGCACGCCGGAGCCCTGCGTGATGCCGCGCATCTGCATCTTCAGCTCGTCGGGGTTGTCCGACGACGCCAGCGCATCCTCGAGGCTGATGTTGCCGGCCTGGAACAGGCGGATCAGCGACTGGTTGAACGTCATCGTGCCGTAGTAGGCGCCTTCGGTGAGCGCCTTCGGCAGCATGCGGGTCGAACCTTGCTCGAGCAGTTCGCGCACGGTCGGCGTGTTCATCAGCAGTTCGACCGCCGGCACCATGCCGTTGCCTTCCTTGTTCTTGATCAGGCGCAGCGAACAGACGCCCGCCAGGTTCAGCGCCAGCTGCAGGCGCACCAGTTCGTGCTGGTGCGGCGGGAAGAACGAGATGATGCGTTCGACGGTCTGCACGGCGTTGACGGTGTGCAGCGTCGAGAACACCAGGTGGCCGGTCTCGGCCGCCTGGATCGCCGCGGAGACCGTCTCGGCGTCGCGCATCTCGCCGATCAGGATCACGTCCGGCGACTGCCGCATGGCCTGCCGCAGCGCTTGCGAGAAACTCTGCACGTCGGGGCCGATCTCGCGTTGGTTGACGATCGAGCGTTTGTCCTCGAAGCGGAACTCGATCGGATCCTCGATCGTCACGATGTGCTTGTTCATCGTGCGATTGACGAACTCGAGCATCGACGCCAGCGTCGTCGACTTGCCCGAACCGGCGATGCCGGTGGCGAGCACGAGGCCGCGCTTGAGCGACGCCAGACGCTTGAGCGGGTCGACCGGCAGGTTGAGGTCCTTGAACGACGGGATCTCGTTCTTGATGGCACGGAACACGAAGCCGACCTCGCCGCATTGGTGGAACGCGTTGCAGCGGAAGCGGCCGACGCCTGGCACCGCCACCGCCGAGTCGGCGGCCCCGGTGGCTTCGAACTCGCGCAGTCCGCGCGCGTCGAGCGCCTCGGCGAGGAACGACTGCAGCAGTTCGGGCGGCAGGGGTTGGTCGCCGAGGAAGCGGATCTGGCCGGCGCCACGCACCGCCGGACAACCGTGCGCCTTCAGCACCAGGTCGCTGGCGTTCTCCTTGACCATGATGCGCAGGAAGTCGCGCAGCTTGGGGGCGCGACTGGCGGTCGGGGCAGTGGGGGCGGCGGGCGGGGCGGTCGGGCCAGGGTTCGAGTTCGTCACGGCAGTCCTCCATCGCCCCTATCGGCGCGAGACCACCGGCAGCCCGAGCCGTTCGGCTCGCGGCGAGAACCTGCAGCAGGACGGCCATGGCAGCGCCCGGTCGGCGGTCCCGCCCCCAAAGACCGCACCGCGGCCGGGCCGCCGCTAGCTGGTGGCGCGCAGCTGCGGCAACAGCGCGTGGACGGCGAACAGCAGTTCGTTCAGGCCCTGTCCCGTGGCGCTCGAGATCGGGAACACCGGCAGGCCGGTGACCGCGGCCAAGGCCACGGCGCGCCGCCGCGCGGCCTCGTCCTCGACCTTGGTCGCCACGAGCAGCGTCGGCCGCGCCGCCAGATCCGTCGAGTGCTGCGCCAGCTCGGCGCGGATCGTGCGCCAGGCCTCCTCCGGCGGCGCCATCGGCAGGTCGCCACAGTCCACCAGGTGCAGCAGGAGGCGCGTGCGTTCGACGTGCTTGAGGAACTTGTCGCCGAGGCCCTTGCCCGCGCTGGCCCCCTCGATCAGGCCCGGGATGTCGGCGAGCACGAACGTGCTGTCGCCGGGGCCTTGCGCGATGCCGAGCATCGGCTCGAGGGTCGTGAACGGATAGCCGGCGATCTTCGGCCGCGCCTTGGTCAGCGTGGCGAGCAGGGTCGACTTGCCGGCATTGGGCAAGCCGAGCAGGCCGACGTCGGCGATCAACTTCAGGCTGAGCAGCACCCGCCGCTCCTCCCCCGCCTTGCCGTGTTCGGCCTTGCGCGGCGCGCGGTTGGTGGCGGTCGCGAACCGGGCGTTGCCGCGACCGCCGTGGCCACCGCGCGCGAGCACCCAGGGCTGGTCGGGGGTGGCGAGATCCATCAGCACGTTGCCGCGCTCGGCGTCGAGCACGACGGTGCCGACCGGGACTTCGATGGTCAGGTTGTCGGCGGCCTTGCCGCTGCAGTTGACCGGCAGGCCGGGTTCGCCGTTGGGGGCGGCGAACACGCCGCGCCCGGTCAGGTGGAACAGCGTGTTGCAGTGCGTCGTCGGCAGCAGCACGATGTCGCCGCCGTGGCCTCCGTCACCGCCGTTGGGGCCACCGCGCAAGGTGTTCTTGTCGCGGAGGAAGCAGATGCAGCCGTCGCCGCCCTTGCCGGCGCGAACCATGATCTCGAGCTCGTCGACGAACATCGCAGCAGCAGGTGGCAGGAACGAGGCGAAGCGAAATGCAAACCGCGACCGCCGCGGCAGGACTGCCGGCAGCGGGCGCGGACGGAAGGGGCTGTCGGTCGACGGGGCGACCGGGTGTGCCGATCAGCTCGTCGCGACGTCGACGTGCACCTTGCCGTTCGACTGGAACCGCACGATGCCCTCGGCGACCGCGAACAGCGTGTAGTCGTTGCCGGTGCGCACGTTGCGGCCGGCGTGGAACTTCGTGCCACACTGGCGAACGATGATGCAGCCGGGCTTGACGCGCTGGCCGCCGTAGGCCTTGACGCCGCGGTACTGCGGGTTGCTGTCGCGGCCGTTCTGGGTCGAACCCTGTCCTTTCTTGTGAGCCATGTCGGGAGTCTCCGGCGGCCACCCCAGGGAGGTGGACCGCAATGGGATGGTGTGTGCGATTGCTGGTGCGCCGACTGCTGGGGCGCGGACTGCTGGGGCGCAAACTGCTGGGGCGCGAACGCGCCGATCAGCCCTTGATCTCGACGATCTCGATCTCGGTGTACTGAGCGCGGAAACCGGTGCGGCGGCGGCTGTTCTTGCGGCGCCGGAACTTGCCGATCACGACCTTCGGGCCCTTGATCTGGCGCACGACCTTGGCCGTGACCGAGGCGCCCGCGACGTACGGCGTACCGACGCGACCGGTGGTCGCCTCGCCGCCGAGCACACAGACCTTGTCGAAGGTCAGCGTGTCGCCCTCGTTGGCGCCGTTCTGGAGGTGGATCTGGATGCGCTGGCCGGGCTGCACCCGGTACTGCTGGTTGCGGTCGTCGAGAACGGCGTACATGACAGTCTCTGCTGGGCCGAGGGTCGTAAGGAAGGGCGAGGGAGGATACCGAGCCGCCGGGGTGTGTCAAGGGCGTTCCGGCCCACCGCACCCCCGGCCGCCGGCGGGGTCAGGCCTTGACCCCCAGGCCGGCGGGAATCGCGATCCGCGCCTCCTGGCCGTCGCCGGTCAGGAAGCGGTAGTGCACGACGTCGATCGGGTAGCTGGTCTCGGGGCGGTACAGCACGGTCTTGCCGACGGCATCCTCGAGCTCCAACGTGGCCCGGCGCTTGTAGTTGACCAGGTAGTCGCAGACCGCCGGGGCGGCGAACACCTGCAGCACCGAGTAGCCCTTCAGGTTGGTCAAGGCCCGCACTTCGCGGAGCACGGACAGGGCCTTGCTCTGCACCGTACGGGACCACCCAGCCCCCTTGCAGTGCGGGCACTGCATGAACACGGTGCGCTTGAGGCCTGGACCGACCCGCTGGCGGGTGATCTCCATCATCCCGAACGGGCTGATCCGGCCGACCTTGATGCGCGCCCGGTCGCCGCGCAGCGCGTCGACCAGCCGGCGCTCGACGTTGCGGCGGTGCTTCTCCGGCGCCATGTCGATGAAGTCGATGATGATCAGGCCGCCGAGGTCGCGCAGCCGCAACTGCCGGACGATCTCGGGGATCGCGTCGAGGTTGGTGCGGTAGGCGGTCTCGTCGGAGTCGTGGCCGGCCTTGTACTTGCCGGAGTTGACGTCGATCGCGACCAGGGCTTCGGCCTGGTCGATCACGATCGACGCGCCGTTCGGCAGGTCGACCTTGGGCTGGTAGAGCGCCTCGACCTCCTTCTCGATGCCGAAATGATGGAACAGCGGCGTCGTCAGCGTGTGCTGCTTGATGCGCTCGGCCATGTGCGGCATCAGCTTGTCCGCGAAGTCGCGGATCCGCATGTACACGTCCTCGCTGTCGACCACCACGTCGGCGATGTCCGGCGCGAACTGGTCGCGCATCGCCTTCAGGACGAGATCGGACTCCTGGTACAGCAACGCCGGGGCGCGGGTGACCTTCAGTCGTTGGGCGACCAGCTCCCAGATCTTCTTCAGGTAGTCGCGATCGCGCTGCAGGTCGGCGAGGCTCTTGTTGATGCCCGCGGTGCGCACGATGAAACCGATGCCACCGTGGCCGGTCTCGTCGAGCTCGCGAACGATCTTCTTCAGCCGCAGCTGATGACGGCCGGCGATGCCGGGCCTGGGGACGCCGATGCCGATGCC
>DAIMFJ010000027.1:0-23361 GCA_036724695.1 Planctomycetota bacterium
GCGCTGCAGCAGCTCCCCAAGCTGCAGCAGCCGTGCCGTGCGCTCCACCCGCTCGGCGATCTCGGTCTTCGGCAGGCCGGCGATCTTCAGGCCGGCGTCGAGGTCCGCCTGGACACTTGGCAGGACTTCGGCATCGACGTCGCTCTGGCCACCCGGGTCGACGGTTTGCCGCTCCAGAACACCCGCACGGCCGCCGACGGCACGTTCGCGTTCCCGCTGGCGGTCGGCCAGCGCGGCCTCCTGACCCTCGGCGCCGACGAGCTGGTGTTCGCCAAGGGCCCGCCGCGCATCGGCCCGAAGGCCGAGGATCGCCAGCTAGGCGACCTGGTCGTCGCCACCGCGGGCGCGATCGAAGGTGTGGTCCTCGACGAACGGGGCGACCCGGTCGCCGGCGTCAAGGTCAGCACGCGCCAGGAACCGGAGTTCGGCACCAGCCGAGGCGTCACCAGCGACGCCCAGGGCCGGTTCCGGCTCGCCAAACTGTTCCCCGGCGAGTGGACGGTGCGGACCGCGGCGCCGCAGTACCTGCCGGCGACTGCCGAAGTGACGCTGCGCCTCGAAGAGGTCCGCACCGGGCTCGAACTGCGGCTCGCCCGCGGCGCGGCGATCGCCGGCCGCGTCGTCGACGACCTCGGCCGTGGGGTCGCCGGTGCCAAGGTCACCGCGCTGCGCAACGAGGAGCGCGGCGGCATGCGCATCGAACGCTTCACCGGCGACGAGGCGGTCGTCACCGACGCCGGCGGCAACTTCACGTTGGCCGGGCTGGCCGGCGAGACCGCGACGATCCGGGCGTTCGGCCGCGGCCACACCGAGGCGATGGCCGCCAACGTGCCGATCGGGGCTGGTGAGGTGGTGCTGCAGGTCCAGCGGCACGGTGTCGTCACCGGCATTCTGGTCGGCGAGGACGGAGCGCCGATCGCCGGCAGCATGGTCCACGCTCGCCCTGGGACCGGCGGGGCTGCCGGGTTGGTCGATTTCGAAGCAGGGGTTGGTGTGCCGCTGATGCCGGGTCGTGCCAATGCGCGCACGGCGGCCGATGGCACATTCCGCATCGAAGGCGTGCCGCCCGGGCCGTTGACGATCGTCGCCGAGGGCAAGGGCCACCGGCCGGCGAGCCAGACCGGCGTGGTGCTGGCGCCCGCCCAGGAACTCGGCGGCCTGCGGTTGATCGCGCCGACCGGCGCCAGCGTCGAGATCGTGGTCGTGGACGCCGCGGGTCAGCCGGTCGCCGGCGCCGAGGTCAAAGCGCAGTCGCCACAGGCGCAGGCCGGCCCAGGCATGCGGTTCCGCGCCACCTCGGTGTCCGCCGAGGACGGCGACGTGCACGTGATCGGCGGCAACGACGATCTTGGCAGCGGCACCACCGATGCTTCCGGCAAGGTGGTTCTCAAGGCCCTGCCGGCCCGTCGCCTCGAGTTCCGCGCCAGCCACCCAGCCCACGCCGATGCGGTGCCTGTGCAGCTCGAAGTACCGACCGCCGGCCGCATCGACGGGCGCTTGCAACTGCGCCAGCCGGGCTTCGCGACGGTCACCGTGCTCGGCGGCGACGGTGCCCCAGCCGGGGGTGCGCAGTTCTCGGTCGAGGGCCCGCTCGGCGCCCCGGACACCGATACGCGGCAGTACACGACCGGCGCCGACGGCAAGGTCCGTGTCGGGCCGCTCGCCGCCGGCGACTACCGGGCCGTGCTGTTGCGCGACCAGGAGATGCAGCGAGCCGGCGGGATGGTGTTCGTGACCGGCGAGCGCAGCGAACTCAAGAGCAGCGAGCGCACGTTCCGCATCGCGGCCGGTGAGACCAGCGTGCTCGACCTGCGCAAGCCGACGCTGGTGACCCTGCACGGTCGTGTGCTCGGCGCCGAAGGCCCGGTCGCCAACTGCACCGTGACGTTGGCCGAAGTCGATGCGCCGGAGGGACCGGCGATCGCCGGTTTCGGCGGTCGCTCGGCGACCACCGACGGCGACGGTCGCTACCGCTTCGCCGACGTGGTGCCCGGCCGCATGGTGCTGCGCTATGGGCCGCGCGACAGCGTCGTCAAGGCGAAGCTGGAGGTCGACGTCTTCGGCGACCGCACCGAACAAGAACAGGACCTGCCGTTGCGCACCGGCACGCTGCAGGTCCAGGCGGTCGTGGCCGGCACTGGCGAACCACTCGACGGCGCGCTCGTCGAGCTGCAGGCGTTCGACCCGGCGGCGGGCGGCACGCGTACCAACCAGCGCATGATGATGGTGTCGATCGGCACCACCGGGGACGAGGACGGCGCCGAGGCGAGCACGATCACGATGGGCGAGAACCGCGTGCGCACGGGTGCGGACGGCATCGCGACGCTCGAGAACGTCCCGGTCGGCACCTACACGGTGCTCGTCACCCACCCCAAACACGTCAAGGGGCAGGTCGCCGACCAGCACGTCCACGAACGGCAGGTCACCGACGCCGGTCGCGTCGAACTGCGCCCGGCCGGCAGCATCCGCGCGACGGTGCTCGGCGCCGACGGCAAACCGGTGGCGTTCGCGATGGTGGAGTGCACCGCCGCCGAAGGCGAATACCGCGACCAGCAGCCGGCGATGCGCGGCAACTGCCGCTTCGCCGAGCTCGCGCCGGGCCGCTACCGCGTGCGGGCGCGCACGATGCCGCTCGGTGGCAGCCAGCCGGGCGACTGGGGCGAACCGACCGAGGTCGAGGTCAAGACCGGCGAAGCCGCGACGGTGACGCTCACGAGCCAGGCGAAGTAGCCGGTCGCGGCGTCGTGCGCAGCGCCCGCGCCCGCGCTTCGTGCAGCGCGGCGCGGAACGCCGGCACGTCGTCCGGATGGGCGGCGCGCAGTGCGGCGGCGTCGACGCTGCTGCACGCCGTGCGCAGCCAGGCGATGTCGCGCCGGACCTGTTCGAGCACCACGTCGCCCTCGTACTCCAGGCCGAGCCGCCCGGCGGCGTCGGCGGCGATCGCCAACGCGAACAGTTCCAGCGCGAACTCGCCGCGCAGCCACTCGTCGTACAGCCCCGCCAACGTGCCCGGCTTCAGTTCGCCGAACCGGTGCACGTGCAGGTGCATCGCACACACCTGCCGCGCCAGTGTGCGGGTCCGCTGGTCGGCGAGCCCAGGCCAGCGGCCCAGGAACGCGTCGATCGGCGCCAACCCGGTGCGGTCGTGGCCATGGTGCTTGGGCAGTTCGCGCGCTGGCGTGTAACCCTTGCCGAGGTCGTGGCAGAGCACTGCGAGGCGCACCGCCAGCGCGTCGCGTTCGTCGAGGTGCTGCGTGCGTCGAAACGCCCATTCGAGCGCCAGGATCAGGTGCAGCGACTGCGACACCTCCGGGTGGTAACGCTGCGGCCCCGCCGGCCGGCCGTCGAACTGCAGCGCCAGCTCGGGCGACAGCGCCTCCAGCAGGCCCGCCTCGAACAGTTCCAGCAGGCAGCGGCCCGGCGACGCGCACTTGCGCAGCAGGCTGCGCAGTTCGCCGCCGATCGCCTCGCGCGGCACCTCGAGCAGGAGCCGCGGCGGCAGCGCCAGCTTGCGGATCGACGCGTCGATCGCGAACCCGAACTCGTGCGCCTTCCGGTAGTAGCGGAGCCAGCGCACCGGATGCTCGCGGACCCGTTGCTCGGCCGAACCGACTGGTCGCACGATGCCTGCCAGCCAGTCGCCGACGCCGTCGTGCGGGTCGACCAGGCGCCCGGTCGCCAGCACCAGCGCGACCGCGCCGATCGTCATGTCGCGCTCGCCGAGGTCGGCGACCAGCCGTTCGTCGAGCGGTGCCTGCGCCGAGCCGGCCCGGAACGTCGTCACCTCGAGCCGCCGGCCGCCGACCTTCATCGCCAGCGTGCCGCGTTCGAGGTTGCCGTCGGTGGTGGCCACGAACACGCCGTGCTCGCGCAGCAGCGCCTCGCCGGCCGCCGGATCGAGGGCCCAGGCCAGGTCCAGGTCGCCTGGCACCGGCCCGCGCACCCCGCGCGCCGCGCACGCCGCCGCCAACGCCGCCGAACCGACCACGCAGGTGCCCAGTCCGGGTGCGAACAGCCACGGCGCTTGCGCGCGCAGGAACTCGACCGGCGCGGTCAGCGCGGCTTCTTCGCCAACCATGCCTTCGCTTCCGCCGCGGTAGTGAATCGCTGACCCGTCAACGTGAACACCGTCTCCTTGACCTTGCCGCGCCACGCCGCCCAGGCCTTCCAACGCGCCTCCCAGTACTCGGCGGGCGGGTTCGACGGATCGTCCGGGTGCTCGGGGATCGGCTCGTCGAAGTTGCGCAGCAACAGCGGCAACGCCTGCTGCTCCTGGTGCCGCGCCACCAGGTCGAGGATCGCCTCCTGCAGCGTGACCCGCTCGGCGTGGTACTCCCGTTCGAACAGGTCCGCGATGTCCTGCCACTGGCTCTTGTCGTACCCACAGTTGGCCAACGCGCGGATCAACTCGGCTTGCAAGGTCGGTTCACTGCCGACCCGCGCGTGCCCGAGCAGCTTGCGGATCGCCGGGTTGGCGTCCTTGGCCGGCTGCCGCGCCAACACGGCCGCCGCCTTCTGGCGGACCAGTACCGACTTCTCGGTCTCGATCACCTTGACCAGCGGCTTGACCAGCAGCTTGCTCGAGCCCTTGCCGAGCGCTTCGAGCGCGCGGGTGCGGTCGGCGATGCTGGCCTTGCCCTTGCTCGCCTTCTCGAACTCGGCCAGCGCGGCCTTCGCGGTGCGGTCGTCCCAGGCCTCGGCGCTGGCCGGCAACTCGACCTTCGGAGCCGGTGCAGGCGTTGGCGCGGGGGCGGGATCCTGCCATAGCAGCAGGCCGGTCAGGACTGAGGCAAGCATGGTGCGCCGATGGTACCCGAAGGAGCGGCCGCCGGGGTGCCCGGGCCCCGTCAGACCTGGCCGGTCACCACCTCGTAGGTCATGAACGCGAAGTAGCAGACCAGGAACAGCACGCCAAAGCCGCGCGACACCCCACCGCGCCAGCGCAGCACGACCGTCAGCAGCACCGCCGACACGACGGTCATCACCATCAGCCGGCCCAGGGCGCCGACGTCGACCGCGAACGGCTGCAGCAGGCCGGCGATGCCGAGCACCGAGCCGACGTTGAAGATGTTGCTGCCGATCACGTTGCCGATCGCGATCTCCGGCTGGCCCTTCTTAGCCGCCACCGCCGAGGTCGCCAGCTCGGGCAGGCTGGTGCCGACCGCGACGATCGTCATGCCGATCACCGCCTCGCTCATGCCGAGCGAGGCGGCGATCGACACCGCCCCCTGGACCAGCCATTCGGCCCCGTAGGCGAGCGTCACGAGGCCGATGCCGAGCAGCGCCAGATTGACCAGCCAGCCGACCGGCGTGGCCTTCGGGCGCGGTTCGTGCCCCGGGTGCTCCTCGTGGGTGCGTTCGCGGCGCAACAGGCCGACCGTGAACAACACCAGCATCGCCACCATCGCGCCCGACAGCCACCGGGTCACCTCGCCGCCGTACACGAACGGCACGCCGGCCAGCGCCGTCGCGACCAGCATGTAGCCGAGTTCGTAGCGGCGCACCTGCAGCACGATCGGGCAGATCGCCGCCGCCGCGCCGACGATCAGCAGGATGTTCGCGGTGTTGCTCCCGATCACGTTGGCCATCGCGATCTCGCTCGAACCGGTCCGTGCCGCGGTCAGCGTGACCAGCAGTTCGGGCAGCGAGGTGCCCATCGCCACCAGGGTCAGGCCGACGGCCATGCGGCTCATGCCGAGCGTCAGCGCGATCCAGACGGCGCCGCGGACCAGCAGATCGGCGCCGACCACCAGCGCGACGAGGCCGACCAGGATCGCGAGCAGGGGGTAGTCGGCCGACCAGGCCGGGGCAGAGAGCAAGGCGAGCATCCGCCCGATGCTAGGAACTCGTCGGCACCGGAAAAACCACAACCCGACCTGCTTCAGAACGCCGATGGCATCGGTCGATCACCCTTCCATGCGAGCCCACCTCCGACTCGTGCCGGCCCTGCTGGTCGCGCTGTGCGCCCCGCTCGGCGGCTGCCTCGAATTCGACCAATCCGTCACGCTGCACGCCGACGGCAGTGGGGTGCAGAAGGTCCGCATGGTGGTCGCCGATGCGACCCTGACCGAACTGCAGAAGGCGAGCGCCGCCGCCCAGCTCGGCGCGGCCCCCAACCCGCTCGCGGTGTTCGACCGCGAGCTGGTCGACGGCGAACTGCGGGCCGCCGGCATGGAACTGCTCGCGCACCGCGCCGAGGCCAGGTTGCGCATGCGCCACGTCGAGATGGAGGCGAAGTTCCCGAACTTCGCCGCGCTGCAGCAGGGGCCGCTGTGCGGCAGCACCGCCGAATGGGTGCTCGCCAAGGGCCCGCAGGAGGGCACCGCGAAGCTGACCTTGTACCTGCAGGGCCGCCAGGCCTGGCTGGAGGCGCGCGCCAAGGCCGAACAGCTCGCCGAACGTCCCGACCCGGTCGCGATGGACTTCTTCCGGCGCCGCATCCAGCAGGTCGCCGGCCTGGATCTCAAACTGCGCCTGGAGACGCCGGGTGAGGTCTACGTGTGGACCAAGAACCTGCAGAAGGTCGACGAACGCGCCGTCGCAGTGCACGTCACCGCGGCGACCGTGCGCACGCCCGAGGACCTGGTGCGCTGGCTGGCGCCGCGCTTCGAGGTGATCTTCGACGCGCGGGCGCTGACGGTGAAGTTGCCGTAGGGGGCGCGAGCGTCTGGCCACCCAGGGCGCAAGCCCAATCCCACCGCCCGCACCAGCCCGCCTCCGAACCACCCGGAATCCCGGGAACCAGCCGCCGGCGATTGCGTTCTCGGCCGCTCCGGTCGCCATTCCGTTGCGTCCCGAGGTGTCCTCATGGCTGGTTCGATCCGTCTGGGTGTGCTGTTCTCCGTCCTGTTGCCGTTCGGCTCGCTGGCCGCGCAGGGTCTGCTGGTGACGCCGGGGGGTGGCGGGGCGCCGCCGGATCCGGGCGCACCCAACCAGGGCCAGGTCCGGCCGCCGGTGCACGTGACGCGCACCGCGATCCACGGCGAGATCGTCGACGGGGTGGCGACCACGGTGATCGACCAGGTGTTCCGCAACACCGGTCCGCGCGAGGCCGAGGGCATCTGGCTGCTGCCGCTGCCGCGCGGGGCGGTCGCCGACGGTTTCACGATGACCGTCGACGGCAAGGAGATCCGCGGCGAAGCGCTCGACGCGGCGCAGGCCAAGGGCGTGTACGAAGCGATCGTGCGCCAGCGGCGCGATCCAGGCTTGCTGGAGTTCGCCGGCGAAGGCCTGCTGCGGGCCCGCATCTACCCGATCCCGGCCAATGGCGAGGTCGGCGTCACCGTGCGGCTGCGGCAGGTGCTCGAGCCGCTCGGCGGCGTCTACCAGTGGCTGTGGCCGCTGCGCTCGATGCAGATGGGCGACGTCGGCACCGGGCCGATCTCGCTCGGCGTGACGATCCAGTCGAAGGCGCCGCTGGCGACGGTGTTCTCGCCGTTCGGCGGGGCCCTGGTGACCCAGCAGGGCCGCCACCAGGCGACGGTGTCGCTCGAAGGTGCGTTCGCGCAGCTCGAGAACCTCGAGGTCTACTACGGCCTCGCCCAGCAGGAATTCGGATTGCACCTGCTGGCCAACCGGCCGAGTGGCGAGGACGGCTACTTCGCGATGCTGGTCTCGCCGCCGCGCGAACTGCGCGACGCGGCGGCGGCGCCGCGGCGCTGCGTGCAGTTCGTCGTCGACACGTCTGGCTCGATGCAGGGCAAGAAGCTCGACCAGGCGAAAGCGGCGCTGCGCGCGTTCCTGGCCAGCCTGCGGCCGCAGGACGTGTTCCAGGTGGTGACCTTCGCGTCGGCGGTGCAGACGTTCTTCCCAGCGCCGGTGCCGGCCGACGCCGCGCACCTCGCCGAGGCGACGCGCAAGGTCGAGACGCTCGCGGCGCTCGGCGGCACCAACATCAGCGGTGCGCTCGAGCAGGCGTTCGCGGTGACGCCGCCGGCCGCCGACGGCACGCCGTACCTGCCGCAGATCGTGTTCGTGACCGACGGCGAACCGACGATGGGTCTGACCAACCCGCAGCAGATCCTCGAATTGACCAAGCGCGTCGACGGCCGCGCGATGCGCCTGTTCGCGCTCGGCGTCGGTGACGACATCGACGTGCGGCTGATCGACGACCTGGTGCTGCAGCACCGCGGCGCGCGCGACTTCGTCGACAGCCGGGAGAAGATCGAGGCCAAGGTCGGCGCTCTGTGCCAGAAGCTGGCCCAGCCGGCCCTGACCGACGTCACCGTGCGCTGCGACGGCATCGACGTGTTCGACGTGCAGCCGACGCGGACCCGCGACCTGTTCTGCGGCGAGCAGATGCAGATCACCGGGCGCTATCGCGGCGACGGCAAGAAGCGCGTCGTCGTGCAGGGCACGCAGGACGGCAAGGTGCGCGAGTACGCGTTCGAGGTCGAGTTCCCGGCGGTGGCGCCCGAACGCGAGTTCGTGCAGACGCTGTGGGCGCGGCAGCAGGTCGCCGCCCTGCTCGACGGCATCCGCCGCAACGGCCAGAAGCCCGAACTGCTCGGCGAGCTGCGCAAGCTGGCGACCCGCTACGGCATCGTCACGCCGTTCACGTCGCAGTTGATCGTCGAGGAGGGCATGCGCCTGCAGGGGCAGGTGCCGACCACCGCGTTCGACTCGAACCGCTGGAACGAGTCGGCGGGCGGCGTTCGCGATGGGCTGGGTGGCGGCGCCGGGCGCTGGGCTGGTGGTCCAGGAACCGGGGGCCCGGTGCCGCCAGGTGCCAGAACCGCCACTGGTCCCGCGGGCCCGGCGTCGCCAGGCCCTGCCCGGGTGACCGGCGCGCGCGCCGGCAGCCAGGCGGTGGCCGAGAGCAAGGCGGCGACCGGCAGCGACGACTTCTATCTGGGGGCGGTGCGGCGGTTCGCCGGCGACCGCGGTGCCGCAGCGCCCGCCGCGGAGGCGGCCACAGCCGATGCGCAGAAGAACGCGCCGGTGCGCCGCGCAGCCGGGCGGGTGTTCCTGCAGGCCGGCGAGAACCTCGTCGAACAGGAGCTGCCGGCCGATTGGAGCAAAACCGCGGTGGTGGTCGAGGCGTTCGGGGATGCCTACTTCGCACTGCTGGCGGCCGATCCGAAGCTCCGCGACGTGCTGGCGCTCGGCGACCGCATCGTCTTCCGCGACGGGACCCGGATCGTGCACGTGCAGCCGGCCAAGGCGAAGTGAGTCGGCCGGGCGGCGACTCGCGGCTCCCGTTCGGGACCGCGGGTCGCTACCGTGAGCGGGCATGTGGTTGCGCTGTCTGCGCTGGTTCGTCGTCCTGCTCGGCGGCACGTTGATCGGCGGTGGGCTCGTGCTGCACGGCCAGGTCGCGATGGCCCGCTACATGAAGAACGAGGTCAACCGCACGTTCTTCCTCTGGCGGGAGATCGGCAAGGCGACGTTCTGGTTCCAGGGGGACGACGTGCGCATGGCGCTGGCGATGGCGGAGACGCCGGATTCGGCTCTGCGCGCCTCCGACCGGGCGGCCTGGGTGCTGCTGATCCTCGGCGGGCTGGTGGCGGTGACCGGCCCGATGCTGCGGGGGCATCGCAAAGGCGGCAAACGCGGGGCGAAAGCGCGGTAGGCGCCGGAAGGCGACCCACTGGCCACGACGCCGACCGGCGTGCCGTCGTCAGATGCCGATGAACTTGCCGCCGTTCTCGGCGGCCATGCGCCGCATCAGTTCGGTCGGCGAGATCGTCATCCACGGCATCGGCGCGGCTTCGGCCGGATCGGTCGAGGTGATGAAGATCGTGTTGATGCGCATGCCGGCGAAACGGTTCGCCTCGCGCACCAGCCGCAGGATCTCGATCGGGTCGATCACGTCGCCGACCGACGGCGCACCGTCGGACAGGATGAACACCTCGTCGACGTTGCTCTCGTAGCGGTCGCCGTGGACCAACGAACGCACCTTCAGGCCCAGCTCGAAGCCCGACCACAGGTTGGTGCCGCCGTCGGCGCGCAGGCCGGCGACGAACTTCAGGAACTTGTCCCGGTTCTTGTCGTTCGCCGGGACCATGTCCTTGCTCCAGATCTTCGCCTTCGGGTTGCCGTTGAAGGTCACCAGGTTGAACGACGAATTGGGCGAGATCGACTGCATCGCCAGTTCGAGCTGCTTCTGCGCGAAGTCGAGTCGCGTCGACGACCCGTCGGGCATCTTGAACGCCATGCTGCCCGACAGGTCGAGGATGAACAGCACGCGGTTGCCCTGCACCGGCAGGCCGCAGAAGCCGCCCG
Source organism: Planctomycetota bacterium (assembly GCA_036724695.1). Classification (GTDB taxonomy): domain Bacteria; phylum Planctomycetota; class UBA1135; order UBA1135; family UBA2386; genus JACKIC01. The sequence continues at coordinate 10,225 of DAIMFJ010000027.1, forward strand.
CCACGGTGGTCGGCGCCGACTTCGGCTCGTGCTTGGCGGTCACGTCGAGGTTGGCCTTCTCGCGTTCCCAGAGGGCGAGCCATTGGTCGGGCGCGTCGGCCGGGATCACCGCACCGGTCATCGCCACCAGCAGTTCGTGGGTGCGATACAAGAGAAGCGGCGACAGTTTGCCGCTGGCGACGTCGGCGCTCTGGGTCTTGTAGCGCTCGAGGACGCCGATCAGGGCCGGCATCGCCTCGGCGATGCGCCACTCGTCGAGCAGCTGTACCAGCGCCATGTCGCCGCGCCACGACGCCTTGCCGATCGCCTCGGCGGCAGCCTTGGCGGCCGTCTCGGCGTCGGCGGGCAGGGTCTTCTTGACCGCCAGTTTGTCGGCGGCGGCATCGTCGGCGCCGGCCTTGGGCTTGTCGGCCGCCGGCGCGACGTAATCGGCGTACAGGCGCTGCATCGCCCGGCAGAGCGCGATCTGCACCGCGTCGCTGCTCTCGGTCGTCAGGGCCTTGGCCATCGCCGGCACGGCGGCGCGGTCGTTGAGCAGTTCGAGTGCCTCGGCGGCGTGCATGCGCACCAGTTCGTCACCGGCCGCCAATTGCGCTTCGATCGCCGTACGTTCGCCGGCGTCGCCGGTCGCCGCCAGACTGCGCACGCCGGCGATCTGCAGCGCGGCGATCGCACTGGCGTCGCCCTTGCCTTCGCCGCGCGCGGCCTTGCGCAGCACGTCGCGCGCCGCGGCGGACTTCAGCTTGCCGGCCCAGCGCTGGGCCTCGGCGCGCACCAGGTGCGGTGCGGCCTTGGCCTCGAGCTTGTGCGTGGCGATGCCGCTCGCCGCCGCTTCGATCAACGCCTGGGCCGCCTCGGCGTTGTCGAGCGCGGCCACCGCCTCGAGGATCACCTTCCAGTCGCCCTCCCAGGTCGGCACGCCGAGCCCGGACTTGCCGGTCAGGTCGAACTTCATCGCGATCGAGTGCTTGGCGATGTTGTCCTTGCTCTCGTAGGCGATCTTGCCGCTGCGGTAGAGCTTCAGCCACGCGTCGATCGCCTTGAGGGGGTCGGGGGCGACGGCACTGCGCACCACGGACGGGGGGGTGGCCGCGGGCAGCGGCACGAAGGAGGGCGACAACAGGGTCAGGAGAGCCGTGGCGAACGCGAACATGCTCGGCCCATGGTAGCGCGGGGCCGGCTGCGGTGGTGCGGCGAACGGCCCGACGCCGGTGCAACCGTTGTCGGATATACCTCGTGCAGGCACTTCGGCGTAGGGTAGCGAAGTCCCTCCTGTCCGCGGCGCTGCGCGCCGACTTCCAGAGGGCGCCCGCCAAACAGCCTCGCCAGGTCGCGGCGGGGAGAGGCGGGTCGGGGGGTTGCGCTCGGGCTAGGTTTGGGCAATGCTGCCCACTTCCCGGTTAGACGCGTGGCCGCCGAGCGCGCGCTCATCCATTGCCACATCCTATCCATCGAGGGTCGTGACCATGTCCACCGATTGTCGCTCTCGGTTGCGTAGAAGCGAGGCAAGCCGTACACTTGTCGTGGTGCTGCTTCTGGCAGCCATACTTATCGCAATCGTGCTGGCGAAAGTGCTGTTGCCCCTTGCATTGAGGTGACATATATGAGATGCGACGGCTTGATGGGGCTCATGGCAAGCATGGGGTATATGTGTTCGGATTGGACGCGTCCTGGGCGCGAAGCTCTGATGCGCGATGTATGCAATAAGGCGTTGGTGTTGCACCAGGATGACTTGTCAATGCTGGAGGAGGCTCTTGATGGCATTGATGGAGGCAGGTTGGTAGCATATATGGTCTATAAGGAGGCGGTGGCCTCTGCCCGCGTATTCGTGACGGGGGTGCGGCGGGACTGCATTCCGGAAGTGTGTGCAAGTCTGTGGGGTGCCATTCGCGATTATGTAGACATGTTGCTGTGGTGCGTGACGACTGCTGTGGAGAGCGCTGGGAGGCGTGATGCGGTTGCGCAGCAGGAATTGGAGGGGGCTGGCGCGCGATTGTCGGTATGCTGGGATGGTATTTTGCTGCGCTATGGAGAAGCAATGAACAGCATTCGCAATGAGATTAAGTCCTAGTATCGGTGGCACTTCAGGGAATCGTGTGGATCATACGCTGAAGGCCGAATGCAGCTCCAGACCTCCCAGGTGGAGGTAGATTGCGTTCCGGAACCGGAACCGTTCCCGGTTCCGGAATCCGCAGGCAGTGCGATTGAAGCGCTACGCCTTGGCGTGCACCGACCCTCTACCGGCGTTGGTGAGCTGTCGCGAACGCCCGATGTGCTGTGCGTCGACTTTCGGCAGGCGGCCGCCAACAGTTTGGCCTGGTTGCAGCGAAGCGGGGGGTTGCGCTCGGACCGGGTTTGGGGAATGCTATCCATCGCTTGCTCGGACGCGTGGCCGCCGAGCGCGCGCTCACCCAGTGCCACATCCTGTCCATCCGAGACCGTGAATATCTTCATCGATTGTCGCCCTCGGTCGCGTAGAAACGATGCTAGGTGTACATCGTGGGCCTACGCGGATGTTCTGAGCGTGGAGAAGTGAGCGATGCTCGATTGGATGTGCAAGTGTCTTGCCTTGGTGGCGTTGCTGTGTGGATCCGCTTGCTCATCGGTCGTGCGCGGGAACTCGAACGCAAGAGGTGCCGAGCAGTCCGTGCTACGGTGGCTGCTGGTGGGAGAGGGTCTGCCTGGTTGCGACTTTCCGGCTGCGAACAGGAAGCTGATCGACGAAGCGGAGCTCGTCTTCGTGGTTGCTGAAGCATCGGCATTGGAAGATTTGGCTGATGCGCGTGTCGTCAGGTGTTACGACAGCAATGCAATGAGATTGATCAGGTGGTCCTTGGATCCGCATGACAACGCGTACGTGTGGGTCAGGTCGACGAGTATATCGGACAAGTGGGTCTATGTGCGCCTGGACTATGTTGTTGGGGCGTTTGACGAGCACTATCACATCGTTCTGCGTCAGGAGTCGGCGGATTGGTTCGCAAGAGTCGTTGCGTTCGACTTGGAGCAATGATATCTCGGACTTCGAATAGTGCTGCGGACCCAGGCATCGTGCGCAGCATCGGTGCGCACGTTGGCTGTGCAGACATTGCTCGACTGCTGTTGGAGTGCGTGACGAGTGGTTGCGCGCACACGCATCCGTCTGTGTCAGATGCCGACTGTGTCTGTCAGGGATCGAGTCTTCGGAGGCGGCATTCCGTGAGCGGCAGCGTGAGGGTCGGCGGGCGCATTCGAATCCAGTTGTGCGCCAGTGTAGCAGGCATGAGCAGAGGATACGGGCGCGGGTCCAGACGATACAAAGTAGCTATTGAGGGCTTATGGTGATCATGGCTTGTGTGAAGCGATTGATGGTTTGTGTGCTATTGGGCGGGTCCGCGTGCGTCGGTGTAGGCTCAGACGAGAGGGATGCGGCCTTTGCAGAGGTCTGCGCCTGGCGCTGGCTGCTATACAGCGAGCTGTTGCCCGGGAATCAGTCTGTTGCGGCTGACCAACGTTACGTCGAGCAGGCGCAGCATATCTTTGCTGTTTCCAACTCCGCGGCGCTCGATGGGATTCGGGATGGGCGAATCTTGAAAACACGTAAGCAAGACTGGGAAATGTTGGGCTTGGTGTATCACGATGGGTCGATATATGTTTCCATGCATGCGACAAATGTCGCCCAGGGATGGGTCTCAGTCGAGGTTGACTATCAGTTCGCAAATATGGGTGCACACAAGTATATTTTAATGTTCAGGCGCATTGCTACTGGTTGGCATGCCACCGTGCGTTTGATCGGCTCGTCTTGAGGGGGATGGCGAAGGGCGGCTGTATCGCGAGCGCAGAGACTGGGCGGTTTCGGTTCCTGGCGGCCAATTCACTCCGCGATTATCGCTGCCAATTCCCCCTGCGTCAGATGAACCCTGAGCCCCCAGACCGGCGCTCAGCGACCAGTTCACGCTGCGGGATCCTCGCTCCCAGCCAGAACCGGCGCGCCATGACCGGCCCCTCCTGGTGTGCAAGCTGGCAATCACCCGCGCCGCTCTCCAGCGGCGCCGCGCCAGCGCAACCGCGCCTTGACGAAGCTGCCGCGTTCCCCGCGCCAGCCTACCGCCGCGCGTCGCCGCCCGGTTGGCTCGGGGCGCTGCGGCGGAGGATCTGCACCTCGAAGCGCTGCACGGCACTGCGCGGCGCAACCCACTGCGGGCCACACTGGCCCTCGAACAAGAACACCTCCGGCCGGCGCGGCAGGCCGAACGACTCGCAGACCTCGTTCGGGTCGCCCATCACGAAGAACATCCGTTCGAACGCCTCGGGCTGCATCAGGTTGAGGCGCCAGAGGACCTCGGTCTCCTCGCTCGGGTCGATCGACGGCTGCACGCGCAGCGTGCGCACCAGGTTGCCGAGGTGCTTGCTGGCCAGGGCCGGCGCGACGACGCTGCGCACGGTGTCGACGTTGCGCTTCTGCAGGCGCCGGGCGTCGAGCATGTTGACGGCGACCCGCAGGTCGGCGTCGACGTCGACGTCGCGGAACGACAGGCGGTCGCGGTCGCGCAGGGTCAGCAGCACGTGGCCGTAGCCGCGCAGCTCGTCGGCGCTCTCGAAGGCGCGGCGCAGGGCCGCGCCGTCGGCCGGTTCGAGCGTCAGTCGCTGGATCGCCTGGTTGGCGTCGAGGAAGCGCTGCCTCGGTGGTCAAGGTTGCCCAGCGGCATCCGGACCTTGCCGAGCACATCGTCTAAAAGTCTGCGGAATTTGTCCCAGACGGTACACGAGAAGCATTGTATCTGGTGAGAAGACAGATGCTGACCGAGTTCGAGTCGTAGGCGACGGGCGCTTGCGAGCGATGTAGGGGCACTCTGTCGCGAGGTGATGCGTGCTGATCGGGTGATCATGACGAAGCAACTGCAAGGTGAGATCCGGCTCGCCGGGTGGAGTGGCGCCACAGATGGTGACTGGGCGTACACGCCCTGGATGCCGGTGCGCGGCGACAAGGCGACCGCGGGGGTCGAGGTGCTCGCCCTCGAAGGCGGCGCCAACCTGACGTGGGAGGCGCCGACGCAGACGATGGAGAGTGGGTCCCCGGTGGACCTCCCACGATCGTCACGACGACTCGGTGGCGGCCTACGTGAACTTCCGGGCGTTGCAGCCATCCTGGCAGGCGAACCGGTGAGGTGCGAGCGGCGCCGCCTCGGCGGCGCCTCGTGGTTCTCGATCGAGCAGAGTACGGAGCGAGGTGTACGATGACGGCGACCATGGACTTCGACCTGGCAGCGATCCCGCGCGAGTACCCGCAGTTCGGGAAGTCGGTGTGGAATGTCGGGAGGCGGCGGGAGGAGGTGTTTGGTGGGCAGGGCTCTTGTCAGTGTGGTGGCAGCAAGGGCTCTTGCAAATGCAGCGATGGCAACTGGACGCACAGCCTTGGAGGTGGGTGCGCTTCTGTGAATACGGCTGGCGCTGAGCCTCGTGTGCCGAAGCCGCGTCCGATCCCACCGGTCGAGGTGCCGTGCGAACACTGCACAGGACTCCCCGGAACCGGTCAGGCCCCTGACCCCTGCGGAGGCAGCCCGCAAGATCCCGAAACCAGCCCACGAATGGCGCAGGGTGTGTGCGGAAAGATCATTGATGACTGGATTCTCGACGAGATGCTGGCAAATCAACTAGGCTGGGGACGGTGGGTTCACCAGTTCCCGACACACTCCAGTATGCAGAAGTACTTGCCATGGGCGAACGGTAATCAGATATACAAGGACGATCGGTTCTTCAAGTTCAACGGCGATGGCAAAGACTGCGGAACGCGAGAAGGCGAGGTTGGGTGCGGGCGGACAGTCACGCTTTGCGGGAAGTGCTTGCGCTCTTCGACGCTAGGCAACATCATGTTTGGGATAGTCGGCGCAACCGCTGTCGTCACGGGCCCCCACGGCCCTGTTGATAACCCGAAGCCTAAGCGACGAGTGGTCAGGTTCAACCACAATGATATGAAGAAAGCCTCGGCCTGGAAGGCTTCAATTTCTAGCACGGTCGACAAGCATGACGAACTTGCGTATGGGGTAGGCGAGCATATTGGCCGAATCGGCTTCGAGGGCGAGCTCAGCATATCTGCCTTCTGCGCCTTGTTCCAGGAAGGGCTTGGCATGTTTCCTGGCGCCCTTTGCGAGGGCAATTCAGGAACAAGCCAACCCAACTCGTTCGTAGATTGTAAGCCATGCACTCTCAAGACTACTGAGAATCGCCATGGCGGAGGCGAGACCCCCTCGTATTTGCCGTAACGTCTGGAGGCGTGCTTCTACATGGAGAATACAGTCCGCAAAGGAGGGTGTCGACGACTCGTGCGCGCAGCCCAACGCCTACTCTTGCCTCTGACTGGGGTCTACTTGGCCGCTTTTCTCGTAGTTTTTGATTTGAGATCAACTGCGCAAAACATAGACCTTGAAGAGGCTATTGGGCCTAGGCCTCGCGCCTTTGTGTGCGCCCCCCGAAACTTCTATTCTGCGAACGAGCCCGTCTTCGTTGTGTTCCGTCCGCTGTGTGTAGCGTGGCTAGCAATCGACGGGGTGTAATCCTTACGCCGCCGAGCATGCTAGTGTAGTGCATCAGGCTGATGGGGCATTATTCGCTTGGCGCTTCAGGAAGTCATATGGGTACCTTCGGAGGGCCAAGCGCCCGTTCGGGTCTGCGCGCTACCGGCCATCGAAGGCGTTGGTCGCCGCCTGGCGCCAGGGCGCCGCAGTGCAGGAATGGCCGCAGTGCCACCCAGATGGCCGCAAGTCGGCGAGTCGGATGGTTCTGGCAAAGCGAAAGAGGAGGGGGGCGCCCAGTGGCAGGGGGAACCCAAGCGTGGGGTTCCCTGAGAGCGGCTTCGCCGAGGCGATGGATTGCCGGTCGCGCTCCTCTGGACAACTTGGGCGGCTTCCTGAGGGCCTGAGTGCCGTTATTATTGTGGCACTTCAGAGAATCGTGGTGGCCAAACGCTGACGGCCGAATGCAGCTCCAGGCCTCCCAGGTGGATGTAGATGGCGTTCCGGAACCGGAACCGTTCCCGGTTCCGGAATCCGCAGGCAGTGCGATTGAAGCGCTACGCCTTGGCGTGCACCGACCCTCTACCGGCGTTGGTGAGCTGTCGCGAACGCCCGATGTGCTGTGCGTCGACTTTCGGCAGGCGCCCGCCGAACAGTTTCGCCTGGTCGCCGCGAAGCGGGGGGTTGCGCTCGGACCGGGCTCGGGGTAATGCTATCCATCGCTTACTCGGACGCGTGGCCGCCGAGCGCGCTCATCCAGTGCCACATCCTCTCCATCCAAGGCCGTGAGTATCTCCGCCGATTGTCGCCCTCGGTCGCGTAGCAACGAGGCAAGGTGTACAGGAACCAGGATATGGGTCCGGAGTTGACGCGCGGCACGCCGGACGCTGAAAGGAAGCTCCTTGCCATGGGGCTGTGGTTGCTCGCATGCGTCCTGGGCCCAGGATGGAGTGTCGGCTTATGGGTGTGGGCCTGGTTGACAGACGTCGATAAGGTCGGAGTTCTTGGGGCTCTCTGCCTGTTGCCTGTGAGCCTCGCATGTCATGCTGTAGCCTTCTGGTTGACAGGCTGGGCGCGTGCCTTGCGACCAGGTGGTCCATCCACTCCAATTCGTTGGGGTTTCCTGACCTACTATGCCTTGGTGTTGTCGTTGGTTCTCGTGGCCTACGCCACCTTTGAGTGGGCGGGCCGTGGGTTCGCCTACAAGGCTCTGAGTGTCCTTGGCGTCGGCTTGTTCGTCACGAAGACGATCCTGGCATCGCTCCTGATCGCCATGTCGGCGGTGTGCACGGGCCATGCGCTGAGCGTGGCATTCGCGAAGTGGAGGCTGCCAGAAGGCACGGGTGGCGACGGTGGCGAGTCGCCCCCACCGTCAGGTGGCTCCTGAGCTCCCGGGCCGGCGCGCGGCGAGCCAATTCACGTGCGGGAATCCTCACCCCCAGCCAGAACCGGCGCGCCATGCCCGGCTCTTCCTGGTGTGCAACCTCGCAATCACCCCGGCCGCCCTCCAGCTTCAACCCCCCAGCGCAGCCGCGCCTTGGCGAAGCCGCCGTGCTCCCCGCGCCAGCCTACCGCCGCGCGTCGCCGCTCGGTTGGCTCGGGGCGCTGCGGCGCAGGATCTGCACCTCGAAGCGCTGTACGGCGCTGCGCGGTGCGACCCACTGCGGGCCGCACTGGCCCTCGAACAAGAACACCTCCGGCCGGCGCGGCAGGCCGAACGACTCGCAGACCTCGTTCGGGTCGCCCATCACGAAGAACATCCGTTCGAACGCCTCGGGCTGCATCAGGTTGAGGCGCCAGAGGACCTCGGTCTCCTCGCTCGGGTCGATCGACGGCTGCACGCGCAGCGTGCGCACCAGGTTGCCGAGGTGCTTGCTGGCCAGGGCCGGCGCGACGACGCTGCGCACGGTGTCGACGTTGCGCTTCTGCAGGCGCCGGGCGTCGAGCATGTTGACGGCGACCCGCAGGTCGGCGTCGACGTCGACGTCGCGGAACGACAGGCGGTCGCGGTCGCGCAGGGTCAGCAGCACGTGGCCGTAGCCGCGCAGCTCGTCGGCGCTCTCGAAGGCGCGGCGCAGGGCCGCGCCGTCGGCCGGTTCGAGCGTCAGTCGCTGGATCGCCTGGTTGGCGTCGAGGAAGCGCTGCTGGAACTGCTTGGCGGCTTCGACGGCGACCAGGTCGGAGGTCAGCGGTTGCGCCGCCGACACGAAGGTCGGTGCGCCGGTGAGTTCGATCGTGGCGGGCGACGGCGCGATGCGGCGTTCGAGCCGGTTCGCGTTGGGGTCGCCGCCGCCGAGGTCGGGCGGGGTGCCGAGGTCGCCCTGCGCGATCGGCGTCTCGACCGTCGGGTTGCCCTCGTCGCGCAGCCACAGCGCCGCCAGCAACACCGCCGCGGCGGCCGCTGCACCGGTCAGCGCGTAGCGCGCCTTGGTCAGCAGCGACACCGGCTCGCGGAACACCGCGTCGGGCGTGCCTTCGCCGGCCTGGATGCGCGCCCACAGACGGTCGCGGAAGTCGCCACCGACGCGGTGGCTCGGCAGGCGCAGCACCAGCTGCTGCGCGGCCTGCATCTCGGCCCAGTACTCGGCGCACGGAGCGCAGTCGTCGACGTGCTGTAGAACCGTCGCGCGCCGCCCCGACGGCAGGCGGCCGTCCAGGCATTGCGACAGCTCGAATCGGCAGGTGTTGCAGTTCATCGTGGCGGGCGGGATCGGCTAGGCGGTGCGGACAGGTGGTGGTGGGCGATGGTACGGACGCGAACGCTGGCAGCCGGGGTCAGACCTTGATCCATCGACTGACGAGCGACTTGAACCGCTGGCGGGCCCGGAACAGGCGCGTCGAGACGGTCTTGACGGGGCAGCCCATCACGGCCGCCGCGTCCTCGTAGCTCATCCCCTCGACTTCGCAGAGCAGGAACGCCTCCCGGAATCTCTGCGGCAATTCGGCGATCGCCGCCTCGATCGCGGCGTTGGCCTCGCGCGTCTCGGCGATGCGATCGGGCGGGGCGGCTTCCTGATCCTCGGCGACGAACGGTTGTTCGTCGTCCTTCTGCAGGTCGCGGAACAGGCTGACCTTGAACTTGCGCCGCCGCAGCTGGTCGAGGCACAGGTTGCGCGCGACCCGGTACAGCCACGGCCGGAACGCCGACGTCGGCACCTGCGCGAGATGGCGGTACAGCGCCAGGAACGCATCCTGCGCGACGTCTTCGGCCGTCGTCGGGTCGCCGAGCAGGCGCGTCGCGTAGGCCTTCAGGCTGTCCGCGTACTCGGTGATGGCGCGTTGGTACGCGACCATCGTCACCGGGTCGGGTTGGCTCTGCGCGTTGGTCTTGACCATGCTCGGGGAGAGGGACGAGGCAAGGAGTGGCCGGACTCGGGCCCGGCTGGTCGGCCAGGAACGAGACGATCGAACGTGTACAACGTCCGAAGAAAGTGGAAACTCCGGGGCCGCCGAGATCGTGGAGATGCCATGGCCGACCTGACCCCTGCCCCGCAGCGCTGCCCCCTGCCCCGCCCGAGCCGATGGACCGGGCTTACCACGGGTGTCGTAATGTGTTTCTTGGTAGTGGGTTGCGGCGGTCCTCTCGGGCACCGTTCGACCGCTCAGTTCGACGGCGAACTGGCGATTCCAGACGGCATCGCGAAGCTCCGCGTCGAAGTGCCGACCGGCACCGTCGGGGTGGTGCCCGGCGAGGGGCGCACGATCCGCTACCAGGGCGGCGTGCGCCGGGCCGCCGACAGTGCCGCCAGCCTGGCCAACCTGGAGGCGATCGCGCTGCAGTTCGCCGCCGCCCCGGACCCGGCCGACCCGACCCTGTTGGTCGTGCGCGCCCCGGGCATCCCGGCGGGCCAGCCGCCGGGAGTGTTCGGTCTCGAGGTCGGGTTGTTCGTGCCGGCCGGGCTGCCGCTCGAAGTGGTCGTCGCCGGCAACGGCCACGTCACGATGGCCGACCGGGCCGCGCCGACCAAGGTGCGCACCAACCGCGGCGACCTGCGCTTCGAACGCTGCAAGGCGGACGTCGCGGCGCGGACCGGCACCGGCAACGTGATCGCGTTCGATCAGGTGGGCGATGTCGATCTCGAGACCGGCCTGGGCGACATGCAGGTGTTCGTCGAGAAGCCGGCGCGCCGGATCACCCTGGTGACCGGGCAAGGCACCGTGCAGTGCCACGTGCCCGACACCTGCGGGTTCGTGGTCGACGCGGTGGCCTCGGTCGGCAAGATCGGCAACGGGTTCGGCCTCGAGGTCGAGCAGAAGGGCTACAGCGGCGCGCTGCGCGGCTAGCGGGGCGACGGGGCCGTCGAGATCGTGCTGCGCACGGGTTCGGGGCACCTGTCGCTCAGCCCCAAGCGCTGGTTGTAGGCGCAGCTGGCTGGCGAGCCGGGGGTCAGGGGGATCCCGTAGTGGGACCGGATCGCCGAACGATCTGTGCAGGTTCGCTGAAATTCGCGGCAGGAACGGCCGCGCTTCGGCAACTGCCCGTCGCAATCTCGGCACCCTTGCGACGTAGGGGCTCACACATGACCCAGAGCAAGCGCATCCTCCTGTACTCGGGCCGCGACCCAGGCGCCGCCCGGCTTCGTCAGATCATGGTCGGTTGGCATGCGGCGGGTGCACCCGCCGAAGTGGTGGCGCCGCGCACGCTGCCAGAGCTGCGCGAACACCTGGCGCGCGGCGAACACGAACTGGTCGTCATCGAACCGGACTCGCACCTGGGCCTGCCGCTCGCCGAGGTCGAGAAGCTGCACATCCTGCGGGTGCTGGCTGCGCACGGCGGCAACAAGACGCGCGCTGCGCGCAGCCTCGGCATCGACACCAAGACGCTCTACAACAAGCTGAAGAGCTACGAGCTGTCGGCGTCGCTGGCGCGGCGGCGCTTGCAGGCGACCGTGCCGAGCCATGCCGCCGGGTTGGGGCCGGGGCTGAACGCCGGCGCGGTGATCTGAGTCGGCAGGCTGGTGCGACGATTTCCGCTGCGCCGCACGGCCAGTGCCATCGCGCGATCACCCGATGCGGGGCCTGTGGACCCCGCCCCGCGGCAACCCTGGTGGTAGGCTTCTACGCCGCACCGGAACCCTCACCGGGCGGCGAGGAAGAACCCATGCCGCGCGTCGAATCCCTGTTGCTGGAGCTGCAAGCCCGTCACCGCAACCAGGACCCCCGGTTCCTCGAGGCGGTCCGGCCGATGGTCGAACGCATCCTCGATCCGACCCTGTCCGACGCCGCGCGGGTGCAGCTGCTCGAGCTGCTCGCCGAGACGTTCGAGCGCGACGTGCAGATCCGCGAGGCGACCGCGGCGTCGCTGGTGGCGCTGCGCGCCTGGGTCGCCAACATGAAGCGCCTGCTCGGCCTGCAGTGAGCGAACCGGTGCTCGCAGCGCGCGCTCGGCGGCGTTGCCGCGAATCGCCACGGCGCGTGGTGCGGCGGCCGGCGAAGTCCCGCTGCGAGCCGAACTTGCCAGGGCCTCGAGCGCCGCGCGAACGCGTTCTGCCGATGCGATCGCGGGTGCCGGCTGGAGCCGCTCCGTGGCGTCAACCGGCTTGACGACTCGGCACTCATGCGCGCCGCGGCGCCGCCGAGAATCAGCGTGTCGTGCCTGGCACGACGAATCGGTACACGAAACCCGCGGCGGGCCATGATTCGCCGACTTCGATCCTTTGCCTGCAGTGCTCGTCGCGGGTTTCACTTTCCTCGGTCGCGCGGCTGACGCGTGGCGAGTGGCCGGCAGGCGACCTTGCGACCGGAGCAGTTCGGGCTGGACTTCCGCATCCAGGGTGGTCTGATGCGAATCCCATGGGTCTGAACGACTACAGCAACGCGCTGAACCACGCCGAGCAAAGGATCGCATCGATCAAGGTGAGTCTTTGACTACCCTCGCCGCCACCGTGAGCTCGCGGACATCGAGCACCAGATGACCCTGCCCGGGTTCTGGGACGAACCCGAGAAAGCGCAGCAGCTCGCCGCCAAGAAGAAGGCCTGCATCGGCGTCGTCGAGCCGCTCGACCGCCTGGCCAAATTGGTCGAGGACGGTCGGGTCCTGATCGAACTCGGCGAGGACGACCCGTCGGCGGTCGAAGCCGATCTCGACGACGTGCAGAAGCGCATCGACGGCGAGCTCGACAAGCTGGAGTTCCAGCTGATGCTCGGCGGCGAGCACGACGGCATGAACGCGATCCTGACCCTGCAACCGGGGGCGGGTGGCGTCGATGCGTCGGACTTCGCGGAGATGCTGCTCCGCATGTACGTCAAGTGGGCGAACAAGCACGACTGCGAGGTCATCGAGAGCGACTTCCAGAAGGCCGAGGAAGCCGGCATCAAGAACGCCACGATCATCATCCGTGGGCCGTACGCGTACGGCAAACTGAAGGCCGAACAGGGCGTGCACCGGCTGGTGCGCATCTCCCCGTTCGACGGCCAGGGCCGCCGGCAGACGTCGTTCGCGTCGGTCGAGGTGGTGCCCGAGTTCGACGACACGATCAACGTCGACATCAAGAAGGAAGACCTCAAGGTCGACACCTACCGGGCGTCGGGTGCCGGTGGTCAGCACGTCAACAAGACCGAGTCGGCGATCCGCCTGACGCACATCCCGACCGGGCTGGTCGTGGCGTGCCAGATGGAGCGCAGCCAGCACAAGACCCGCGAGACGGCG
>DAIMFJ010000027.1:23371-27489 GCA_036724695.1 Planctomycetota bacterium
GCAGCTACGTGCTGCAGCCGTACCAGATGTGCAAGGATCTGCGCACCGACCACGAGACCAGCGACGTGCACGGCGTGCTCGACGGCGACCTCGATCCGTTCCTCGAGGCCTACCTGATCAAACGCAAGGACGAGGCGCGCAAATGAGAAGGGCTCTGTTGTCGGTCACCGACAAGGACGGGATCGTCGAGTTCGCGCGCGGGCTGCAGGCGCTGGGGTTCGCGATCCTGTCGACCGGCGGCACGCGCAAGGTGCTGAGCGCGGCCGGCGTCGAGGCGCAGGAGGTCGCCGAGTACACCGGCTTTCCGGAGATGATGGACGGCCGGCTGAAGACGCTGCACCCCAAGGTGCACGGCGGCCTGCTGGCGCGGCGCGACCTGCCGACGCACGTCGAGGCGATGGCGGCGCACCACATCGACGCGATCGACGTGCTGTGCGTGAACCTGTACCGGTTCCGCGAGACGGCGCGCAAGCCGGGGGCCACCCGCGACGACGTCGTCGAGAACATCGACATCGGCGGGCCGGCGATGATCCGCAGCGCCGCCAAGAACCACGCCAGCGTCGCGGTGGTGGTCGATCCGGCCGACTACCGCGGGGTGCTCGACGCGCTGCGCGAAGGCGGCGGCACGGCCCCGGCGGCGGTGCTGCGGCGGCTCGCCGCGAAGGCGTTCGCGCACACCGCGGCGTACGACGCGGCGATCGCGCAGTGGTTCGACTGCGAACGGCGCACGCAGTCCGGCGAGCCGTTCTTCCCCGGCCAGATCGCGTTCGCCGGCGACAAGGTCAACGACCTGCGCTACGGCGAGAACCCGCACCAGCACGCCGCGGTGTACACGATCGGCGACCCGTCGCCGGGCCTGGTCGACGCGCGGATCCTCAGCGGCAAGGAGCTCAGCTACAACAACCTGCTCGACGCCGACGCCGCGCTGGCGCTGGCGCTCGAGTTCGACCAGCCGAGCTGCGTGCTGGTCAAGCACAACAACCCGTGCGGCGCGGCGATCGCCACCGACCTGCCGCGGGCGTTCGACCTGGCGCTGCAGAGCGACCCGGTGTCGGCGTTCGGCGGCATCCTGGCCACCAACCGCCGCTTCGACGTCGCCACCGCCGAGGCGATCGTCGCCAGCGGCACGTTCCTCGAGGTGATCGTGGCCCCGACCGTCGACCCTGCCGTGCTGCCGGTGCTGCAGAAGGCGAAGTGGGGCGGCAGCGTGCGGGTGCTCGATCTGGGCGGCGCGCCCGACACCGTCGCGCGCAACCGCTTCGTCGCCCGGCAGGTGTCGGGTGGCTTCCTGCTGCAGACCGCGGACGTGCCGAGCGAGACGCCGCGGCGCGACGTCGCCGGCAAGCGCGCCCCGAGCGAGGCCGAGCAGCAGGCCCTGGCGTTCGCGTGGCGGGTCTGCAAGCACGTCAAGTCGAACGCGATCGTGCTGGCCGCGGCCGCCCAAGGCGGTTTCGCGACGGTCGGCGGCGGGGCCGGGCAGATGAGTCGCGTCGACGCCGCGAAGATCGCCGTCGACAAGGCCGGCGTGCGCGCCCGCGGCGCGGTGGCCGCCAGCGACGCGTTCTTCCCGTTCGCGGACGGCTTCCTGGTCTGCGCCGACGCCGGCGTCACCGCGGCGATCCAGCCCGGCGGCAGCAAGCGCGACGCCGAGGTCGTGGCGGCCGCCGACGAACGCAACGTCGCGATGGTGTTCACCGGCCAACGCCATTTCCGCCACTAGGCCGCGGGGTTCGGACCGATGAACCTCGCGCGTGCGGTCGCCGATGTATTGCTCGGAGCGTCGATCCGTCAGGTCGGCGCCGCCTACCGGGCCGAGCTGATCGAGCAGTTCGGGTTCCGGCCCGACGAGGTCACGCCGGCGACGTTCCGCGACGAGACGGTCGCGTTCCTGCGCAAAGTGGCACGCGAACTCGGCGAGCGCCACGCCGGCGACCCGCGCATCGGCCAGGCCCTGCGCGAGTGGGTGATGCTGTGCGACCACTACGAAGCGTGGGATGCGCTGCTGAGCGGCTTCGTCGTCGACGACCGCGAGATGCTGCTGCGGCGCGGTCGGATCCTGTTCCCGGGGCCGCTGACCGCCCACTGGCCGGAAGCATGAGCGGCGACGAACTCGGCGAACGGCTGCAGGCGGTGCAGCGGCAGATCGCCGCCGCCGCCGTGCGCGCCGGCCGGGCGCCGACCGCCGTGCAACTGCTCGCGGTCAGCAAGACGCATCCGCCAGCGGCGGTGCGGGCCGCGTACGCCCTCGGCCAGCGCAACTTCGGCGAGAACCGCGTGCAGGAGCTGGTCGGCAAGGCCGCGCAGCTCGGCGACCTGCCGGACCTGCGCTGGCACATGATCGGGTCGCTGCAGACCAACAAGGTCGCGGAGCTGCTCGGCGTCCCCGGGCTGGCGCTGTTGCACAGTCTGGATCGGGTGCGGCTGGCCGACGAACTGCAGCGCGAATTGGCGCGCCGCGGCGGTTCGCTCGACGTGTTGCTGCAGGTGCACGCGACCGGCGAACCGAGCAAACACGGCTGCCCGCCGGCGCAGGTCGGCGAGTTGCTGGCCCACGTGCGCAGCCGTTGCCCGCGTCTGCGGGTGCAGGGCCTGATGGCGATGGGGCCGTTGGCGGCCGCACCCGAGCCGGTGTTCGCGGCCGTGGCGACGTTGCTCGCCGAGCTGCGCGCGCACAGCGGCCAGCCCCTGCCGATCCTGAGTCTGGGCATGTCCGGCGACCTCGACGCCGCGATCGCCGCCGGTTCGACGCTGGTCCGGCTCGGCACGGCCGTGTTCGGAACTCGCAGTTGAGTCTGGCGGGGCGAACCCCGTACCGTGTAGGCGCGTGCCCAAGAAGCGTTCCAGCCCCCCGCCGACCGAAGTGCGCGGTCCGTCAGCCGACCCGGTGGAGCTGATGCGGCGGCTCGCCGTAGCCATCCCCGAGCCGAAGTGCGAGCTCGACCACCAGGACGCCTGGACGCTGCTGATCGCGACGATCCTCAGTGCGCAGAGCACCGACCGCACCGTCAACACGGTGACGCCGAGCCTGTTCGCGCGCTGGCCGACGCCGGCGGCGCTGGCGGCCGCCCCGCGCGCCGAGGTCGAGGAGGTCGTGCACCGCACCGGGTTCTTCCGCAACAAGGCCAAGGCGATCCAGGGGGCCAGCCTGGTCCTGGCCGAACAGCACGGCGGCGCGGTGCCGGCCGACCTCGACCAGCTGCTGGCCTTGCCCGGCGTGGCTCGCAAGACCGCCAACCTGGTGCTCGGCATCGCGTTCCGGATCCCGTCGGGGATCGTCGTCGACACCCATGTGATGCGGGTCAGCCAACGGCTGGGGCTGTCGGCGGCGAAGGTCGCCGACAAGGTCGAACAGGACCTGTGCGGGCAGTTGCCGCAGGAGCAGTGGATCGACGGTGGCCATCGCTTGCTGCTGTTGGGCCGCTACGTGTGCCTGGCGAAGGCGCCGCAGTGCGTCGACTGCCCGGTGTTCGAGTTGTGCCCGTCGCGGCAGGGTGTCGCGGTGGGCGATTGGCAGAGCCGGGCCGTGCACACCAGCCAACTGGTGGCGGCGCGCGGCTCGGGCGGCCCGGCGACCGGCTGAGAGGTCTGCCGGTCGCGCGAGCGCGCGGTGCGCCGGCAGCCGGGCGGAATCGGGCTGCGGTCGGCGCCGCGCCGTCGTCGATCAGCCGGTAAGGTTGCAGTCCGTTTCGACCCGGGAGTCCGTGTGCACTGGATCCGTCGCAGTCTGTGGTTGGTTGCGTTGCTGCCCGTCGCGGTGGCTCTCTGCTATGTGCTGTGGGCCGCGCCGTACCCCGAGCCGGTCGCGGCGCGGGCCGCACAAGGTCTGCCTGGCAGCGCCTGGGACCTGGCCACGTGGTACGAACCGGGCCCAGGGCCATGGTTGCCGGGACAGCGCGGCGTGTTGCTGGGCCTGTTGGCCGTGCCGGGACTGAACCTGCAGTTCGCGGCGGCGCTGACGGTGTTGCTGGCGATCGCGCTGGTGTGGTCGGCGAGCCGGTCGGTGGCGACCGCGGCCGGCGGCGGGCCGTTCGAGCCGCCGCTGGCGATCGGAGCGCTCGCGGCGCTGGCGTTGGCGCCGGCGTTCGGGCAGGACTGGTTGCAGGCCGAACGGTTCGGCG
>DAIMFJ010000028.1:0-27095 GCA_036724695.1 Planctomycetota bacterium
TAGAGCACCTCCTTGGTAAGGAGGAGGTCGCGGGTTCGAATCCCGCCAGCAGCTCCATCATCGGTATCCACCTTCACTTCGGTCGGTCCGTCGGCGCCCGGTGCGCCCGCGGTCGGCCGATCGCAGTTCCCCCTTTCAGTGTTGCGGGCCGAGCGGCCCCCGAGTTCGAGACCCATGGCCAAGGAAACCTTCACGAGAACCAAGCCCCACGTCAACGTGGGGACGATCGGGCACGTCGCCCACGGCAAGACCACGACGACCGCAGCGCTGACCTACACGCTCGCTTCGGTCGGCATGGCCAAGTACAAGGAGTACGCTGCGGTCGCCAAGGGCGGCACGGTCCGCGATGCGTCGCGCGTCGTGACGATCTCGGCGGCGCACGTCGAGTACGAGTCGGAGAACCGCCACTACGCCCACGTCGACTGCCCCGGCCACGCCGACTACGTGAAGAACATGATCACGGGTGCGGCGCAGATGGACGGCGCGATCCTGGTGGTCGCGGCGGACGACGGCCCGATGCCGCAGACCAAGGAGCACGTGCTGCTGGCCCGTCAGGTCGGTGTGCCCGCGATCGTGGTCTACCTGAACAAGTGCGACCTGGTCGACGATGCGGAACTGCTGGACCTGGTCGAGATGGAAGTCCGCGAGCTGCTGAGCAAGTACGAGTACCCCGGCGACACCGCCGAGGTCGTGCGCGGCGCTTCGTTCAAGGCCCTGCAGACCCCGAACCCGGGCCGTGACAACCCGGACAGCAAGTGCATCTTCGACCTGGTCGCCGCGATCGATCGCGCGATCCCGGAGCCGAAGCGCGACATCGACAAGCCGTTCCTGATGCCGGTCGAGGACGTGTTCTCGATCGAAGGCCGTGGCACCGTCGCCACCGGCCGCGTCGAGAGCGGCAAGGTCAAGGTCGGTGAGACGGTCGAGATCGTCGGGATCCGCGAGACCCGCGACACCACGGTCACCGGCGTCGAGATGTTCCAGAAGACCCTGGACGAGGGCATCGCCGGCGACAACGTCGGTCTGCTGCTCCGCGGTCTGAAGAAGGAGGACATCGAGCGTGGCATGGTGCTGGCCGCCAAGAAGACGGTCACCCCGCACACCAAGTTCGAGGCGCAGGTCTACGCCCTGACCAAGGACGAAGGTGGTCGCCACACCCCGTTCATGTCGGGTTACCGCCCGCAGTTCTACTTCCGCACGACCGACGTGACCGGCACGGCGCAGCTCAAGGGCGCCGAGATGTGCATGCCCGGCGACAACGTCGAGGTCACCGTCGAGCTGATCATGCCGATCGCGATGGAAGAGAAGATGAAGTTCGCGATCCGCGAAGGTGGCCGCACGGTCGGCGCCGGTCGCGTGACGAAGATCCTCGCCTGATCGGGTGAGGCTCCTGACTCGCGGGGCCGGTCTCGTACCGACCCCGCGCCCATCGGGCCACCCGGCCCGCTGGTGCATCCCGTCGAGGCGGAGGGCAACCTTCGTGGATGCCTGCGGGCCACCGCAGCCTCGACACCACGATCCGGTCAGTGCAGCTGCCGGGTCGTTCGTGTAGGGCAGTAGCTCAATTGGTAGAGCTGTCGATTCCAAATCGACCGGTTGAGGGTTCGATTCCTTCCTGCCCTGCCATTTCGCTGGTCGATCCTGGGCTTGGCCCAGTCGTCGACCCCGCCAAGGCGGCCCGCGGCGAACGGCTTCTCCGGTGGTTGGCACGGCGGTTGGTGCGACCCGCCTGGGCGCAGTGCCCAGTGCGTGTGCCCGACCCGTGTTCCGACCGGGAAAGTTCGTTGGTTTCCGGTCCGCCTGCAGTAGTATTCCTCACCTCGAACGCCCGGCCCGACCGCACCCGCGTGTCGTTCCGGGCGAAAGTCTGTTGTACGACCGGAGAAGTTCGTGAGTTATCGCAAGGACCAAGGACGCTACGCGCGCATGCTCTCGTTCTGGGGGCTGACGCTGCTCGTCATGTACGGCTGCTTCTACGGCGGCGGTCTGGTCAGCGTGCTCGATCGGTGGCTGGGTGAGTCGAACCAGACCTACGTCGATCCGTTCCCGCTGCTCGGCCAGTTGAAGCTGTCGACGCTGATCGCGCTCGGGGTGTTGCTCGTCGCCGTGGTGGTGATTCGCACCATCCTGACCCGGCCGCGCGTCGTCGGTGCGTTGGTCGAGACCGAAGGCGAGATGCGCAAGATCACCTGGCCGACGTGGGGCGAAGCCTGGCAGGGTACGATGGCGGTCACCGTCATGGTGATCGTGCTGTTCGTCTTCCTGGCCGGGGCCGACGTCGTGCTGCTGTCGCTGATGGCGATCGTGTTGCCGACGACTGGCGCGGGGGGTGGCTGATGGCTCTCGACTGGTACTTCCTGCGCGTCCAGGTCGGTCGCGAGGACCGGATCCGCGAAAGCATGGTTCGCCGGCTGAAGCAGTCGGGCATCGAACACCTGGTGCCACAGATCGTCGTGCCGGTCGAGACGATCGCCGACCACCGGAATGGCAAGAAGGTCGTCAAGCGCCGCAAGCTCTATCCCGGCTACCTGATGGTCGAGATGGACCTGTCCGACGAGATCTGGTTCGTCCTGCGCGAAACGCCGGGTTTCGGCGATTTCGTGGGGGGGCACACGCAGCCGACGCCGGCCCGCGGCGAGGACGTCGAGAAGGTGCTGGCCAGCATGAATGCCAGCAAGGATCAGCCGAAGGTGGCGGTGTCGTTCAAGAAGGGCGATCGGGTCAAGATCAAGACCGGCGCCTTCGAGAACACCGACGCGGTCGTCGAGGAAGTGCACGCCGACAAGGGGACCCTCGACGTCTCCGTGAACTTCTTCGGTCGCCCGACCCCGATGTCGCTCGGCTACTGGGAAGTCGAGCTGATCTAATCGCTCGGGAGGGCGGGGCAGGATCCACCGCAACCAGGCAGGGTCCACCGCAACCAGGCTGCCCGTCGGCAGCCTGGTGGCCCAGGCCGCCCGTCGGTTCGGGCGGCCGTGTTGGCCGCCCCCGCTGACCCAGCTGGGGCACCACGAGCCCGGGCCGCTGCCGCAGCAGCAAGGTCTGCGGATCCGAACTAGGCGTCGCGCGGCAGTGCAAAATCCCGCGAAGAAGTCTTTTCGATGGTTGACACGCGGGGCGTGATCTGTTTCACTCTTCGCCCCCCTATGCCGGACGGGCTCGTGCCGTCCGGAGCCGCGGGACGACTGCTCCCCAGTCCCCGCGGGCTCTTCCTGTGGGAGGGCCAAGGCATGCGCCGAGGTCCGCCAGCACCGCAAAGAGACAGACATGGCCAAGGAAATCACCGCACAGATCAAGCTGCAGTGCCCGGCGGGCGCTGCGACCCCGGCACCGCCCGTTGGCCCCGCGTTGGGTCAGCACGGTGTCAACATCGGGCAGTTCGTCAAGCAGTTCAACGACGAGACGCGCGCCCAGTCGGGGATGATCATCCCGGTGGTCGTCACGGTCTACAAGGACCGGACGTTCACTCTCGCCTACAAGTCGCCTCCCGCTTCGGTGCTGCTGAAGAAGGCCGCCAAGATCGCGTCCGCCGCGAAGACCCCAGGCAGCCAGGTGGCTGGTCAGGTCAACCGCACGCAGGTGCGTGAGATCGCCCAGCTGAAGATGAAGGACTTGAACGCGGCCGACGTGGACGCAGCGATGCGCATGGTGGAAGGCACCGCGCGTTCGTGTGGCATCCAGGTGGTCGACTGATCCGGGTCGTCGACTGACCCCTGCCGTCGACTGACCCGAGTCGGCGGCAGATCCAGGTCGACGATCGAGTACCGAGTGAAATCCGCCGGCGCCAGCCTGCAGCAAGCCCAGCCGGGCTGAGCAGGCCACACCGGCAACCGAACGAGGAGCATTCATGGCACGCAAGCGCAGCCGTCGCTACGAGAAGGTCGCCGCCAAGGTCGACCGCACCAAGCGCTACCCCCTCACCGAGGGGTTGGCGTTGATCAAGTCGTTGCAGGGTCCGAAGTTCGACGAAGCTGTCGACATCGTGGTCCGCATCGGGATCGATCCGAAGAAGACGGACCAGCTGGTCCGCGGCTCGGTCAGCATGCCCAAGGGCACTGGCAAGTCGGTCCGGATCGCCGTGTTCGCCGAAGGCGAGAAAGCCCAGGCCGCCCTGGCCGCCGGCGCCGACTTCGTCGGCTCCGCGGACCTCGCCGACAAGATCGAGAAGGGCTTCACCGACTTCGACATGACCATCGCGTCGCCGGACATGATGCGTTACGTCGGCAAGCTCGGTAAGGTCCTCGGTCCGCAGGGCAAGATGCCCTCGCCGAAGGCCGGTACCGTGACGCCGAACGTCGCCGACGCTGTGCGCGAGTTCAAGGCCGGCAAGATCGAGTTCCGTACCGACGCGGGCGCCAACGTGCACGCGGCGGTCGGCAAGAAGTCGTTCGCAGCCGACGATCTGGCCGCGAACATCACCGCATTCGTCGACCACCTGCGGACGTTGCGCCCGGCTCAAGCCAAGGGCACGTTCATCCGCAAGGTCGTCGTGTCCACGTCGATGGGCCCCGGCGTCCAGCTCGCGGTCGAATAAGGAGCACAGCCATGCCGAATCTGGTCAACACGATCCTGCTCGACGATCTGCAGAAGGAGTTCCGCGAAATGGGCTCCTGCGTCGTCGTCGAGTTCGGTAAGGTCCTGCCCAAGCAGGACATCGAAATCCGCACCAAGATGCGCGCCGCTGGCGTGCGTTACCGCGTGGTGCGCGGCCGTCTCGCCACCAAGGCCTTCGCGGGCATGAACCTCGACCTCGGGTCGGTGTTCAAGGGCCGCTGTGCTGTGGCGATCGCCCAGAAGGAAGGCGCGATCCAGGCTGCCAAGATCCTGCGCGACTGGATCAAGGCCACCAAGGATGCACCGCTGACCATCAAGGGCGGTGTCGTCGAGGGCCAGGCCTATGTCGGCGCCAATGCGGCGCTGATCGCCGACCTGCCCGATCGCAACACCGTCAACACGCAGATCGTCTCGGCGATCAGCGGTCCGGCCCGCTCGCTCGCCTCGGTGGTGCAAGCGCTTGCCGGAGGCATGGCGCGCTGCATCCAGGCCAAGGTCGACCAGGCCGGCGGAGCCG
This sequence comes from Planctomycetota bacterium, assembly GCA_036724695.1. GTDB lineage: Bacteria > Planctomycetota > UBA1135 > UBA1135 > UBA2386 > JACKIC01. The sequence continues at coordinate 5,072 of DAIMFJ010000028.1, forward strand.
GTGAGGCCGCCGCCAGCTAGTCCAACCCATCTCCCGACGGGCGCGGCATCCACCGGCGCGTCGGTTTCGCATACCAACCCCCAAACGCATTCCAGAATCCCCCGGAGGTCGTTCCATCATGTCGGAAGCTCAAAACGTGGTCCTCGACGCTGATCTCGAGGCAATCTTCACCAAGATCGACAGCCTGAGCCTCGGCAAGGCTGCCCAACTCGTCAAGGCCATGGAGGCCCGCTGGGGCGTCTCCGCTGCCGCGCCTGTCGCGGTCGCCGCGGCCGCTCCTGCCGGTGCTGCTCCGGTCGCCGAAGAGAAGACCGAGTTCACGGTCGTCCTGAAGGACGGCGGCGCGAACAAGATCAACGTCATCAAGGTGGTCCGCGAGATCACCGGCCTCGGCCTCAAGGAAGCCAAGGCCCTGGTCGACGAGGCCCCGAAGCCCGTCAAGGAAGGCGTTGGCAAGGACGAAGCCAACGATCTCAAGAAGAAGCTGACCGAGGCTGGCGCCACGGTCGAGCTCAAGTAGTGCCCTGTACGGGTACTGGTTGCCGGAGACTGTGGGCGAGCTGCCCGCGGCTTCCGGCGGCTCGTGTCTCGTACCGAAGAGCCAGGGACCCGGCCACCAGTTCGCAATTTGAGTTGCGAGCGGGTGGGTGGGTTCTGTAGCATTCCAACCCCGTTGGACCGATTTTTGCTGTGGCTCCGGCGCCGCCTGCGGCTTGCCGTCGTCCCGGCTCGGATCGTCCCGCGGGATCTCCGGTGGCACGGTCGTCGATCGTGCGCCGGCTCGCAGAGCACAGTCGGATCGCATAGCGATGGGCCCGGACGCGGGCGCACAGGTGGAACCGCATGGAGACCGTAGTCTACGGACGCGCCAAGTCCGTCGCAGAGATCCCCGACCTCGTCGAAATGCAGACGAAGTCGTACCTGAACTTCCTGCAGCCTGACGTTCCGCCGAACCGGCGCCAGAACGAAGGTCTGGAAGCGCTGTTGCGAGAGGTCTTCCCGATCTACTCGTACGACAAGACGCTCAGCCTCGAGTACGTGAGCTACGAGCTCGGCCGCCCGCGGTACACCGTCGAGGAGTGCCGGAAGCTGCGCGGCACCTTCGGGTATCCGTTCCGGATCCGTGTGCGCCTGGTCAAGCCGGAGCCCGTCGAGGAGGACATCTACCTCGGCGAGATCCCGATCATGATCGGCGGCGGCGAGTTCATCGTCAACGGCAGCGAGCGCGTCACCGTCAGCCAGCTGCACCGTTCGCCGGGCGTCGACTTCTCCGTCGAACTGCACACCGGCGAGAAGAAACTGCACTCCTGCTGGATCATCCCCGAGCGCGGTTCGTGGATCGAGCTGAACGTCACCAAGAAGGACGTCATCAGCATCCGCATCGACCAGTCGGGCAAGTTCTCCTGCAGCACGCTGCTGCGGGCGATGGACCAGAAGTTCTCGACCGACGCCGCGATCCTGCGCGAGTTCTACGAGGTCGAGAAGGTCAGCCGCAAGAAGACCGACCCCGAGGCGAAGTTCGCCAAGGCGCTGGTCGGCTGCTACGCGGTCGGCGACATCGTCGACGCGACCAACGGCGACCCGTTCGTGCGCAGCGGCGAGGAGATCACCGAGGAAGCCGCGCGGGCGATCGCCGGCAGCGAACTGCGCGAGGTCGAGGTGCTGCGTGAGGTCGAGGACTTCCTGATCCTCAACACGCTGCGCGAGGACACCACCAATTCGCACGAAGAAGCGCTGCTGAAGATCTACCAGCGCCTGCGGCCGGGCAACCCGCCGCAGCTGGAGAAGGCTCGCGAGCTGTTCCACGAGAAGTTCTTCGACGAGACCCGCTACCGGCTGGGTCGCGTCGGCCGCTTCCGCTTGCACCGCAAGTTCGGCACCGAGGTCCCCGAGACCCAGCAGACGCTGGCGGCCGGCGACTTCGTGCAGGCCATCAAGTACATCCTCGGCTTGCGGGCCGGCGTCGGCGAGATCGACGACATCGACCACCTGGGCAACCGCCGCGTGCGCACGATCCACGAGCTCGCCGGCGACGAGTTCCGCAAGGGGTTCCTCAAGCTCCGGCGCACCGCCCAGGAGCGCATGAACCTCGAGAACGTCGACACGGTCACGCCGCGCAACCTGATCAACAGCAAGACGTTCTCGTCGGCGATCGACTACTTCTTCGCGCGCGGCGAACTGAGCCAGGTCGTCGACCAGACCAACCCGCTGTCGCAGCTGACGCACGAACGCCGCCTGTCGGCGCTCGGCCCGGGCGGCCTCAACCGCAAGCGGGCCGGCTTCGAGGTGCGCGACGTGCACATCTCGCACTACGGTCGCCTGTGCCCGATCGAGACGCCGGAAGGTTCCAACATCGGTCTGATCTCCAGCCTGGCGATCTACAGCTCGCTGGACGACTACGGCTTCCTGACGACGCCGTACATCGTCGTGAAGAACGGCAAGCTGACGGACGAGATCGTCCGCCTGCGCGCCGACGAGGAGAACGAGGCGATCCTGGCCCCGGCCGACACCGAGGTCGACAAGAACGGTCGACTGCTCGGTGACGACCAGGGTCGCGTGATCGCCCGCGTGCAGGGCGATCCGGCGCTGGTCGACGGCAAGGAGGTCCAGTACATGGACGTCTCCACCAAGCAGGTCGTCGGTGTGTCGGCGTCGCTGATCCCGTTCCTGGAGCACGACGACGCCAACCGCGCGCTGATGGGTTCGAACATGCAGCGGCAGGCCGTGCCGTTGCTGCAGACCGACGCGCCGCTGGTGATGACCGGCATGGAAGAGGTCGTCGCCCGCAACTCGAGCATGGTCGTGCGGGCCCGCAAGGCCGGCACCGTGACGGCGGTCGACGCCAACCGGATCGTCGTCGGCGACGACGTCTACAAGCTGCGCAAGTACGAAGCGCTGAACGAACGCACCTGCCAGAACCAGACGCCGATCGTCAAGCTCGGCCAGAAGGGCAAGGCCGGTGAGGTGCTCGCCGACGGTGCTGCGACGCAGAACGGCGTGCTGGCCCTGGGCCGCAACCTGACCGTCGCGTTCATGCCGTGGGACGGCTACAACTACGAAGACGCGATCCTGCTCAACGAGAACCTCGTCAAGAACGACGTCTACACGTCGATCCACATCGACGAGTTCGAGATCGAGATCCGCGAGACCAAGCTCGGCCGCGAGGAGTTCTCGCGCGACATCCCGAACGTCTCCGAGAAGGCCCTCCGCCACCTCGACGAGAACGGCATCGTCCGCGTCGGCACCCGCGTCAAGCCTGGCGACATCCTGGTCGGCAAGGTCGCGCCGAAGAGCAAGAGCGAGCTGACTCCCGAGGAGAAGCTGCTGCACGCGATCTTCGGCCGCGCCGGCGAGGACGTGAAGAACGCCTCGCTCGAGGTGCCGACCGGTGTCGAAGGCATCGTCATCGGCGCCGAGAAGTACAGCCGCAAGGTCAACCTGACCGAGCTGGAGCGCACGCGCAACCTCGAGGAGATCAAGAACGCCGAGATCGAGTTCTTGAAGCAGTTCCGCAGCAGCACCAAGCGCCTGCTGGAGAGCGCCAAGGAGATCCTCGGCGCCCCCCTGCAGAACGCCGAAGGCAAGAAGCTGGCGATCGGCGAGGACATGCTGATCCTCGACCTGCGCGCGATCCGGGATCGGGTCCGGCAGGTCGCCGAGGAACAGTCGGATGCCAAGCAGCGCCAGTCGTTGCTGCAGATCCTGCAGGAGTTCAACGACCGCATCGAAGAGAGCGAGGCCGAGAAGAACAAGCTGGTCAACCGGCTGTCGCGCGGCGACGAGCTGCCGCAGGGCGTGCTCGAGATGGTCAAGGTCTACGTGTCGACCAAGCGCCGCATCTCGGTCGGCGACAAGATGGCCGGTCGCCACGGCAACAAGGGCGTGATCAGCAAGATCCTGCCCGTCGAGGACATGCCGTTCCTGGCCGACGGCACGCCGGTCGACATCGTGCTCAACCCGCTCGGCGTGCCGAGCCGCATGAACGTCGGTCAGATCCTCGAGACCCACCTCGGCTGGGCCGCCAAGCACCTCGGCTTCCGGGCCGTCACGCCGGTCTTCGACGGCGCCAGCGAGCAGGACATCGAGGCCGTGCTACAGAAGGCCGGCTTCGCCACCGACGGCAAGTCGGTGCTGTACGACGGTCGCACCGGCGAGGCGTTCACGCAGCGCGTCACGGTCGGCACGCTGTACATGCTGAAGCTGCACCACCTGGTCGACGACAAGGTGCACGCGCGCGCCACCGGGCCGTACTCGCTGATCACGCAGCAACCGCTGGGCGGCAAGGCCCGGTTCGGTGGCCAGCGGTTCGGCGAGATGGAAGTGTGGGCGCTCGAGGCCTACGGCGCCGCCAACATCCTCCAGGAACTGCTCACGGTGAAGTCCGACGACGTCGACGGGCGCACCAAGATCTACGAGGCCATGGTCAAGAACGAGAACATCCTCGAACCCGGCACGCCGGTGTCGTTCGGGGTGCTCTGCAACGAGATCAAGGGCCTCGGCCTGAACATCGAGCTGCACAAGCGCGGTACCGCGGAGTCGATGCTCCCCGGCTGATCGCGACCTCAGCTCCAACCTTCCGTCAGCATACCCTCTCGCAGATTCCCATTCGCAGACCCTCGGCGCCGCGCCCGTGACGAACGGCCGGCGACGACCTGCAAGCACCAAGGCGGCGAACGATGGTCGAACCCATCTACGACAAGATCAACGACTACGCTTCGGTCACGATCAAGCTGGCGTCCCCCGAGGACATCCGGACCTGGTCCTTCGGCGAAGTCAAGAAGCCCGAGACCATCAACTACCGCACGTACCGTCCGGAACGCGACGGCCTGTTCTGCGAGCGCATCTTCGGTCCGGAGAAGGACTGGGAGTGCTCGTGCGGCAAGTACAAGGGCATCAAGCACAAGAACATCACCTGCGACAAGTGCGGGGTGATGATCACGCACAGCCGCGTGCGCCGCAAGCGCATGGGCCACATCAACCTGGCCGCTCCGGTTGCGCACATCTGGTTCTTCAAGGCGATGCCGTCGCGCCTCGGCACGCTGCTCGGCCTGAAGACCGCCAGCCTCGAGAAGGTCATCTACTTCCAGGACTACATCGTCGTCGACGCCGGCGACACGCCACTGAAGCCGCTGCAGCTGCTCTCGGAGGAGGAGTTCCGCCAGGCCCGCCAGAAGTACGGCATGGGGTTCCAGGCCGGCATGGGGGCCGAGGCCGTGCGCGAACTGCTGCGCCGTCTCGACCTCGCCCAGCTCAGCGAGGCGTTGCGCGAGGACCTCTCGCGCACCGAGAGCAAGCAGAAGATCAAGGACATCATCAAGCGGCTGAAGACCGTCGAGATGCTGCGCGACTCGGGCAACCGTCCCGAGTGGATGATCCTCGACGCGATCCCGGTGATCCCGCCGGACCTGCGGCCGCTCGTGCCGCTCGACAGCGGCAACTTCGCGACGTCGGACCTCAACGACCTCTACCGTCGTCTGATCAACCGCAACAACCGCCTGAAGAAGCTGCTCGACCTCAACGCCCCCGAGGTCATCATCCGCAACGAGAAGCGGATGCTGCAGCAGTCGGTCGACGCGCTGTTCGACAACAACCGTTGCCGCCGCCCGGTGCTCGGCTCGAGCAACCGGCCGCTGAAGTCCTTGACCGACATGATCAAGGGCAAGCAGGGCCGCTTCCGCGAGAACCTGCTCGGCAAGCGCGTCGACTACTCGGCGCGTTCGGTGATCGTCGTCGGTCCCGACCTCAAGCTGCACCAGTGCGGCCTGCCCAAGATCATCGCGCTGGAACTGTTCCAGCCGTTCATCATCCGTCGCCTGAAGGAGCTCGGCCACGCCGACACGATCAAGTCGGCGAAGAAGATGCTCGAGCGCAAGGACGAGGAGGTCTGGGACATCCTCGAAGAGGTGATCCAGAACCACCCGGTGCTGCTCAACCGCGCGCCGACGCTGCACCGCGTCGGCATCCAGGCCTTCGAGCCGGTGCTGGTCGAGGGCAACGCGATCCGCATCCACCCGCTGGTCTGCTCGGGCTACAACGCCGACTTCGACGGCGACCAGATGGCAGTGCACCTGCCGCTGTCGTTCGAGGCGCAGATCGAGGCGTCGACGCTGATGCTGTCGACGAACAACATCTTCTCGCCCGCCCACGGCGGCCCGATCATCGCGCCGAGCCAGGACATCGTGCTCGGCTGCTACTTCCTGAGCCTGTCGCGGCCCGGCGAGCTCGGCGAGGGCAAGACGTTCTCGAGCCCCGACGAGGTGTGGATGGCGTATGCGATGGGCAAGCTGCACATCCATGCGCGCATCAAGGTCCTGTTCGCCGAGGACGTCGAGGTGCGCACCCAGGGCAGCACGATCGTCACCGACGGCCGCACGCTGATCGAGACGACGCCCGGTCGCATCATGTTCAACGAGATCCTCGAATGGGGGATGCCGTTCTACAACCACGACCTCGACAAGAAGGCGCTGTCGAACATCATCGCCGACTGCCACCTGTTGATCGGTCGTGAGGCGACGCTGCGGCTGCTCGACAACCTCAAGGAGACCGGTTTCAAGGCGGCGACGCGCGCCGGCCTGTCGTTCGGCAAGGACGACATGGTCGTGCCGCCGACCAAGGACAAGATCATCGCGCAGACCCAGAAGGAGGTGGAGAAGATCCACCTGGCGCACGCCCGCGGCATCATCACCGAGGGCGAGCGCTACCTGAAGGTCATCGCCGCGTGGACCCACGCCCGCGAGCGCATCGGCGACGACATGCTGCACGAGCTGCGCAACGACACGCGCGACGGCAAGCTGTACGTCAACCCGATCTTCTGCATGGTCATGTCGAAGGCCCGTGGTTCGGTCGAGCAGATCCGTCAGCTCGCCGGTATGCGCGGTCTGATGGCCAAGCCGTCGGGCAAGATCATCGAGCAGCCGATCAAGGCGAACTTCCGCGAAGGTCTGCGCGTGCTCGAGTACTTCTCGTCCACGCACGGCGCGCGCAAGGGTCTGGCCGACACGGCGCTGAAGACCGCCGACTCGGGGTACCTGACCCGCAAGCTCGCCGACGTCTCGCAGAACGTGATCGTCTCGGTCGACGACTGCGGCACCGAGAACGGCGTCCAGAAGGGCACGGTCTACCAGGGTGACAAGGTCGCCGTGTCGTTCGTCGACGCGGTGCGCGGCCGCGTGTCGCGCCATGCGATCCTCGATCCGCTGACCGAGGAGGTCATCGTCGAACGCAACGGCCTGATCACCGTCGACATCGCCAAGCGCATCGAGCAGGTGGCCAGCAGCGAACGCATCCTGGTCCGCTCGCCGCTGACCTGCGAGGCGGCGGTCGGGGTCTGCGCGAAGTGCTACGGCATGGACCTGTCGCGCAGCGCGCTCGCCGAACCGGGCCTCGCCGCCGGCATCATCGCCGCGCAGTCGATCGGCGAACCCGGCACGCAGCTGACGATGCGCACGTTCCACATCGGTGGTACGGCCAGCAAGAAGGTCGAGGACACCGAGACGCGCAACAAGCGCGCCGGTCGCGTCGTGTTCGCCAACCTGCACACCGTGCGGGTCGACCAGGCCGAACAGACCAAGGGCGAAGCGATCAAGACGCAGATCGTCGCACTCAAGCGCCGCGGCGAGATCCTGATCGTCGACCAGAAGGACCGCGAGCTCGAACGGCACACGGTCAACCTCGGTGCCGTGGTGCACGTCGTCGAGGGCCAGGAGGTCAAGGAAGGCACGCCGCTCTGCTCGTGGGATCCGCACCACACGCCGATCCTGGCCGAGATGGGGGGCACGGTCCGCTACGAGGACCTGATCCCCGGCAAGACCTACCGCGTCGAGCGCGATGCGGACACCAAGTACGAGCGCAAGGTGCTGATCGAGCACAAGGGCGATCTGCACCCGAGCATCATCGTCGAGGACGACAAGGGCAATCCCGTCGCGATGTACCCGGTGCCGGAAGGTGCCTACATCGAGGTCGAGAACGGCCAGAAGGTCACCGCCGGCATGCTGCTCGCCAAGACGCCGCGCGAGATCCTGGGTACCCAGGACATCACCGGTGGTCTGCCGCGCGTCACCGAGCTGTTCGAAGCCCGGCGTCCGAAGGACCCGGCGGTGCTGTCGGAGATCGACGGCGTCATCGAGCTCGGCGAGAAGCGGCGCGGCAAGCGCACGATCCTGATCAAGGGCGAAGGCGGTCTCGAGCGTGAGCACCTGGTGCCGCAGGGCAAGAACCTGCGCGTGCACCGCGGCGACCACGTCAAGGCCGGCGAAGCGCTGGTCGACGGACCGCTGGTGCCGCACGACATCCTGGCGATCCAGGGCGAGACCGACGTGCAGAACTACCTGCTGCGCGAGATCCAGACGGTCTACCGCGCCCAGGGTGTGCACATCGACGACAAGCACATCGAGATCATCCTGGCGCAGATGATGCGCAAGATGCAGGTCGAGGATCCGGGCGACAGCGAATTCCTGCCCGGTGCGGTCGTCGACAAGTTCCGCTTCCGCGAAGCCAACGCCGGGTTGCGCAGCCAGCGCAAGAAGCCGGCGAACGCGCAGCCACTGCTGCTCGGCATCACCAAGGCGTCGCTGCAGTCGGATTCGTTCATCTCGGCCGCGTCCTTCCAGGAGACCACCAAGGTGCTGACCGAGGCGGCGCTCGCCGGCAAGGTCGACGACCTGGTCGGTCTCAAGGAGAACGTCATCCTCGGCCACCTGGTGCCGACCGGGACCGGCTTCCGCAGCTACCACAAGACGCGCGTTCGCAAGAACGTCGACCTGCAGGCGGCTGCCGAGGAGATCGGCCGCATGAGCCGGCAGGGCTTCCTCGACCAGGGGGGGCCGGTGATCCGCCTCGAAGGCATCGACGAACCGGCGGCCAAGCCGCTGCCGGACCAGGAGGCGGACAAGGTCTGACCTGCGGTTGCCAGCCGCAGGCCCCTGCAGCTGGCAGCTTCCTCGTCACCTACTTCCGTCACGCCGTAACTAGCCGGCCGGCGTCCCCAGGTTTGCCGGCCCAGTCCCGCTGCAGGGTTGCATTCTGCGGGCCATTCTCTATCCTCCCGACCCCCCAATTTCCGGACTGCGCAGTCAGAGCACGTATGCCCACCATCAACCAGCTGGTTCGCAAGGGCCGCAAGAAGATCAAGTACAAGAGCAAGTCGCCGATCCTGGACGCCTGCCCGCAGAAGCGCGGCGTGTGCCTGCAGGTGAAGACGATGACGCCGAAGAAGCCGAACTCGGCGCTTCGCAAGATCGCCCGTGTGCGCCTCAGCAACGGCAAGGAGACCACGGTCTACATCCCGGGCGAGGGGCACAACCTGCAAGAGCACTCGATCGTGCTGATCCGTGGTGGTCGTGTGCGCGACCTGCCCGGTGTGCGCTACCACATCCTGCGCGGCTGCCTCGACGCCTCGGGCGTCGAAGCGCGCCGCCGCAGCCGTTCGAAGTACGGCGCCAAGCGCCCGAAGAAGTGACCGTCCTGGGATGGGGATGGGCCGCTCGTGGTCCATCGGATCCATCCCGTCCGCGTTTTCCGTAATCCTGAACGTCGCCCACTGTCCTGACCTGCCAGAACCAGAGGATCCTCTGGGACAGCCAGGTTCCTGGCAGACTCCTGCTGGATCCTCCCGCTGATCTGCTGCCAGCCGGCGCCGTCCAACTCCGCAGTCCTACCGTCCGAACCGAACCCGCCGCGATCCGCCGATGCCTCGCTCCTACAAGTCCACCGAAGTCCACCTGAAGGGCGACCCCCGCTACAACAACAAGCTTGCCAGCAAGATCGTCAACAAGATCATGCTGCAGGGGAAGAAGAACACTGCGCAGAAGCTGTTCTACGAAGCCATCGACATCGTCGTCGGCAAGATCGAGAACGGCGACGCCGTCGAGGTCTTCACGAAGGCGATCGAGAACATCAAGCCGCGCGTCGAAGTGCGCAGCAAGCGTGTCGGTGGTGCGACCTACCAGGTGCCGCGCGAAGTCAACAAGCGCCGTCAGCAGAGCCTGGCGATCCGCTGGCTCGTCGATGCGGCCCGTGCCAAGCGTGGCAAGCCGATGGCTCGCTCGCTCGCCGAAGAACTGTTCGACGCCTTCAACAACCAGGGCGCGGCGGTCACCAAGAAGGAAAACGTGCACAAGATGGCCGAGGCCAACAGCGCGTACAGCCACTTCGCCTGGTGATCCTGTTCGCCTGCTGATCCCGGCGCATCATCCTCGCGGCGCTGGGTGATCGTGGCGCCGGGTGATCGCGGCGCTGGATGATCGCGGCGCCGGATGACCTTGGCGCTGGGTGCCCGATGCGCCGAGGGGTGTCTGCCGGTCGCCGGCTCCTGGCGGGGCGACCAGCTCCACGCGAGCCTGCCAGCTCCACGCGGGCCTGCCGGCGCCACGCAGCCCCCCGGCACCAGCCTGCCAGGGCGCTCCGCCGAGCGCCCTCCGCGTACCCGCCCCAGGGCGTCTGCCGGGTTGCCGGTGGGCTACGGACGGCCCACTGCGAGCGCGGTCTGGCAGTTGCCGAGGGGGCGCCGACCGGCGGGAAGAACCGCCCCGGTCCCTCGTCCTAGCGGTCGCGGAAAGTGCAATCCCGGGGCGTTTTCCGCCGCTGCGCGAACCCGGCCGATGGTCTACACTGCTCCCGGACATGAAGCTGCCCATCCCGACGCTGCTCTACCTCTGCGCTGCCGGCACCTTCGGGTACGCCGGCTGGATGGTCTACAAGCTCCTCCCGGACCTCTCCGAGCAGGCCGCCACCGCAGCGACCACGCGCGGCCAGAGCGATGGCAAGAGCCGGCTCGCGGCTGGCAAGGGCAAGGGCCCGGTGTCGGCCGACTGGCAATACGCGAACGGCGCCTGGTGGGCCGAGTTCCAGGCGCCCAACTTCCTCGGCAAGCTGCCGGAGAAGCCGCCGGACCCCACCGAGACGGTCAAGGTCGAAGAGGTCAAGGCCACGACGACCAAACCGCTGGAACAGATCATCGAGATCGTCTCCCTGGTCTACGACGGCAGCGCCCAGGGGCGCGGCGGCAATTCGCACGTCATCGTGCGCTACAAGCTCGAAGCCAACGTGCAGCCGCCGGAGTGGTACCGCAAGGAGAAGGCCCTCGATGGCGCGGCCGGGGCGCCGCTGGCCAGTGGGCCTGGTGACGTGGCCGCGTCGCGCGGCGGTGCTCGCGGCGGGCGCGGCAACACGCCGCAGCCTGCGGCGATGCCGACGTCGATGGTCGGTCGCGACATCCTGCAGACCGTCTGGGTCGACGCCGGCACCGACGAGCGCCGGGCGCCGACCTTGTGGGGGGAGTACTCCGACATCAAGCTGGTGCGCGTCGCCCCCGACGCGCAGTCGGCGTTCTTCGTGCGCGTGCCGAAGCCGCCCAAGGATGGCGAACCGGCAGTCGAGCCGAAGGAAGAGGAACTGATCAAGACCGCGGCCGCGCTGAGCCAGGATCTGCTGCGCGAACTGCGGCTGTTGCAGGGCCGTGCCGCCAGCACCAGTGCAGCGAACGATGCCGTGACGCCCGCGTCGACCGGCGAGTGGTTCGAGACCGAGGACACCGTGCAGGTCGCCGGCGTGCGGCACATCGGCCGCAAGGACGAAGCCCGCTTCCGCGACCCCGACCAGCTCCTGGAGAAGGTGTCGTTCGACACCTACAACGGGGGCGGCGGCCACACCTCGACCCGCGGCATCATCGTGCGCAGCATCGACACCCAGCTCGCGACGAGCTACGGCATCGCCCAGCAGGACGTGCTGCTCGAGGTCAACGGCCGGCCGGTGCAGACCCAGGCGCAGGTCGTCAACTTCGTCAAGGGCGAGTACAAGAAGGGGGTGCGCACGTTCGCGACCAAGTGGCTGTCCAACGGCCAGGTCGTCGACCGCACCTACCAGGCTCCCACCAAGTGAACCGATGGCACCGACCCGGTGAGCGTGTCCGCCTGCGACGCGCGCCCGGGGTGCCTCGCGGCGGCCGGTGGTGCCGACCCGCCGCAGCGATCCGATGAGCATGCTGCGCCGCTGGTTGACGCTCGATGCCGGCAACACGACGCTCGATGCGATGCTGCACGAGCTCGCCGATGCCACGGCGCGAACGGTGGCGCGCGCACGATTCGCCGTGGACGGCCTCGACGGCGCGGCGTTCGCGGCATTCGTCGCCCGGGTCCCACTCGACGGGGCCGCCGCCGTCGCGGTGCGGCGCGGCGCCCTCGACCCCGCCTTCCACGTGCTCGCCGCAGCCGGTGTGACCATGGCGCTCGTCGGTCGCGACTTGCACTGCCCGCTGCCACTCGACTACGCGACGCCGCACACGCTCGGCGCCGACCGCTGGCTCGGGGCGCTGGCGGCGCACCGGCGCCACGGCCGCGCGTTGGTCGTCGACTGTGGTTCGGCGACCACCGTCAACCTGGTCGCCGCCGACGGCACGTTCCGCGGCGGGCCGATCGGGCCAGGTCTGCGGGCGCTGCAGTCGGGCATGCAGCAGGTGACGCCAGCCCTTCCCGCTGCCGACCTGCAGGCCACCCCGCAATGGCCGCCGCGCAGTTCCCAGGCCGCCGTCGACGCTGGCACCCTGATCGGCTACAGCGGACTCGTCGAACGGCTGGTCGCCGCGATGCTCGCAGTCGCCGGCGGACCGAGCCAGGAGCTGCTGACCGGCGGCAACGCCGAGCTGGTCGTGCGGCACGGCCGCCTGCAGGCCCGCCACGAACCCGACCTCGTGCACCAGGGACTCTTGTGGTTGGCCACCGGGGCTGGAGCCGCGCCGTGCGGCCGTTGACCCCGGCCGGGCGCGCTGGTGTCGCCTGCTACCGTTTCGCTGCGCACGAGCGGGCGGCGTTGTTCGCCTGCTTGCGCCGCCCAGGTGGTCGGCCGTTGCCAGACGAGCCGGGTGCCGGTGCGCTGCGGCGCGCCGAACTCTGGCTCGATGGCCGCGCAGTCGACGACGTGCTGCTGGTCGAAGTCGACGACGGCGCCTGCGAACTGCACACGCACGGGGCGCCGGCCCTGGTCGAGCTGCTGGCCGCGGCGTTTCCCTGGCACGAAGAGCCGATCCCCGACCCGGCCGAACGACTGCGCCGCACCGCGTTGTCGGTCGAGCAGCTGGACCTGGCGCTCGAGCAGCGGGACGGCGCCTTCGCCGGTTGGCTGGCTGCACTCGCCAACCTGCCGGCCGAGGCCCGCGCCGCGGCGATCGCCGCCGCCCAGGCCCGTTCGGCGGTGGCGCTCGCCCACGCCCAGCCAGCCCGGCTGGTGTTGGTCGGAGCCCAGAACGCCGGCAAGTCGACGCTGTTCAATGCCCTGCTCGGCCGCGAACGCGTGCTGACCGGTGCCATGCCCGGCCTGACGCGCGACCCGGTCGCCGAGGCCACCACGCTGGCCGGCTACCCGTACGAGCTGGTCGACACCGCCGGTCTGGGCTCGTTCCACAGCGAACTCGACGCCCGGGCGTTCGCCCGCGGCCAGCTGCTGCGCGGTGGTGCGCTGGTCGTGCTGGTGGTCGCTGGCGACTGCGGCCCCGGGGCCGCCGAACGGGCACTCGCAGCCGACCTCGGCGCGCCGTGGACGATCGCGACCAAGGCCGACCTGGCGCCGGCACCGTGGCCGGACGACTGGCCGACGCCCTTGCGCGTCAGCGCCCTCGGCAGCGCCGTCAGCAGCGTGCGCCAGGCGGTGGGGGCGTGGCTGCGCGACCGACGCGGGCTGCCGCCGGCGGGGCCGGTCGGCGGTCCGGCAGCGCTCGACGAGGTCCAGTGGCAAGCGCTGACCGCGATGGCCGACGTGCGGTTGTAGTCGGTGCCGCGGGTCTGCATGATGGCGCGTTCGTGGGCACCCCAGGCAAGCGCGATCTCGTCTCCATCGAGGATCTGAGCACCGAGGAGATCCTCGAGCTGTTCCAGCATGCGGACGACTTCCGCGCCAACCTGCGCGACTGGTCCGACCTGTGCCGCGGCACGATCATGGCCACGCTGTTCTTCGAGCCGAGCACGCGCACGCGGCTCAGCTTCGAGTCGGCGATGCTGCGCCTCGGCGGCGGCGTGATCAGCGCGGCCGACAAGGAGAGCACCAGCCGGGTCAAGGGCGAATCGCTCGCCGACACGGTGCGCGTGGTCGGCGGCAGCTACGCCGACATCCTGGTGCTGCGCCACCCCGAGGACGGGGCGGCGCGGGTCGCCGCCCGGTACGCACGGGTGCCGGTGATCAACGGTGGCGACGGTGCCCACGAGCACCCGACCCAGACGCTGTGCGACCTGTACACGCTGTGGAAGGAGAAGGGGCGTCTCGAAGGCCTCGAAGTGGTGTTGTGTGGCGACCTGCGCTACTCGCGCACCATCCACTCGTTCTGCTACGCGTTGGCGCGGTTTGGCGCCAACATCGTGACGATGCCCTACCCGGGCTTCGAACTGCCCGACTACGTGTTGCACCGCCTGGTCCGCGACTACGGCGTGCGCACGGTCGCGGCGTCGGTCGCCGACCTGCCCGGCCTGGCCGGCAGCAGCAACGCCGCCGCCTACCTGACCGCCAGCAAGCCACACCAGTTGGCGCTGTTCACGAACCTGTCGCCGATCGAGGTCAACCGCATCGACGCGATCTACATGACGCGGGCGCAGCGCGAACGGCACAGCGGCGAGGAGACCAAGAACTACCCGCGGCTGGGCCGCAACACGCTCGGCGTCGCCGCGGCGCGCGACGCGCGGATCATGCACCCGTTGCCGCGCGTCGACGAGATCGACTACGACGTCGACGACGATCCGCGGTCGGTCTACTTCCGCCAGGCGGAACTCGGCGTGCCGATGCGCATGGCGCTGATGGCGTTCCTGCTCGGCAAGATCCAGTTGCGGGCCACGCCACCGGCGGCTGCCGCGATCGATCCCGGGTTGCTGGCCGGTCCGGGCCTGCGGTGCCGCAACGAACGCTGCATCACCAACAACGAAGGCGTGCGGTACCTGGTCCGCGACTTCCGGCTGCGCGGCGACAACCCACCGCTGCTGGCCTGTGCGCACTGCGAACGCGAGGTCGAGGCCCGGTTCGTCGCCGAGGACGAGTCCCACCGGTACCATCCGCACGCCGCGGCGGCCGTGCAGGGCATCCCGACCGACAAGCGCATCTACTTCGAGTCCGAGCCGCAGGCCCAGGCGGCCGGCTACCAGCCCGCCCCGGCGACTCCCTGACGACTGCCAGCGGTGCTGCCGGTTGGGGGACTTCTTACGGCGGGCCGTATGCGGCGCCCGGTCTGCGTTTGTGCGAAATCGCACCCGGCGACGACCCCAGTGAGCGCGTTCGCAACGCCGCCTCGGCGCAGCCGAGCGCTAACTTCCGTGTTTCCGCCGCTTTGTGCCCTCTTGCCCCGCGGCTTGCGGACGGCATGATGTTTGATGCTCGCCCTTTCGTTCCCCTCACCGCGAACCGTGGTGCCCAGCCGGGTGCCATGGCCGCGTTCCGCATGCTCGCCATGTCGACTCCACTCGTCCGCCCGTTGCCCGCCCGCGTCGCTGCCAGCGCCGCGTCCGTGGCGACGGTCCGGTGCCAAGGTGTGGTGGTGTCGGCATGCCAACCTTCGAGATAGACGAGATCATGGCATTGTTCTCCAGGCGGTCGGTCTCCCAGCAGCCGGTCTACCCGCAGCCGCAGCCCCAGTTGCCGCGGTCCTTCCACCGGCAGACGTCCTCCTGTCAGAAGTCGGCCGGCTCCTGTCAGAAGCCGGCCGGCACCGGCTGGCGCGCGGCGACCTTCGCCGGGCTGGCGCTGCTGGCCGCCGGGTGCGGCGGTGGTGGCGGTAGTACGGGCGGGGCCGGCGCCGGTGGCTCGCAGGCATCCCTGGTGCGCGTCGAGTTCGGCCGACTCGCCGACGTCTACGGCTACGACGCTGGGGGCCAGATCGAGCTCTACCGCGAAGACGTGCTGATCGGCCCGAACATCGAGGACGAGCGCAGCAACAACGAGATCAAGCGCGACGAGGAGGTCTTCTACGACTTCTTCGGCAGCGACCCGGACACCCTGCAGCCGCGCCTGTTGATCCCGCGGGCGCTGACCAGCACCGCGTTCGCCGACCTGTTCGCCGCCCTCGACGACGAGGTGCGCACGATCGCGCCGATGGTCTCGGGCAGCAACCTGCCGGGGCGGCCGTTCGGTGTCGTGCCGCGCAACGCGGCCGTGCGCCTGGTGTTCTCCGGCAAGCTCGGCATCGACGACGCGTTCTTCGTGCAGCGCAACACCAGTGGCCAGGTCACCGGGCTGCGCAACACCGAGGCCGTGCAGATGCTGCAGATCGTCGGCGATCCGACCCAGCTCGGTGGCCTGACGCCGATCCCGGCGCGCATCATCGTCGGTGAGACGACCCTGACGTTGGATCCGGTGCTGCTCGGCTCGGAAGGCCAGCAGTACCAGACCGCCAACAACGCCGCCGGCCTGCCGCCGTCGGACGACCAGGTCAGCGCGAACATCCGCATCGCGTTGGCTCTCGAGGGCCCGCTGCGCATCCCCAGCCTGCGCGAGAATGCCCAGACCGGCATCGTCGGCATCAACAACAGCGGCCGCGCCGCCGCGGTCCGCGACTTCCGTTCCGGCAACTCGAGCGACAGCTCGGCCGACCTGTCGAGCGGTTTCGTGCGCGACAACCTGCCGCTGCGCATGGTCGGTGAGATCGTGATGTACCTCGAGAACGTCGAGGAGATCAACGAGTTCACGCAGGAGATCACGGTCTACAAGAACGGCGTCAGCCACGAGATCGATCGTGGCGACGTGTTCCGGATCGTCGCCGACAGCAGCGGCATCCCGTTCGGCACGGCCGACGTCGTCGTCGACCCCGACGACGACCGCGGCGCCGCCAGCACGCAGCACGTGCGGGTGCGCATCCGCAAGATCGACAACCTCGAGAGCATCGATCCGAGCAACAACCCGAACTATCCGAGCAACCTCGCCCAGCGCGAGGCCTGGCTGGTCGCCAACGCGCCCAAGGCCCTGAACGTCTGCGAATTCCGCGCCGGCACCGGCCCGAACAACAGCCAGACCGCCCCGGGCGACGGCGACGATCCGCGCTACTTCATCGGTTTCACCCCCGAGCCGCTGCCGAACCTCAACGGCACGAATCCGCAGCCCAACGAGTTCGTGTCGCCGTTCGCCGGCGCCGTCGTGCGCTTCACCAAGCCGGTCGACATGTCGACGGTGAAGTGGGCCGACACGTTCTTCTTCGCGATGCGCGACCTGACCAGTCAGGCGAGCATCGACGACTTCATCGCCACGGTGCCGAACAACGCCAACGGCAACGGCATGGACCCGGCCCAGTTCAACCCGGCGAAGTACCGTACGCCGTACCTGATCACCGCGCGCGTGTTCGACGAAGACGGCTCGCAGACCGCCCTGCGCCTGCAGCCGACCAGCGGCTTCTTCCTGAACGCGAAGATGCGCACCGACGCGGCGCTGACGCCGCCGGTGCTGTACCCGTTCTACCTGCACATGATCGCCGACTCGGCGGAGGGTGGCATCAAGGACCTGGCCGGCAACCGCGTCGACCTGCAGGCTTCGACCGCTGCGCTCGGCAACGACGTCGTGATCCCGTTCACGGTCGACACGCGCCGCAACGGCACGACGCCGTTCTTCCCCGACAACGTGTCGATCAACGTCGTGCGGCGCTTCGCCGATCGCGACGAGGACGCGATGCCGTCGTACTTCCTGCGCAACGAGGTGCAGGCGGCCGGCACGCCACAACTCGCGGCGACCGTGCCGCTCGAGGATCTGTTCGGCGCGTTCGTCTACCTGGACGGCAAGCTGCAAGCGCGGCCGACCAGCCGGGCGCGCATCGTCGCCGACAACCTCAACCAGGCGCCGGTGGCTGCGCAGGGCACGATCCTGCAGTGGTGCCCGCCGACCGTCAGCGGCGAACTGCAGGTCGCGGCGAACTCGTCGACGCAGGTCGTCAACGCCGGCATCCAGAACCCGCTGAACCCGTACGGCGCCCGCCTGCAGACGCTGTGGCGCGAGGTCGACCTCAGCCTGTCGCGCACCGATCCGTTCGACTTCAACCTCGACATCGAGCAGATGTACTGGGCCCCGTTCACCGGCACGACGCTGGTGTTCGACGAGTTCGACCGCGCCAGCCTGTTCCTCGGCCACAGCGAATACCGCCCGGCGCCGTGTGTCGGTGACTTCAGTTCGCTGCCGTCGCTGACCGACTCGGGGCTGAAGTCGCCGTTCCAGAAGAACTTCCTCTGGAACTCCGAGCCGACCGGCAGTGGTGGCACGATCGAGTCGCAACCGGCGCCGCACCCGGCGTACGTCGACCAGCCGCTGACCATCGATCCGACCTCGGTCGTCTACGAGCCCAACCAGGTCAACCGGTTCCTGCCGCTGCCGACCTTCAGCAAGCCGTACTTCGTGTTCCGCAACGAGCTCGTCAAGGAACAGGGCAACAACGTCGGCACCGGCAGTGACGTCAGCCCCGGCACGCTGAATCCGTACATCATCTCGCCGTTCGAGAACGGCGCCGGTCGCCGCTGGATGGACGTCAACGCCGGCCTGACGTTCGCCAACTCGTTCTGGAACGACCAGCCGAACCGGCAGATCGTCACCACCTCGGCGGTCGACTCGTTCACCGGCGGCCTGGTCGGCAACATCGCGCTGCCGCTGCTCGCCGACTTCTGGTCGTACTGCGACTCGAGCACGCTGCCGGCCGGCAACGGCTACACGGCCCTCGGCGTCAACGGCTGGCAGGTCTCGGTGACGGTGCAGTCGAGTCCGCTGCCGAACTTCCGTGTGCTGTCGGCCGGTCGTCCACCGAGCCCGAGCGGTCCCGCCCAGTGCATCGGTCCGGGCAGCAACCAGTGGAACAACGCGTCGGGCGGCTGGACCCCGGGTGGCTCGACCAACCCGACGGCCACCGCCAGCGCCGACAACACGCTGTACTGGATCATGATCGACGCGCTCAAGCGCCAGAGCGTGGTCACCAACGGCTTCCTCGACCTCAACAACCCGCACCGGGTGCCGGAAGGCTTCGCCGATCCGCGCCTCGGCCCGTTCTACCTGAACGCCGGCAACAGCACCCGGCCGAGCAGCATCGCGCCGGTGCTGACCTACGAGTTCGATCCGCCGCTGGCCAACCTGCCGGGTGGCACCTCGCTCACGCCGCAGTTCCGCGCGGCGGGCATCGTCGACGGCACCCCGTGGTACTGGAGCCGCTGGATCTCGACCGCGAACGCGCTGTACCCTGCCGATCCGTTCGACCAGAACAACGCCCGCACCCAGCTCAAGCCGACGCCGGACAACTTCCCGCTCGACCCGTACAAGGCCGGCGATGCGCACATCCGCAAGTGGGACACGCGGCCGGTGCCGAATTCGTCGACGGCGCGCAACTGGTGGACGTACTTCTACAACCGTACGGTGACCGACTACGTGTCGGACCCCAACCAGCTGTTCGACCCGGCCTTCGCGGCCCGCTACGCCGGTCCGAACGAGACGTTCACCCAGGCGGACATCCGCTACATGAACTGGCGGTTCGTCAACGTCAACAACACCGACGCGAACCCGCCGGTGAGCCCGACGATCGAGACCTTCGCGCTGTCGTATCGCTTCGAGCTCGTGCAGTGAGCCGCCCACCCGGCGAGCCGTCTCGCCGGGCCCTGACTGCCGTTCTTTGCCATCCCCGCTCGACGAACCTGCGGCGCACAGGCTGCCGCCGGTGCCGAATTGCCCGGACCCGATCGCCGAGCGGCCGCTGAACCCCGGAGGTTCTCGGCCGACCGGCGGGTTTTGGCGGCGCTCCGTTTGGGCGCTGGCACCGGTCGGTTAGACTGTGTTCCGCATGGCCTCCCGGCCGGCGCAGCCCTCGCGCCGGCCTCGGTGGTCCCAGAGCTCCCATCCCGATGGTCCGGCGTTCGACCCCTCGCCGGGCCCCATGCCTTGCCTGCCGCGCCTGCCCAGGCGCCCTGCACCATGATCCGAGTGAATCACGCCCGGCTGTTCTCCCTGGCCGCCCTCAGTGCCCTCATCGGCTGCTCTGGCGGAGGCTCCTCGTCCGGCTCGAGCCAGACCGGCGGGGACTTCGTGGTGTTGCAGACCGACCCGTTGAACAACGCGCGGCTGTACCTCAACGACCCGATCAGCTTCGACTTCAGCAACAACGTCGACCTGGCGTCGGTCAACCTGAACACCGTGACCTTCCAGGTGTTCGACCAGAGTGGCAGCCAGGTCTACGAGCCGGTGGCCGGCACCTTCCAGATCGGCACCAGTCCGGGTGACACCGACGCCGGGCGGCGGTTGAGCTTCGTGCCGCAGTTCCCGACCAGCAACACCTACGACAACGGTGGCTTCCGCCCGGGCCGCACCTACATCGTGCAGCTGGTCGGTGGTACGGTGCTGAACGGCACGGTCGTGCGCGACACCAGCCGCAAGCCACTGAGCTTGCCGTATTCGCTGCGCGTGCAGACGGCGGATGGGGCCACGCCCAACCAGCTGTTCCGCAACACGTTGCCCGGCGGGCCGCGCCGCGTCGGCCTCGAGGTCACGCCGACTCCGGACAGCGCGGGTGTGACGCTGAACAAGCTGGGTCAGCCGCCGGTGGAGATCCGCCTGCAGTTCGACCAGGCGTTGAATCCGAGCACCGACAACGTGCCGACCAACGTCGAGACCAACCCGCTGCTGCGCACCCAGAACGCGCGCGGCCGCCTGTTCCTCGAGTACGACGACCTCGTCTACGGGGTCAACACCTGGATCCCGGCCGAGGTCGAGCTCGAGCGCAACGACTCGACCGGTTCCACCGTCGTGCTGCGGCCGATCGGCGTGCTGCCGAACAACGCCCAGGTCCGGGTCGTCGTCGAGAGCACGCTGGAGGACATCTCCGGTGAGTCGAACGTGTCCAACGCCGCCTACGAGCGCGTCTTCGGCACGTTCCAGACGCAGCGCACCTATGAGCAGCAGTTCGACGGACTGATCCAGGAGTTCCTGACCGCCGACGCGATCGACCTGGAGGCGCCGTTCTCCGAGCCGCGCGCCGAGGTCGGTCCTGGCTACCTCAAGGCCGGCTTCGACTTCGAAGGCACGGCCACGGCGATCGAGTACGAACCGACGCGCCGCGACACGATCCTGAACACCGAGTTCACCCAGGTCGTGCCGAAGGTCGGCACGCCGTACAACGTCTCGGGCGGTGTGTTCAACTTCAAGAACGTGCGCATCCCGCCAGGGGTCGTCGTGCAAGGGCAGGGCAACAACCCGCTCGTGTTCCTGGTCTCCGGGTCGTTCGTCGTCGAGGGCACCGTCTCGGTGCGCGGCGGCGACGGCGCGCGGGTCGAGTCGTCGGCCACTGCCAACCTGCCGAAGGCCGGTGGTGACGGCGTCGCCGGCGGTGGCGACGGTGGCGATGGCTCGCCGAGCGCGACCGCGCGCGATCTGACCGGCGGCACCGGCAAGGGGCCGCTGCAGGTCGCCAACGGCGGTGGCGTCGGCGGTCGCCTGGCGTGTGTCGCCGGCTGCACCCGCGGTTCGGGTGGTGGCGGCGGCTCGATGGCCACCCAGGGCGATCCGAACTACAAGCAGAAGCAGGTCGCTGCTGGCGCCAACGGCGGCAATCCGCCGAATGCGCAGCCGATCTTCCAGCAGCAGGTCGGCATCGGCGGCAACGGCTGCGACGGTGCGGCCGGCACGGTGACGCGCACCCTGACCGGCGGTACCTCCGGTCCGACGGTGTTCACCGACGCCCGCAGCGACAACAACTTCTGGGGCTCGGCGATCCGCCGCAGCCCGACCGTCGACCTGCGCATCACCGGTGAACTGGCGGTGCCGATCGGTGGTGGCGACCTGTCCTACAACGGCAGCTGCAGCACCGACGACGTCAACTTCCAGAACGACAGCAGCGGTGGCGGCGGCGGCGGCGGCGGCGGTGTGCTGATCGTCAAGGCGCTCGGCCCGATCGTGATCGCCGAGTCCGGCAACGTGACCGCCGACGGTGGCCACGGCGGTGGCGGTGAGCAGGGTGCTTCGTCGAGCCGCGCTGGCTGAGGCAGGGGCGGTGCCGGCTGTTTTTTTTTCTTTAATGATTCGTCGAGCATCGAGATCTACTCCAAGGGCA
>DAIMFJ010000029.1:0-11611 GCA_036724695.1 Planctomycetota bacterium
GTTCGCCGAGCAGCCCGCCGAGGGAGTCATCCACCGCAAGGACCTGCAGCGGGTCGCCTACGTGCTCGCCGAGGCCGCCGGCCGCCCGCCAGCCGAGATCGTGCTCGACGTGGCTGCGGACCAGCTGGCCGACGGGACCGGTTCGGAACCCCGGCCAGCGGCCGCGCCGCGGCCGTTGGCGCAGCGCAGCATGCTCGCACTCGGCGGTGGCGACCCTTGGCGCCTGCCCGCCGGATTCACGGTCGACTGGCGCGGCGAAGGCGAGTGGAAGATCACCCTCGACGCGTTCCGCGACTTGGGCATCGCCTTCCTGGCGGCGTGCCTGGGCATCTACATCCTGCTGGTGCACGAGACCAGGAGCTACACGTTGCCGCTCGTGCTGATGCTGTCGATCCCGCTGACGATCCTGGGCATCCTGCCGGGGTTCTGGCTGCTGAACCTGTGGCTCGACACGCCGGTCGCCGGGGTCGGCACGCCGGTGTACTTCACCGCGACTGGCATGATCGGCATGATCGCACTGGCCGGAATCGCGGTGCGCAACTCGATCATCCTGATCGACTTCGTGCAGGGCGCCGAGGCCAAGGGTGCCACCCTGGAGGAGGCGATCCTGCGCAGTGGCGCGGTCCGCCTGCGGCCGATCGTGCTGACCGCCGGGGCGGCGATCCTGGCCTCGATCCCGATCACCCTCGACCCGATCTTCAGTGGCCTGGCCTGGGCGCTGATCTTCGGCCTGTTGGTGTCGAGCGCGTTCACGCTGGTGCTGGTGCCGGTGGTCTACCACGGCTTGCGGCAGCGCGGTGGAAGGCCTGGCGAGGCGGCGAAGCCGACTCGGGCGTGATCTTCGGTCGACACGCGTTGGCACGTCGGCTCGTCAGCCGTAGGCTCGCACCGATGCGCACCGCCCGCCGATCCGCCGTGTGGGTGTTCGCCGCCGCTGTGGCCTGCAACAGCGCGCCGCGAACGACCGTCGACGGCAACTCCCCGAACCTCCCGACTCCGATCGTGTACCAGGACAATCCGCTGTTCTCCGCGAGCAGCCTGCCGCTGCAGGCGCCGCCGTTCGACCGCATCCGCGACGAGCACTTCCTGCCGGCGTTGCAGGAAGGCATGCGCTTGCACCTCGCGGAGGTGCGTGCGATCGCCGCGAATCCGGAGCCGCCGACGTTCGCGAACACGCTCGAAGCGCTCGAACGCGCCGGTGCGCTGCTGACCCGGGCGCAAGCCGTGTTCGGCAACCTGACCTCGTCGCACACCAATCCGACCCTGCAGAGGGTCCAGGCCGAGGTGGCCCCGCAGCTCGCCGCCCATGCCGACGCGATCCACCTCGACAGCAAGCTGTTCGCGCGGATCCGCGCCGTGTACGCGGCGCGCGACACGCTGCCGGGCGAACAGCGTCGGCTCGCCGAACGCTACCACACGATGTTCGTGCGCAACGGGGCCGAGCTCGACGCCAAGGCCCAAGCCCGGCTGCGGGCCATCAACGAACGCTCGTCGACCTTGACCACGCAGTTCGAACAGTTCCTGCTGGCCGACACCAAGGCCAGTGCCGTGCTGGTCGACGACCGGCAGCAGCTCGCCGGTCTCGACGACAGTTCGATCGGGGCGGCGGCGGCCGCTGGCCACGACGGCAAGTACCTGCTGACGCTGCAGCTGCCGACCTCGCAGGGCATCCTGTCGATGCTCGCCGATCGCGACACGCGGCGGCGGGTGTTCGAGGCCTCGAATGCGCGCTGCAACCGCGGCAACGAGCACGACACCAACCAGTTGGTGCTCGAACTCGCGCGGCTGCGGGCCGAGCGGGCCAGCCTGCTCGGCCACGGCAACCACGCCAGCTACGTGCTCGCCGACCAGATGGCGGGCACGCCGGCCGCCGTCCAGGCGATGCTGAGCAGCATGGCCGGGGCGATCGTCGCCAAGGCGCACGGGGAGGCCAAGGAGCTGCAGGCGTTCCTCGACCGGCGGGGTGCCGGCGAGGTCCTGATGCCCTGGGACTGGGCCTACGTGGCCGAGCAGTTGCGCAAGGAGAGGTACGCCTTCGACGAAGCCGAGGTCCGGCAGTACTTCGAGCTCGAGTCGGTGCTGCAGAACGGCATGTTCTTCATGGCCCGCGAGCTGTACGGCATCGAGCTCACCGAGCGCAAGGACCTGCCGGTCTACCACCCGGACGTGCGCGTCTTCGACGTGCGCGACGCCGACGGCAGCGTCGTCGGGCTGTTCTACGCCGACTACCACGCGCGGCCGAGCAAGCGCGGCGGGGCCTGGATGAACAACTTCGTCGAGCAGAGCGAACTGCTCGGCACCAAGCCGGTGGTCGTCAACGTGATGAACATCCAGAAGCCCGGCGCCGGCCAGCCGACGCTGCTCAGCTTCGACGAGGTCGTCACGCTGTTCCACGAGTTCGGCCACGGCGTGCACGGCCTGTTCAGCAAGGCCAGGTACCCGCTGCTGGCGGGCACCAGCGTGCCGCGCGACTACGTCGAGTTCCCGTCGCAGTTCCACGAGGACTTCGTGTTCGACCCGCGGGTCCTGGAGCGCTGCGCCAGGCACTGGCAGAGCGGTGCCGCGATGCCGAAGGAACTGGTCGCCAAGGTGATGGCGGCCCGCAAGTACGGGCAGGGCTTCGCCTCGCTCGAATACGTCGCCGCGGCGATCCTCGACATGGCGTGGCACACGCTGCCGGCCGGGCGCGAGGTCGCCAACGTCGCCGCGTTCGAACAGGCCGCCCTCGAAGCCGGCGGCGTCGCCTTCGAACTGGTGCCGCCGCGCTACCGCAGCACCTACTTCGCGCACGTCTGGCCGGGCGGCTACTCGGCCGGCTACTACGCCTACCTGTGGGCCGAAGCGCTCGCCGCCGACGCCTACGCCGCCCTCCAGGAACGCGGCGGCATGACGCGCGCCAACGGTCAGCAGTTCCGCGAGGCGGTGTTGTCGCGCGGCAACGTCGTCGAGCCGATGCGGCAGTTCGTCGACTACCGGGCTCGGGAGCTCGACACCAAGGCCCTGCTGCGACGCCGCGGCCTGGAGTGAGCGATGCGTATCAGACCTCGAACCGCGACGGTTCGGGGGCTTCGCTCGGCAGGCATGCCATCACGTACTTCGAGCAGCGGCTCGGCCGCACGTCGAGCCGCTGCAGCCACTCCTCGACCAGACCGCGATCGGCGGCATCGGCCTTGAGCTCGACGATGCACAGGCGCGGCAGCGGGGTCGGCATCGTGTCGGCGAGCCGTGTCGCGAACCGCTGGTCGAAGGCCACCAGGTCGGCGTCGACGGTGACGCGCAGGCGCCCCGTCGTGTCGCCGAAGTACTCGCGCCGGTAGCGGATCCACTGGCTCGGCTCGAGGCAGTCGAGCAGCGGTTGCACGACGGCGGGCGACAGGCTGCGCAAGGCCGCCACGAAGGCGCTCCGGGTTGCACCCGCCACCGCCACCGGCGCCGCGATCGCGTGCACGTCCTTGTCGCCGTACTGGTGGTTGCGACGCTTGATCTCGAGTGCACCGAGCACTTCCCCCCGGGCCTCGCCGTACCAGCGGAACCGCACCTTGCGGCGCGCTGCCAGCCCGGCGAGGTTGTCCTGCAGCGCTTCGCCGCCGTGCGTGTCGAGGTAGACGCTCTGCACGGTGCGCGGCGCATGCAGCGTCGTCAGCACGTTCGGCAGCAGCCGCAGTTCGCTCAGCAGCCGGCTGCGGTCGCGTTCGTGCAGCGCCAGCTTGACTTCGTAGCGCGTCACTTGCCGAGCACCTTCTGGGCGTACAGCGCGTCGACGTCGATCGCCTCGGCGGGCACCCTCTGGCCGTCGACGAGCACCGTGCAGCCGGTCTGGCACAGGTGCCGCGCCGGAGCCGGTCCCGGCCAGACGAGCCCCTGGATCACCAGGTTGCAGGCCCCGAACTCGGGCTTCTTGACGTAGGCCGCGGCGACGAAGTGCTCGACCGCGTCGACGCGCAACCGCTCGAACGTCGCCTGCGAGCGGTCCTTGGTCGCCACCGCGATCGCGGCGCGCCGCACGTGGTTGTCGTTGGCGACCAGGTTCGAGCCCTCGCCGATCGAGAACGCCTTGTCGCCGATCGCCTCGAACGTGCAGCCGCGCACGGTCAGCGTCGTGCCGCTGACGTCGACGGCGTCCTCGCCGGAGTTGCCGAACCAGCAGTCGACGATCTCGCCGCCGACGAAGTCGCCGTCGAACAGGTCGTGCGGCCCGCCGTCGAAGCGGCAGTTCACGAACCGCAACTGCGCGCCGATCACGTTCAGCGAGTCCTCGCCGAGCGCGCCGACGAACCGGCAGTGCAGCAGCTCGACCGGGGCCCGGCAGAACGTCACCCCACCGGTCGCCTGCCAGCCGCCGCGGTGCAGCGCGTCGTGTCCCTCGACGACCAACTGCTCGCAGCGACTCGGCGCACTGCCCAGCACCAGCACGCTGAACCCGCGCGCCCCGGGTTGGCTGCCGATGCGGACCGGCCGTTCGGCCGTACCCGCCGCCTGCAGGGCGCCGGCGACCAGCACCGCGCCGCTGGCCAGCCGCAGCTCGGTGCCGGCCGGCAGGTGCAGCACGCGGTCGTCGGGCACCAGCAGATCGCCCTGCACGTCGTGCACACCCGGCTGGGCGACCAGGCGATGGTGGACGAGGTCGAATTCGAGGAACGCATGCCGCTGCAGCAGTTCGGCGAGCGGCGGTGCGACCGGCCGCGCCGCCACGTCGGCGGGCGCGGCGACCGCTCCCGCCGCGAACGTGTCGACGCGCAGCTGCGTTTCCGCGACGGTCCGGAAGTGCACGCTCAGCAGCAGTTCGCGCGGCCCGCTCGGCAAGCGGCCGGTGCGGATCGCGCGTTTGATCGCCGCGACCTCGGTCAGCCCCGCGACGCGCTGCTCCACCGGCATGCGGAACGCGAGCGGCGTGCCGTCGATCGGCAGCAGCACGCCGCCGTCGGGCAACACGGTGACCTGGGCCAGCGAATCGGCTTCGCCGGCGATGCCGAGCAACGCTTGCGCCGCCGGCACCGCGTTGCCCTTGTCGATCTCGAGTCGATCGACGCGGGTCGGCACGCCGGACGACGCCCGCAGCTCGGCCTCGAGCACGACGATCGGCGCGCCGCCGTCGACGCGCACCTCGGTGGCGTTCGCCTGCGCCTGCAGCGCGATGCGCGGCCGCACGAACGCACGCAGGCGATCGGTCTGTTGGCGCAGCAACAGGTCGAGCGAGGCCAGCAGGTCCAGGCCCGGCGGCGCCGCGCCGGTGCGTTGCATCGCCGCCGCCGCCGCCGCCAGCTGCGGCCGCAACTCGGCGACCAGCTCGGCGATCCAACCGGGTTCGGTGATCTCGCCGAGCGTCTGGTAGGCCGCCACCAGCGTGCGCGGGCTGCTCTTCCACCAGCGCGCCTCGGGGCTGTGCAGCACCAATTCGCCGGGCCGGGTCAGGAAGTTCGCGTCGGTGTCGTTGACGACCGGTTCGAAGCGATCGTGCACCGGATCGTGGTAGAGCCGCAGCTGGTTCCAGTGCAGACCGTGGAACCCCTGGTACACGGTCAGCAGCGCCAGGAACCGCCCCATGCGTTCGGGCACGAACAGGTCGTCGACGGTGCGGCCTTCGAGGGCCTGCAAGGCGCGCAGCCGCCGCACCGGTTCGCCGGGGAGGTCCTGCGCGACGATCGCCTGCTGCAGGTCCTGCGCGAGCCGTCGCGCGCGCTGCAGGCGCTCCTCCATGTGCGCGACGCCGACCAGCTGGCTGGCGCCGAGCGCATCGGCGGGCGCGTCGAAGACGTGGAACATGCGGCCGTAGTCGGCCGGCAGCGCACCGACGGTCAGGAACCCCAACTGCTGGTGGGTGTTCCACAAGGCGCGCTCGTCGAAGTGCGCGATGGCGCCGTCGCGCCGCCCCTGGCTCTCCAGCATCTCCTTGCCGGGCACTTCCTCCAGGTAGTAGATCGCCGGCTCCCGGCCGTCGATCGCGACCTCGGCGAAGTGCGCGCGCGGGGCCAGCACGCCCAACCGAGCCGCGGTCTGCATGACCAGCCACTCCATCAGCCAGCCGCGCGTCTTGGGATGCTGGATCGAGAACCGTCGCAGCCCCTGCAGCGGCGTGTCGAGCTCGAGCCGCAGCGACCATTGTGCGGTGTCGATGTGGTCCAGCCAGTCGCCCTTCAGCCGCGCGGTGCCCGCGGCCGTCGCCTCGCCCCACTGCACGGTCACCGGCACCGGGGCCTTGTGCTCGGCGAGCAGGAACGTGCGTTGCATCGCCTGGTCGCGCGCCGTCGCCAACCGCTGCCAGTCGGCCGGCGCGAACGACAACCGCAACTGGGGCAACACCGCCGCACCGACCGCCCCGTTGCGCAGCAGCGGCGGTTCGATCGGCTCCATGCGGTTGCGCGGCGCGGCTGCCGTTGCCGCCTGCCGCGCGGTCGTCCAATCGGCGTTGCCCAGCCACAGTCCCGCCGCGACGCCGAGGGCCGCGGCGACGAGCCAGCCGAGCGGCGTGCGGTGCCGCGGTTGCCTCTGGATCAGCACGGGCTACTCCAGGCCGGTGCGTTCGACCAACGACACCAGCGCGCCCGGCACCGCGCGCCGCACCGCGTCGCACAGCGGTTGCAGTTCGTCGCTCGACCGCAGGTCGACGACGAGGCTGGCATGGAACGAACCGTCGCCGACGTCGAGGCGGCGCAGGTCGACGCGGCCGCAGTGCGGCGCGACCGCGGCGAGCAGTTCCTGCACGTTCGGGGCCGTGCCCTGGCCGTTGCTCTGCACGCTGAGCACGCTCGACAGGCTGCGCGCTGCACCGCGGCTGCGGCCGATCAGCGCCATCGCCACCAGGATGCCGACGGCGGCGAGCGCGGTCTCTAGGCGGCGGTCGGCACCCATGCCGACGCCGATCGCGACGGCGAGGAACAGGTAGGCGAGTTCCTCGGGTTCCTTGATCGGCGTGCGGAAGCGGATGATCGACAGCGCGCCGACCAGGCCCAGCGACAGCGCCAGCGAGACCTTGACGACGCTGATGATCAGCAGGGTCGTGCAGCTGACGAACACCAACACGCGGGCCAGCTTCTTCTTGTTGGTCAGCACCTGGCCGAACTGCACGAAGTGCCAGCCGAGCAGCCACGACAGCACGAGCGTCGCCGCGAGGTTGATGCCGAGGTTGGCGAGGTCGAGGCTGGAGACGTTCTCGACGAGGGATGGGAACTGCTGACCTAGCATTCGGTGGAGCGTATGTTCGGCGGGGCGTACCGAAGCCTTGTCGGCCTCTTCACACAGGTTACGTCGGGATCGGTGGGTTGGTGACAACTAGTCGCGCGGATCCGGGAGGTTCGCCGGGGTTGCGCTGCCGGGGATTCCTGCGGGTGGCTTGGGGGCGGAGGGACCTTGGCGAGCCTCGCTACTCTGTGCAACACGTCAGGCTTTCCGGAGCGCCCCACGTCAGGCTTTCCGGAACCCACAGCCGGCCCAATCCCGGGCCGCTCCGTCCGCCCCAGATCCTGAGGAGGTTCTTGGGTGGAGCACAGAAGCTCTTGCTTAAGGATCAAGTTCACTCAGTCATGCACGAGGGCAGAGAGGGAAAGCTGCCCGTTTGGCAAGTGATTCGCGCGTCCTTCGGGTTCGCGGAATTCATGCTCCTGCTTGAATTGGATCGATGTGCCTGTATCATGCAGGTTCATGCATCCATCGCAGCATCGCAGCATCGCAGCATCGCAGCATCGCAGCATCGCAGCATCGCAGCATCGTACCGGGCAGGCTGAACCCGCTCGTGGGTTGTCGTGGCTTGGGGTGCAAGTCGGGGCTCGACTGCTCGTCTTGCTTTGCCTCTCGCCAGCTGCGCTGGGTCAGGTGTATGGTCCGCCAGAACCTCCTCCACAGGTTGGTGGTGTGTCGGCCGGTGCGACAAGCGCCCTCTCGGCCAAGCTCGATGCTGCAGAGTCGGCTGCTGAGTCGATCATTAGTGAGTTGGCCGCTGATGGTGATGCTCAAGCAAGAGCCATGAAGCAACTAGCCGCCTTGCGGATCGCTAGGAAGAGTAATAGGGTCAACACGATGGAGGTGCCTCCTGCTCGACGCAGCCGTGTTCGTGCTGTGACAAGCGCCGACATATATGGTGGTGGGAGGCGGCCGTCGTATTTGCCTGGACAGACCAATGCGCAGATCGTGACGATACGACGCGATCTCGTGATGGAGCTCTGTCCTCGGGCGCTTGCTGTCATCATGTTGCACGAGGGTTGGCGTCTTGATCAGGATGTGCCGGGCGATGCGCCTGTCGATGCTGATGAGACAAAGAGGATTGTCTCCAATGAGCAGCAGCTTGTCAAGCAAGACCTGAAGTGCATCGCGGCAGCCAGGGGAGGCATCTCCTTGCCCCCGACAACAATGGACGCCAAGTGTTTGAGCGATCTAGATGAGCTCGAAGCAGAAGCCAAAAATAATCTCGGTAAGCTGAACCAGGCTGCGCAGAAGCTTGGCTTGCCACAGATCCAGATTCCAAACTAAGTTCGAGGTATGCCGTGAAAATCGCAAGGATGGTAGTTTTTTGTGCACTCACCGTGCTCCTCGGCGGCTCCGCCCTGCTTGCGCAGGTGCGTCCAGCGCGTGGCTTGGGCAGTGGCTGGTCGGGCGGAGTGTCGCTCGGGAGCGCACATGTTGCCGTGTCGGTCGACGGTGATGTGCGCATCGTCGATCGGGTCGGCGCGACCAAGGTCGTGCATTCCTTCGCGTCCGGCGTGCCCGTGCCAGGTGGGTACGACGTGCAGGGTACGAGCTCGATCGTCGGCATGCTGGTGGCAGGCCGCAATGCTCTCGGGGGCGTGTTGGTGCGCTGGGCATTCGACGCGCCGTCGGGGACCTGGCAACTGACTGACAGCTACACGCTTCCGGGCGGCGATTTCGGTGGCGTGGTCCACGTGGATGGTCACCTATACCTGCTCGAGTGTGTGACCGGTTGCATCCTTGGCTCCGCCTGGGATCCTGACTTGCAGACATTCGGAGAGCTCGCCATGAGCGTGGTTGCCACGGCCGTCGACGTGCCAGGCCTCGCGGTGCCGGATCTGCTGACGCTGTATCCGCTGGAGGCAGGCAGTGCACCGGATCTGCCTGGGCCGGGTGCGTTCGTGCACGAGATCTGGCGGGAGCCGATCGGGCAGCGCGGCTCGCTGCTTCGGCAGTCGCTCGGTTCGACGGTGGTGTCGTCGTACACGTACGATCCGCTGCCGATTGCCCCGGTCGCACTGGTCGACGAGACACAGGTGGCGGCTGGCGACGATCAGGTGGCAGTGCTCGCGCCGCCGGGGTTGAGCTTCCACATCCACGCGCCGCATGGCGGCGTGATCGGTTCTGGAGTGGGCGATGCGAATGGCAGTGCGCTCGTGTCGCTCAGCGAGCCGTTGGCGGTCGGTTCCGTCTACTCGGTTCGTGAGGTAGGTTTGGCCTACGGAACGGCGTTCCAGTGTGTGGCCAGGTTTGGATTTCCCGAGCAGCTCGCCGACGGAACGCAAATGCAGCGCTCGACCATCGCGCTGCGCGATGCCGTCGTCGACAACCCCGACTTCGGGCTCAGCGTGCCGATCCGGCGAGCGACGCAGGGACCGCGCGTCGGGTATGCGGGCCTGGTGATCGTCGGGTTCCTGGGCATGCCGATCCTGGCGGTCGACAACGGGCAAGGCGTGAATGCCGTGCTCGATTCGGAGTTCTGGATCGGCGCGGGCGGGCACATTGCCGAGCATGCGCTGAACGGTTTCGTCGACATGTCCTTCCCGATCCCGAACAATCCGAGTCTGGCTGGCGTCGTCTTCTTGACCCAGTTCGTCGTGGGTGATGCGTTGGGTTTGCGCCTGGGCGAGGTGTTGGGCTTCCAGATCGGTCCGGCGCTGCATTAGCGGGTGGTTGCGACGATTGGCGCTCCTGCTGTCCGGTGGGAAGCGGTCTCACCTTGCCTCGCGGCCGGTGGCGCAACCGGGAGTTGGCCCCAACTCCCAGTTGGATCGACTCCCCAGCGGGACCTGGGTCTCGCCAATCCCTCATCCGCGCCGCGCGAACGTCGCGAAGTCCTTCGCCCCGAGCCCGCGCGCCAGGGCCGCGTCCATCGCCGCGGTCAGCGCGAAGTAGGCCGAGTTGCCGGCCAGCTTCAGCACGGCGGCGAGGTCGCCGCGTTCGCCGACGTAGCGCACGCCGTCGCGGCGCGGCGACTTGGGGGTGGATGCCAGCAAGCAGGTCCGCGTCGAGGCTTCGTACTCAGCGCTCGTCCTCGTCGGGAGGCTCTTCGGCACCGTCCAAATGGCGATCTGTGTCCATGCTGCCATGTAGGACGCGTTGGACCAGGACTGCCGCGGGCGTGAACGTGTAGAAGGCGACGTGTCTGCGGATGTGGACCGACCAGTACCCGGGGCGAATCTCGTCACGGCGACGACCTCGTTCCGGGCTTGCTCCACATTCCTGCAGTGCAGCGTCGAGTTCGTCGAGGTAGCAATCGGCCAGTGCTTCGCCCCAGTTCCTGAAGCTGTAGAGCCAGATCTCGCGAAGGTCCGCGGCCGCGCGTTCGCTGACGACCAGTTGGCGCTTCATGCGGGCGGCAGGCCAGCAGCCCGGCGCGCCTGCCGCTTGATCTCCGCCATGTCGAGCGGACCGGAAGTACCGCTCTGTTCCCCTTCCAACAGCGCGTGGCGAAGTGCTTGCAGGCGGACTTCGCGCTCTTCGAGGAGCCGCAGGCCGGAGCGCACCACGTCGGTGGCGTTCTGGTAGCGACCGGAGGCGATCTGGGACGTCACGAACGCGTCGAAGTGGTCGCCAAGGATGAAGGACGTGTTCTTGGCCATGGGTCTCCCGTGGTTGCGCGAAGTGAGGATACCAGATTATGGTATTTCGGCCAGGGCAGGTCTCGACTCGAATCGCGCGCCAACCGTTCCCGTCCGGAATGCGGGCCGACCGGATGGTCTCTCGGAGGGGTATCAAAAGTCACAAATATCTGTGCCGAAGGAATTTGTGGTGACTCACGGGGTCCCTCCAGGCTGGCCGTCAGCCAGTGTCGCCGAACCGGTTCGACGGCAGGGCCGATTTCTCGTGGCGACGCTCACCCGCGCCGCGCGAACGTCGCGAAGTCCTTCGCCCCGAGCCCGCGCGCCAGGGCCGCGTCCATCGCCGCGACGACCGCCGGCAGCACCATGGTCGCCTCCTTGCCGGCGGCCTGCAGCATCAGGCCGGCGTCCTTCCGGGCCATCGCCAGTTCGAAGCTGGCCGGGCGGTCGGCGGCATCGGCGAGCCGGCGGCCGATGAACGGCAGCGCCGCGCCGACCTTCCAGACGTCGAACAGTTCGAGCATCTTGTCGGCCGGCACCTGGTTGCCGGCCCCGATCGCCAGCACGTCGGCCATCGCCGCGGTCAGCGCGAAGTAGACCGAGTTGCCGGCCAGCTTGAGGACCGCGGCGAGGTCGCTGCGTTCGCCGACGTAGAGCACCTTGGCGGTCATCGGTGCCAGCAGCTCTTCGAGCTCGGCGGCCTCGGCGGTGGGGGCGGACAGCACGATCATGCCGCTCGCCTCGCGGGCGTTCTGCGGCGACATGAACACCGGCGCGCTGACGTAGCGCACGCCGTCGCGGCGCAGCGCGCTGGTGCGGGTGGCGACGCGCGCCGGCAGGTTGGTGCTGTG
>DAIMFJ010000029.1:11621-22322 GCA_036724695.1 Planctomycetota bacterium
AGCACGAACGTCTCCGGCCGCAGAGCCGGTCGGGCGGCGGCGAGCACGGCGTCGACGGCCGCGTCCTCGGCGAGCACCAGGTGCACGCGGCTGGCGTTCCGCACCGCGTCGGCGGGGTCCTTGGCGACGCGGGCGCCGCGCGCGGCGAGTGCCGCGGTCTTGTCCGGCGTGCGATTCCAGACGGTGACGGCGTGGCCCTTGGCGAGCAGGTTCTCGACCATGCCGCTGCCGAGCAGGCCGGTGCCGAGCAATGCGATGTGGCTCATGGCGGCATCAGAGACGGCCGCGGCGGCCGCCGCAACGCCGATCCCGCGCCGCTCACGCCTGCAGCTTCGCCAGCAGCCGTTCGGCGGCGACCTTCTCGGCGGCGCGTTTGGTGCGGCCGGTGCCGTCGGCCTTGCGGCCGTCCTGCAGTTTGGCGACGACCCGGAACTCCTGTTCGTGCTGCTGGCCGGTCGTCTCGACCAGTTCGTAGCGCGGCTGGCCGAGCTTGTGGTGCTGGCAGTGGTGCAGCAGAGCCGTCTTGCTGTCCTTCTCGGCGCTGGGTGCCAACTGCAGATCCTTGCCCTTGGGCAGGATGTGCCGCCGCACGAACGCGCGCGCCGCGGTGACGCCGCCGTCGAGCAGGATCGCGCCGAGCACCGCTTCGACGAGGTCGCAGAGGATGCGTTCGCCCTGCCGTTCGTTCTCGCGCAGTCCCTTGCCGTGCACCAGGTGGTTGGCGAGGTCGAGGCGGCGGCCGACCTCGGCCAACGGCCCGCGGCTGACGATGCGGGCGCGGGTCTCGGTCAGTTGGCCTTCGGCGACCTGGCCGTCGGCGCGGTACAGCACGTCGGCGATCGCGAAGTTGAGGAAGCCGTCGCCGAGGAACTCGAGCCGCTCGTAGCTCGGTTTGCCTTCGTTGCCCATCGACGCATGGGTCAGCGCGCGATCGAGCAGGTCGAGGTCGTCGAAGCGGTGGCCGAGCCGCGTCGCGAGTTCGCGAAGCGTGCGGCGGCGGGCCTGCTGCTGGACGGGCGTCGGATCGACCATCGGGACCGGGCAACGTAGGGAACGGCGGCCCGGGAGGCTACCCTTTGCCGCCGATGAGCCTGTCCGAACCGGCCGGATCCCGTGGCGACGGTGGTGCGTTCGCACCGCCTTGGTGGTCGACGCTCGGCCTCTGGGCGGCGGCGCTGCTGCTGTACCTGGCGACCGCGCAGGAACGGCTGCACGGCACCGATTGGCGCTATCTGGTACTGTGGACCGAGGCGCCGGGCTACGTACATCCGCAGCACCCCGGGTACCTGGTCCTGGCCAAGGTGGCGGCGAGCTGTGGGGCGTGGTTCGGGGTCGGCACGGTCGCCGCGCTCGGCGTGCTGTCGGCACTGGGCGGCGCCGTCGCCGTGGCGCTGGTGCAACGCCTCGCGGCGTGCGTCGGGGGTTCCTTGGCCGCCGCGAACGTCGCCGCCCTGCTGTGCGCGCTGCTGCCCGGCTGGTGGCACCACGCCACGGTGGTCGAGATGCACGCGCCGTTCCTGGCCGTGGCGGTGGCGGCGTCGCTGCTGGCGTGTCGGTGGTGGCGAGGCGGTGTCCGGCAGGCCGTGGCGGCCGGCGCCTGGACCGGTCTGGCAGCCTGGCTGCACGCCACCGGGCACTTCCTGCTGCCGGCGTTCGCGCTGGCGGTGTGGTGGCTCGGCGGCCGGTCGCGGCGGCGCGTCGGCGAAGGCCTGGTGGCGGGCGTCGCGCACGCCGCGGTCTGGGCGGTGCTGTTCTTCGGCGCGCGCGCGTTCGGCGAACTGCCGCCCGAAGTGCTGGCCGCGCCGAAGGACAGCCTGCTCGACGCCAGCGGCGGGCCGCTGGGGTATCTGCTGCGCAGCTTCGCACAGGTGCACGTCGCCGCGGCGGCGTGGCCGACCCTGCAGCGCGAGTGGCTCGAGCCGTTCGCGCCGGTGGCGGTGCTGTGCTGGCTGGCCTGGCGCGCCACGCCGCAGCGCGGCGCGGTCGTGGTGCTGTTGCTGGTCGCGTGCGCCTATCTGGCGATGGCGATGGTGATGCTCGATGCGATCACCGACGAACGCGGCGCGTACCTGCTGCCGCTGGCGGTGCCGGCGGCGTGCTTGACGCTGGTGGCCGTCGGCCGGCGCTGGTGGCCGCTCCTGCTGGTGGCGGCGCTGGTGGCGAGCTGGCAGTGGCGCGGCGAACCGGGTCGTGCACCGGCCGACCGGGCGTTCGGTCGCCAGGTCGCGGCGGCAGCCGCTGGGCTCGACGCGGTCTGGTTCGTCGCCGACTACGCGCAGATGGACGGTGCGCACCTCGCCGCGCCGCGGTTGCCGCTGCTGGTCGCGCAGAAGGAGTACGCCGACCTCCTGGCGCAGGGTTGGCGCGACCCGGCCGAAGAGCAGATCGCCGGCTGGCTGGCGCTCAAGCAGGCCGAAGCGGCGCGCGAGGGGCGGCGGCTGGTCGTGCTCGCCGCGACGCACGCGTACCTGGCGGCGCGGCTGCCGCAGTTCGCGGCGGGTTGGCAGCGTTTTGCAACGTTGGTGCAACCGCGGCGGTTGCCGGCCTCGACGGGGCTCGATGGTTGGTTGGTCGGCGGCTGAACCGTGGCAGAATGCCCGGGTGAGCCTCTCGCCCCGCGTTTCGTTCGTCGCCGCCCTGCTCGGTGCGGCGACGCTGTTGCCAGCCCAGCGCCGCCACGCGGCCGACCATGCCGACCACGGCCTGCCGCACGCCGAGGCGGTCTGGGCGCCGTACCACGCCGATCCGGCCCACGTGACCAACCGGATCTTCCGCGCGTTCTACCTGCAGCGCGTGGTGCCGAGCGAGGTCGCCAGTGCGCTGCCGAACGAACATGGCGACGCCGCCGGGTACTTCGTGCCCGGTTGGTACTTCGGCAAGCGGCCGGGTGCCGCTGCCGATGCGCGGCTGTTCGGCGGGGATGGTCGGCAGTTGCCGCGCGAAGGCTTCGCGGCCGACGAGGCGGCGGCGCTGCGAACCGACCTCGACGGTCTCGATGCGGCCACCGTCGCCGAGTTGCAGCGGGTGCCAGCGCTGGCGATCTGGTTCCAGCACGACCTGCTGCGCATGGCGCGTCGGTTGCTCGACACCGGCGAGAACCAGGACCTGTTGGCGCCATTGCACGCCGCGGCGCGCCGCGTGGCGCTGCCGCGTGCACGCATCGCCGCGCAGGAGTTGGCGACGTTCTCGCTCGCCGACGTCGCCAAGGTGCGGCCGGACCTCGACCTGGCGCGGTTGGTCGAACTCGAACGCAAGTCGACGCGGCTGTTCGATGCCGAGTTCATCCAGCTGTGGTCGAGCGTCTACGTCGGCATGCCCGGTGGGCACGACCTCGCTGCCTGGCTGGAGCCGAAGGCGCGCGACGCCAAGGTCGCGGCCGTGCCGATCGGCACCCACGCGGTGCTGGTGCAGGGCATCGTCGCACTGGCGGACGACGGCACGGCGGTCGCATCGCCGGTCGTGGTCGAGGTCCGCATCCAGGACCTGCGCAACCGTGAGCCGCTGGCCGCCACCAACCGGACGACCACGCGCGACGGCGTCGACTTCGCGATCTGGTCGCTGGAACGCGAGACGCTGCGGGTGCGCGGCGGCAAGGCCGGCTTCGCCGACTTCCGCCAGCTCGACCTGGAAGCGCAGGAGCTGTTCCGCGACTACGGCACGCGCAAGCACACGACCTACGCCGCCCAGTGCACGCTCTGCCACCGCCGTTCGAACGGCCCCGAGGAAGAGCTCGGCGGCTTCTCGGTGCTGCGGCCGCACGTCGGGCCGCGCCCGGTGGTCGACCCCGGCGAGCGCCAGCGCAAGGCCGAGGTCGAGTTCGAGAGGTTCGTCGCGGCACTGGCGAAGCAGCACTAGTCGCCAGCGCCGCGCTCGACGTCAGTTGACGTCGAGCACGAGCAGCATCGCGTTGGAGGTCAGCGCGCCGGTGGCGTTGATGCCCGGCACCAGGGCCACGGCTTGCGTGATCACCGAGATGCCGGCGAACGCCGGGCTGCTCGGCAGCGCGAACGGCGTGCTGCCGGCGCCGCCGACCGGGATCCACACCTGCGACGCGTCGGCGGTGCCGTACTGCGAGCAGCCCGGCATGCCGATCGGCGACAGGTCGACCGGGCTCGGCAACTGGGTCAGACCGAACACCGTGGCGCCGAGCAGGCCGGCGGGGGGCACGTGGTTGGTCTGCAGCGTGATGTTGGTGCCGATCACCGGGCGGGCGCTGGCGCTGTGGGCCAGGGCCAGGCGGTCGTTGTTGCCGATCAGGATCAGCGACGCCGTCGACAGGTCGGTCTGCGGCGGGGTCAGCGCGTTGTTGCCAGGGCTGAAACCGACGGCACCGGCGGTGGCCGCGACGTTGCCCCAGCGCAGCTCCATCGAGCCGCTCTGGTAGAACACGTACTGGAAGTCGTTGGTGTTCGTCGTGCCGAAGTCGGGCACGCCGGTGAACGTCACGTAGGCGATGCCGTTGACCGGGTCGGTGTCGAACTGCACGGTGCCACCGGCCGCGGGGTTGAGGTCGCGCCACTTCGCCGCGATGCACGGGCTGCCGCCGTTGAAGAACAGCGCGGCGTTGAACGCGCAGCAGCCGGCGTTGGTGTTGGCACCCAGGTGCACGAAACCGTTGCTGCTGACCGCGAGACTGGTCGTCGTGCCGCCGGTGTACGGCAGCGTCCAGCCGAGCGGGAACTGCAGGACCACGTCGTCGCCGATCGACACGGGGGTCGAGGATTGCGGCGCGATCGGGGCCGTGCCCGGCAGGCCGAGGTAACCGGTGCCGAGGAAGTTCAGCAGCAGGCTGGTGTTCGACAGGTCGAACGCGGCCAGGTTCTCGAAGAACGAGCTGAACTCGTCGCCGCAGCCCGAGCCGACCGAGTTGGCGCGGGCATAGCCGGCCGGTGGCACGTAGCCGACCTCGACGACGACGCCGTGGTCGAGCGCGCTGCCGTTGGCGTTCGGATACAGCGAGCTGGCCCAGATGCGGCCGGCGTTGGAGCCGACCCCCTGCACGTCCATCTGGCCGACGGAACCACCCGAGAAGCTGCCGTTGGGGTAATCGCAGTCGATCACCAGGTCGCCGGCCGCCGGGTCGTAGAGGAAGGGCGTCGTCAGGTTGATGTCGATGCACCACGAGGTCACCGTCCAGGCGCCACTGCCCGGCGTCGGCGTGTGCACGACCGGGCCGCTGTAGACGGTGGTCAGGTCGGGGCCGTGGTTGGTCGCGAAGTTCGTCGTCAGGCCGGTGTAGTCCATCGGCGCCGTCGACAGCCGCACGTCGGCGGTCGCGAACGTGCCGCCGGTCACCGCTGCGGCATTGTTGTCGGGCCGCCAGCGCAGGCGGTTGATCAGGATCGGTCCGCTGATGCTCTGGCTGGTGAAGTTCGACGCATCGTAGATGCACATCAGGCGCAACCCGGGCCAGGCCGAGGCACTCGTGCCCCACGGGAAGGCGTTGCTGGAGTTGCCGGGGTTGACGTCGGTACCGGCGGGGATCACCACGGCGAGTTGGGCGGTGGCGGTGGCGGCGAGCAGGGTGGCTGCCACGGCCGAGAGCAGGCGTTGCATGGGGGAGACTCCGGAGAGGTGGGGTGCGGGCGCGACAAGGGCGACGCGCCGCGCCTGTTCCGACGAGTCGGCAAGCCCTTCTGGTTCCCTGGCTTGTGCAACAGCGCGGTATCGCAGGCGAGGCGCTATAGGGAAAACCCGTAGATCGGCCGCGCAGCCTGCAGCCGGCTGCCGGCCGTCGGCGTCAGTTGAGGTCGAGCACCAGCCGCAGACCGTTCGACGTCAGGGCCCCGGTCGGGTTGATGCCCGGCGCCAGCACGGCCGCCTGGCTGATCAGCACGAGCCCGGCGAAGGCCGGGTTGGCAGGCAGACCGAAGGCCGTGCTGCCCGTCCCGCCGACCGCGACCCACACCTGCGACGCGTCGATCGTGCCGTACTGCGAGCAGTTGGTCATGCCGAGCCCGGACAGGTCGAGCGGCGGCGACAGTTCGGCGAGCCCCAGCAGCGTCGCGCCGAGTGGCGCGCCGGCCGGCAGCGAGGTCGTGTCGAGGCCGATGGCGGTGCCGAGCACCGGCCGAGCGCTGGCGGCGTGGGTCACCGCGGCGCGGTCGACGCTGCCGGTGACGATCACCGGCGTGTTCGACAAGTCGATCTGCGGCGGCGTGCTGGCTTGCACGCCCGTCGTGAAGCCGGCGGCACCGGCCGTCGGCGCGCAGCAGCCCCAGCGGACATCGAGCGTGCCGTTCAGCTGGAACACGTACTGGAACGTGTTGGTGCCGGCGCTGTTCGTCTCGACCACGTTGGTGAACGTCACGTACGCGACGCCGTTGACGACGTCGTTGGTGAACTGCACCGTGCCGCCGGCGGCTGGGTTCAGGTTGGCCCACTTCGCCGCCAGGCACGGACTGCCGCCGTTGAAGAAGGTCAGCGGATTGAACAGGCAGCAGCCGGTGTTGGTGTTGGTGCCCAGGTGTACGAAGCCGTTGCTGCTGACCGAGATCGTCGTCGTCGAGCCGCCTGGATAGGGCAAGGACCAGCCGAGCGCGAACGAGCGCACCTCGTCGTCGAAGAACGGCGTCGGCGCCGTGCTCAGGGTGGCCACCGGCGTCGTCCCGGCCACCGCGACGTAGTTGCCGCCGACGAAGTTCATCTGCAGGCTGGTGTTCGACAGGTCGAACGCCGTCATGTTCTCGTAGAACGAACGGTATTCGGCGCCGCAGCCGCGGCCGATCGGCAACGCGTAGCCCCAGCCGCTGGGCGGCGTGTAGCCGACGTCGACGACGACACCGTGGTTCAGGGCGGTGCCGTTCGCGTTCGGGTAGTTGGCGCTGGCCCAGATGCGGCCGGCGTTCGAACCGGTGCTCTGCACGTCCATCTGGCCGACGGTGCCGCCGGCGAAGCTGCCGGTGGGGTAGTCGCAATCGATCACCAGGTCGCCGGCCGTCGGGTCGTACAGGAACGGCGTCGTCAGCTGGATGTCGACGCACCACGAGGTCACCGTCCAGGCGGCGCTGCCGGGGGTCGGCGTGTGCACGACCGGGCCGCTGTAGACGGTCGTGAGGTCCGGGCCGTGGTTGGTCGCGAAGTTCGTCGTGATGCCGGTGTAGTCGATCGGCGCCGTCGACAGCCGCACGTCGGCGGTCGCGAACGTACCGCCGGTCACCGCTGGGGCGTTGTTGTCGGGGCGCCAGCGCAGGCGGTTGATCAGGATCGGGCCGGGGACGTTCTGGCTGGTGAAGTTCGCGGCGTCGTAGACGCACATCAGCCGCAGGCCTGGCCAGGCCGAGGCGCTCGAGCCCCACGGGAACGCGTTGCTGCTGATACCTGGTGCGACGTCGCAACCGGCGGGGATCACGACCGAGAACTGGGCGGTGGCGGCAGCGGCCGCCAGGGCGACGGCCGCGGCCGTGCGAAGGGGTTGGATCATGAGAGGCGCAGAGGGCAAGGGATGCCGAGGATCATCCCCCTCCGGCCACCGCCGGCAAGGCCCGTCGCCCGTTCGATCTCGGCATCTGCCCCGGGATCTTCGCCCGCTGCTGCGTGCGCTGCGCATCGACGCTGCAGCGCAAGTCGTCTCTCAGACCGATTCCTGCCGCCGCTCGTTGCGCTTGCGATCCGTCTCCTTGAGATGGAACTTGCGCAGACGGACCGACTTGCTGGTGATCTCGACGAGCTCGTCCTCGCCGACGTACTCGAGCGCGTCTTCGACGTTGAACGCGCGCGGCGGCGGCAGTTTGACGAACGTCTCCTTGTTCGAGCTGCGGATGTTGGTCGCCTTCTTCTCGCGCACGATGTTGACGACCAGGTCGTTGTCCTTGCAGTGCTCGCCGACCACCATGCCCTCGTAGACCTCCGAGCCTTCCGGCACGAAGAACGAGCCGCGGTCGCGCAGGCCGTCGAGCGCGTAGAACGTCGCCTGGCCCTGCGCCATCGACACCAGGACGCCGGCGGTGCGCTCTTCGATCGCGCCGCGGTACGGGCCGTAGCCGTGGAACACGTGGTGCATCGTCGCCTGGCCGGCGGTCGCGTTCAGCAAGCGGCTGCGCACGCCGATCAGGCCGCGCGCCGGCACCGTGAACTCGATGCGCGTGAAGGTGCCCTTGCGGTCCATCTTCAGCATCTCCGCCTTGCGGTTGCCGAGGATCTCGATCACCTTGCCGACGGTGTCGGCCGGCGCGTCGACGGTCAGGTACTCGATCGGCTCCTGCTTCTCGCCGTCGATCTCCTTCATCAGCACCTGCGGCTTCTGCACCGCGAACTCGTAGCCTTCGCGGCGCATCGTCTCGAGCAGGAAGCCGAGGTGCATCACGCCGCGGCCCGACAGCTTGAAGCTGTCGGCGCTGCTGCCCTGTTCGACGCGCAACGCGACGTTGACGCGCAGCTCCTTCTCGAGGCGTTCGCGGATGTGGCGCGAGGTCATGAACTTGCCGCCGT
Source organism: Planctomycetota bacterium (assembly GCA_036724695.1). Lineage (GTDB taxonomy): Bacteria > Planctomycetota > UBA1135 > UBA1135 > UBA2386 > JACKIC01. The sequence continues at coordinate 20,052 of DAIMFJ010000029.1, forward strand.
CCTTGCCGGCGAACGGCGAGTCGTTGACGCGCATGACGATCGTCATCGTCGGCTCGTCGATCGCGATCACCGGCATCGCCTCGGGCTTCTCGAGGCAGGCGAGCGTGTCGCCGATCTCGATGTTCTCGATGCCGTACAGGCCGCACAGGTCGCCGGCCTCGACCAGCTGCGCTTCGGCGCGGCCCAGGCCGACGAAGCTGTAGACGCCGCGGACCGTCACTTCGCGCTGCACGCCGGTGCGCGAGATGTGCACGACGCGTTCGCCCGGACGGACCTTGCCGCGGTGCACGCGGCCGATCGCGATGCGGCCGACGTAGTCGCTCCAGTCGAGCGTCGTGACGCGGAACTGCAGCGGCTCGTCGGGGTCGTCCTGCGGGGCCGGGATGTGGTTGACGATCGCCTCGAACAGCGATTGCAGGTTCTTGCCTTCGCCGCCCTGCTGGGCCGCGGCGAGGTCGGCGGTCATCCAACCCTGCCGGCCCGACCCGTAGAACACCGGGAACTCGAGCGCGGCCTCGTCGGCGTCGAGGTCGATGAACAGGTCGAACACCTCGTTGACGACCTCCTGCGGCCGCGCTTCGGGCTTGTCGATCTTGTTGACGACGACGATCGGCTTCAGGTGGTGGTTGAACGCCTTCTGCAGCACGAACCGCGTCTGCGGCATCGGCCCTTCGGCGGCGTCGACCAGCAGCAACACGCCGTCGGCCATCGACAGCACGCGCTCGACCTCGCCGCCGAAGTCGGCGTGGCCCGGCGTGTCGATGATGTTGATCTTGGTGCCCTGGTAGCTGACGACCGTGTTCTTGGCCAGGATCGTGATGCCGCGCTCCTTCTCGAGCTCGTTGCTGTCCATGATGCACTCGCCGACCGCCTGGTTGTCGCGGAACGTACCGGTTTGGCGGAGCAGGCCGTCGACGAGCGTGGTCTTGCCGTGGTCGACGTGGGCGATGATGGCGATGTTGCGGAGGTTCTGGGCCATGTGGCGGCGCGGCAGGGCATGGGCGGCGCACCAGCGCACACCGGACCCTGGATTCGGGGGGCAAGCATTGTCGCGAACGCGGCGCGGCGGTCAACTCGCCCGTGGCCCTTCGCTCCGGAAACATGCCGAATCCACCGCATTCCAGGTTGCGCAAGCCCCGCTGGCGCCGGTGGTTGGCAGGCCTGGTCGGGCTGGCGCTCGCGCTCGCGGCGCTCGCCCACGAAAGGGTGCGCCAGGTCGGCGGTGGGCATGTGGCGGCACCGGAGCTGGTCCCGGTCGCCGCCGCCGCGATCGTGCCCGGCGCCCGCATCCTGCCCGACGGCACGCCCTACGACATGCTCGCCGATCGCCTGCGCACCGCGCAGGAACTGTTCGCCGCCGGGCGGGTGCCGCGGGTGGTCGTCAGCGGCCGCGGCGGCGGGACGGTGGCCGAGGACGAGGTGGCGGCGATGCGCCGCTGGCTCGAACAGCGCGGCGTGCCGCCGACGGCGATCGTCGACGATCCGGTCGGGCTGCGCACGATCGACACGATGCGCAACGTGCGGGCGCGGTTCGGCGAGCTGCCGGTGGTGGTCGTCAGCAACCCGTTCCACGTCGCCCGCTGTGTCTACCTGGCGCGCGGGGTCGGCCTCGTCGCGGTCGGTGTCGCCGCCCCGCCGGGCCGCGACTATTCGGCGTCGACGTTGCGCCGCAACCACCTGCGCGAGGCCGCGGCGCGCGTGCTGGCCTGGTTCGAGGTGCTGTCGCCCGACTGGTGGTAGGGGCCCTGCGGCCTCCCCGCTATCCTCGGCCCGCGTGACCGGTTCCAGCGCCGAACTCCGCCTCGCCAACCTGCGCGCCGTGCTGACGGCGGCCTTGGTGCGCTGGCCGGTCACCAAACCCGAACTGGCGCGTCGCACCGGCCTGACGCAGGTGACGGTGGGCAAGGTCGTCGACCAGCTGCTCGCACTCGGGCTGCTCGAACGGCGCGGCGACCAGGTCACCGGCGGCCAGGGCCGCCCGGCGATGCAGTTCTGTCCGCGGCAGCAGGCCGACCTGGTCGGGGTGGAACTCGGCGTGCGCGAGACGCGTGTGTACCGCTTCGGGTTGGCCGGCGAGCCGACGCCGGCGGCGCGCGTCGCCGTGCCGATGCGCAGCAACCTGGCCGAGTTGCGGGACGGTTGGCAGCCGCTGCGCGGCGGCCCGCGGCCACTTGCCGTCGTCGCCTCCTTGCCGGGCGTGCTCGAGATCGACCCGCCGGCGATCGTCTACTCGCCGAACCTGCACTGGACCGAAGGTCGCGACCTGCTCGC
>DAIMFJ010000029.1:22332-26760 GCA_036724695.1 Planctomycetota bacterium
TCGACGTGCTGGCCGCCGACTTCGGCGCCCCGGTGCTCGCCGTGCAGGAATCGCAGGCGCTGGCCCTCGGCCACCTCGCCGGCGACGCCGCCTCGCCGCACTTCCTGCTGGTCGACCTCGACGACGGCATCGGCGGCACGGTGGTCGCCGGCGGTCGCCTGCTCGGCGGGACCGCGCCGGTGCGCGGCGAGATCGGGCACACCGCGGTCGCCGGCAACCCGCGCCGGTGCGGGTGCGGGGCGGTCGGTTGCATCGAAACGCTGGCCGGGCGCGCTGGTTTGTTGCAGAGTTTTCGTGTCGATACGGGCAATCCCGTAGCTGGTTGGGAGGAACTGGTCGCAACCGTCGGTTCCGCGCCGCTGTCCGAGTGGTTGGCGCAGACCGTCGATGCGTTGGCGCTGGTGCTGGCTGGCGCACTCAACCTGCTCGGCTACACCGAAGTCGTCTGCTTCGGGGAGTTGACCGAACTGCACCCCGACGTGATGCCGCGGCTCGGCGAGCAGTTGGCCCAGCACACACTGCAGGGGCGCTTCGGCCGGATCGTCTGCCGCGCCGCACCGCGCCGGCGCCAGCTGGGCCTCTTGGTCGCGGCCATCGAACGCTGCCTGTTGCCGGCGCCGGAGGTCTTGGTACCGGGGCGGGTGGCCGGGGTCAGGCGTCGGCGGTCCCGCGGGTGAGCCTGGTATTCGCCTCGTCTGCTGCCGATCGCAGTGACCCACCGCGCACCGCGGACTACCTGCCTGCGTCCGGTCGCAGCGATCCGCCGCTGGGCCGGCGCGCCACCTGCACTCCCTCGCCACCATGGTGGGGAAACACCTGGGTGGCGGGCGCAGCCGCGCCAACGTCTGGCAAACCCTGACCCCTACTGGGAAGTCCCATGAAACCGCAGTTCCCCATCGGCATTGCCTTGGTCGCCACGCTGGCGGCATCGGCATCGGCCCAGTCCCTGGTTCGCGACATCCAGCAGACCCCGCCCACGACCAGTAGCGGGTCGGACCCGCTTGGTTTCCTCGCCGCCGGCAACCGGGTGTTCTTCACCGCCCGCATCGCCGGTGCGGGCTTCGAGCCGTGCGTGTCCGATGGCACCCCGGCGGGAACGCGCCAGTTCGTCGATCTGGTGCCCGGCCAACTCGACGCCGGAGCGCGCGCGCTCTGCGCGATCGCCCCGGGCGAAGTCCTCTACCGACTCGATCTGCCGGGTGCCGGTCTCCAGTTGCTGCGCACCGACGGCACGCCGGCCGGGACCCGGTTCCTGGGGACCCTCGGCCTGCAGCTGACGCCCGCGCAGTTCTTCACCGCCGAACAGTTGCCGAACGGCCGGGTGCTGTTGTCGGTCCGCCAGTCGGGCAGCCTGTCCGCGCAGGCCTATGCCACCGATCTCACCGTGGCTGGCACGGTGCCGATCCCAGGCCTGGCTGGCTTCCAGCTCCTGCACGAGGATGGCCCTGCTGGCTACGGGGTGGCGGCGGACGGCTACCTGTGGCGCAGCGATGGGACGGTAGCTGGTTCGGTCCGTTTGACGGATGGGGTCTTTCCTCCGGCGACACCCAACCACCCGAGCTCGGTCACGCACTGGAACGGCCGCACGTGGTTCTTCCGGACCGTGGGACAGGGGCTCGACATGTGGTCGACCGACGGCAGTGCGGCGGGTACTCGTCGTGAGTTCGGAGTGACTGGGGTCGCGGTCACGCCGTACTTCCAGGGCCCGTTCGACCTGGGTCCGCGGCTGGGCTGGCTCGCGTTCGGTGTGCTGTGGACCTCGGACGGCACCCAGGCGGGTTCGCAGCCAGTTGCCAACATGCCATGCAACAACCTCGCGCACCCGCGCATGTTCCAGGGCCGGTTGTACTTCGCGGCCGTGGGCGGCAACTTCGGTGCCGAACTCTGGTCGAGCGATGGTACGGCGGCCGGCACCAGCATGGTCAAGGACTCGGTGCCCGGCGGTGGCAACAGCACCCCCGGCAACCTCATCGTCAGCGGCAACCGCTTGTACTGCACGCTGCAGACCGGTTCGCAGTTCCGCTATGCGGTGGTGACCGGACCGAACGCGCAGGACATGCAAGAGGTGGTCCTGCCGAGCGGCGTGTCGCTCCATCCTGCCAATCGGGTGCCGTTCGCTCAGGGGTTGGTGCTGACCGGCAGCGATCCGGTGCGTGGGGCAGAGCCGTGGTTCCTGGGCGATGCCCAGACCCTCTTCCCACTCGCCGACCTGTACCGGAGCACGCGCGGCATCCTGACGACCCACGCGACGCGGCTGCGCGATCGGCTGCTGTTCGTCGCCGACGACGGCATCGACGGCCGCGAGCTCTGGGTGTCCGACGGCACGCCGTCGGGCACCGGGATCGTCGATGCGACACCGGGCCAGCAGTCCACCGTGGGCAACTCGTTCGCGCAGGTCGCACTGGGCGATCGGGTCGCCCTCTCGATCCTCACCGGTGCCTCCGGCCAAGGGCGCGTCCTGGTCAGCGACGGCACCGTCGGCGGCACCGTGTCGCTGCCACCCAATGCGCCGCTCTGGGTCTCGCGGTTCGCCGTCGCGACCCGCGGCGAAGAGCTGTTCTTCGTCAGCGACGAGGTGGCCTACCGCAGCGACGGCACGCCAGGTGGCACGGTGCAATACCCGTGGGCGCCAACGGGTCGTCCGGACCAACTGTTCGCCCTGTCGACGCGCCTCGTGCTCGGCTATCGGTATGGCCAGATGCGCGGCACCGACGGCCAGTCCTTCGCCATCCTGTCGGTCGGGGAGACCTCGGCGATCCTTGGGCAGGTGGGCGACCGCGTCGTCTTCGCCGATCTGCGCGGGGTGGTCGCCACCGACGGTACGACAGCCGGTACCGAGGTGCTGCTGCCGCAGGTCGTGAGCGTGCATGCCACGGCCGTCGGACGCGATCGCCTGGTCGTGGCCGCTGGCAACGCCGTCTACGAGACCGACGGGTCCTCGGCGGGGACGAGGTTGCTGGCCGTGGCCCACGGCGGGCTGCGCATCCTCGCCTTGCTGCCATGTGCCACCAGGACGATGTTGCTCGGCGAGGACGCGGTCCACGGCCGCGAGCTGTGGGTCGCCGATCCCTTGCTGGGCACCTTCCAACTCGTCGCGGACCTGGCGCCCGGGGTGCTCTCGGGCGTGCTGAGCGCCGAGGTCTGCGGCGATGGCGATCTGGTGTTCTGCGCCGGCAGCGACGGTACCGATGGCTGTGAGCCTTACCTCGCCGACGGCACGCCGACTGGCATGCGGCGGCTCGTCGACGTCGCGGTCGGCAGCGGCAGTTCCAACCCCACGCTGTTGGCGGTGGCGGGCGAGCGCGTCTACTTCCTTGCCGACGACGGGGTCACGGGACGCGAGCTGTGGCAGGCCCCGCTCGCCGTGGTCGGGGCTGCCTCGATCCAGTCGGTGGACGCCGGCTGCCTCGGCCTGCACGGCAAGCCCGTGCTGTCGGTGACGGCGGTGCCAACCCTCGGCAGCAGCAGCTTCGGCTACGAACTCGCCGAAGTGCGCAGCAGTGCCTTGGTGGCCACGGTGATCGGCACCGAACTCGGCGACGCGTCCTTCGCCGGTTGCCGCGTGGCTCCCAGCGGGATCACCGCCTGTCGTTTCGCGGTTTCGTCGGTGGGCGGCGTGGCCTCGTTCGCGTTGCCCATACCGGCCAGCACCGCGTTCGTCGGTGTGCAGCTGACGGCGCAGGGGTTCGTGTTCGACGCGGCCGCGGCCGCCGGCTTCGCCGGCAGCAACGGCGTGCTCGCCGTGATCGGGCGCTGAGCCACTGCTGCCGCGACCTTGGTGTCGCCGACGATTCGCCGAATGGGGAGCGGAGGCTGGAGATCCAGGCAGGTCGGCGCCCGGCGGCCGCAACCTCTGTTGCGGCCGCAGGCAGCGCTGGGAGGCCGAGGAGGAAGCCTCATGCGGCCTCTTGGATTGCCGATCGGCGGCGGCCTGCGCGGCCGCGCAGAGGCCGCCGTCGGGCCTCTCTCGCCCTGCGCTTCGTTTTCAGTGGCGCTCGGTCGGTGGCGCGTCGGCGCTGCGTACGGCCGAGCCGTTGCTTGCCGCAGCGTGCCCGTGTTACCGGCGTCGAACGGTGGAGTATCACCAGCCGTGTGGTCCGTCCCTCTCCAACCGACGATCCCGTGGTGACCTCGTGAAACTGCCGACACCCCTCCGCCTCGCCTGCCTGCTGGCTCTGGCGAGTTCCGCCGCCGCCCAGGGCCTGGTCCGCGATCTGCGCCAGGTGCCGCTGGCGAGCACCGGCGACGCCGAGCCGGCGTCGTTCGTCGACGCCGGGCCGCTGGCGTTCTTCTCGGCGGCCACCTACGGCGCTGGCCGCGAGCCGTGCGTGACCGACTTGTCGGTCGCCGGGACGCAGCGCATCGTCGAGCTGCTCCCCGGCGTGCAGGATGCGCGCGCCGAGCCGTTGTGCGCGATCGGCTTCGGCG
>DAIMFJ010000030.1:0-5423 GCA_036724695.1 Planctomycetota bacterium
GTCGTCGGCATGGTCGTCGAGATCCGCGCCGACGTGACCGTGGCCGCCGCGCCGGCCCGGCTTGCCCCGCCGGCGGCCAAGGATCCGCTGGCGACGAAGGCCCTGCCAGCCGCCCTGCGCCCGAAGGTGGTGTACTGCGACGAGCATCTGTTGGTCGTCGACAAACCCGCCGGACTCGCCGCGCAACCCGGCACCGGCCGCGACGGCAGCAACCTCGTCGAGTGGGTGCGCGCCGCGTTCCCGCAGGTCGTCACGGCGACGTTCCAGCCCGCGCCAGCGCACCGCCTGGACGCCGGCACCTCCGGACTGGTCGCGATCGGGCTGTCGCCGGCCGGCGCCCGCGGCCTCGGGGCGGCGTTTCGCGAGGATCGGGTCCACAAGGTCTACTACGCGGTCGTGCACGGGGTGCCGATCGTCGGCGTCGGCTCGATCGATGCGCCGCTGCGGTTGGTCGAGGCGGCGTCGGCCGCGCAGCCCAAGGTGGTCGTCGACCCGGCCGGTTCGCCGGCCCGCACCAGCTACGAAGTGGTGCGGCGCGGCCCATCGACCAGCCTGTTGCGGCTCGTGCTGCACACCGGCCGCACCCACCAGATCCGCGCCCATCTGCGCCATCTCGGTCACCCGATCCTCGGCGACCGCCGCTACGGCTCGTCGAAGGACCTCGGCCGCCGCTTCCTGCTGCACGCCGGCGAGCTGGAGTTGCCGCACCCGGTGACCGGCGCAGCGGTGCAGTGCCGCGCCGAGTTGCCGGCCGGGTTCTGGCGCGATTCGGCCGGCGGCAGCCGCTAAGACTCTGGCCATGGCAAGCCCTGCTCAGGACCCCGCGCCATCGGCCGAACGGCGGCGCCTGCACGACGACGAGCGGCGCATCGCCAATTGGCAACGTTGGGGGCCGTACCTGGCCGACCGGCAGTGGGGCACGGTGCGCGAGGACTACTCCGCCGACGGCGACTGCTGGAACTACTTCCCGCACGAGCACGCCCGCAGTCGCGCCTACCGCTGGGGGGAGGACGGTCTGCTCGGCGTCACCGACCGGCAATGCCGGCTGTGCCTGGCGTTCGCGTTCTGGAACGGCCGCGACCCGATCCTCAAGGAGCGCCTGTTCGGCTTGACCGGCCCCGAGGGCAACCACGGCGAGGACTTGAAGGAAGAGCAGTTCGTGCTCGACGCCCTGCCGACGACGGCGTGGTTGCGCACGTTGTACAAGTACCCGCAGGCGGCGTTTCCGTATGCGCAGCTGGTCGCGGTGAACCGCCAGCGCGGCCGCAGCGAGCGCGAGTTCGAACTGGTCGACACCGGGGTGTTCGACGGCGACCGCTTCTTCGACCTCGAGCTGACGGTCGCCAAGGCCGCACCCGAGGACCTGCTGCTCGAACTGGTCGTGCACAACCGCGGGCCGGAACCTGCCCCGCTGCACGTGCTGCCGCAGCTGTGGTTCCGCAACACCTGGTCGTGGGGGCAGGGTGGTGAGGATCACTGGCCGCGCGGCCGGATCGCCGCCCAGCCGGCACCCCCCGGCGAGCACGCGGTGGTCGCCAGGGGCGCCGATCTCGAACCGTACGAACTGCGCCTGCAGGCCCCGGCCGGCGACGCGCCGGTCGACCTGCTGGCGACCGAGAACGAGACCAACTCGATGGCCCTGTTCGGCGTGCCGGGGCCCGTGCACGGCAAGGACGCGTTCCACCGCGCCGTCGTGCACGGCGAGGCCGGTGCGTGTGCGGCCGACGGGGTCGGCAGCAAGGTCGCCTGGCATTGGCGTGGTCAGGTGCCGGCGCGCGGCAGCGTGCGGTTCCGGTTGCGCCTGCGGCTCGCCGAGGCCCACGCCGAGCCGGCGTTCGGCGAGGCGTTCGCGGCGGTGCAAGCGCAGCGCCAGCGCGAGGCGGACCTGTTCTACGCCGACCTCCTGGCGGCGATCCCGGACGCCGAGGGCCGCGCGATCGCGCGGCAGGCCTATGCCGGATTGTGCCGGAGCCGGCAGTTCTATCACTTCGACGTGCGCAGCTGGCTGGCCGGCGATCCAGCCCAGCCGACCCCGCCGGCGTCGCGCCGGCAGGGCCGCAACCGCGAGTTCACCCATCTGTACAACCGCGACGTGCTGGCGATGCCGGACAAGTGGGAGTACCCGTGGTACGCGGCGTGGGACCTGGCGTTCCACATGATCCCGTATGCGCGGCTCGACCCGGCGTTCGCCAAGCGGCAGTTGTTGCTGCTGCTGCGCGAATGGTACATGGCGCCGAACGGGCAGATCCCGGCCTACGAGTTCGGCTTCGACGACGTCAATCCGCCGGTGCACGCGTGGGCCTGCTGGCGCGTCTACAAACGCGCCGCGGCGCGCGGCCAGCGGGACGTCACGTTCCTGGCCAGGGCCTTCCACAAGCTGCTGCTGAATTTCACGTGGTGGGTCAACCGCAAGGACCTGCACGGCCAGCACGTGTTCGGCGGTGGCTTCCTCGGCCTCGACAACATCGGGGTGTTCGACCGCAGCCGGCCGCTGCCGACCGGGGGGCAGCTCGAACAGGCCGACGGCACCGCGTGGATGGCGTTCTACTGCGGCACGATGCTGAGCATCGCGCTCGAACTGGCCTGTCACGACGCCGCCTACGAGGACGTCGCCAGCAAGTTCTTCGAGCACTTCGTCGCGATCACCCACGCGATCAACACGCTGGGCGGCACCGGCCTGTGGGACGACGAGGACGGCTTCTACTACGACCAACTGGCGTTGGGCGAGCAGCGCCAGCGCCTGAAGGTGCGCTCGCTGGTCGGGCTGCTGCCGCTGTGCGCCGTCGAGGTGTTGCCGCAGGCGACGATCGAGCGCCTGCCGGGCTTCGCCAAGCGGCTGCGCTGGTTCCTCGCGCACGAACGCGAACTCGCCGGGCGGGTGACGTTCCGGCCGGGGCCCGCGCCGATGGCGCTGCTGGCGGTGCCGGCGCGGGCGCAGCTCGAGCGGGTGTTGCGCTACCTGCTCGACGAACGGGAGTTCCTGTCGCCGTACGGGATCCGCTCGCTGTCGGCGGTGCACCAGGCGCAGCCGTTCGTGTTCCACAGCGGTGGCAACGAGTTCCGCGTCGACTATGCGCCGGGCGAGTCCACCAGCGACATGTTCGGCGGCAACAGCAACTGGCGCGGGCCGGTGTGGTTCCCGCTCAACTACCTGCTGGTCGAGGCGCTCGAGCGCTACGCGCACTTCTACGGCGACGACCTGCAGGTCGAACTGCCGACCGGCTCGGGCCGGCGCGTCGGACTCGGCGCGGCGGCCGCCGAACTGCGGCGACGGCTCGGGGCGTTGTTCCGCGCGCGGCCCGACGGCAGCTTGCCGTTCGCCGGCGACGACCGGCGCTTCGCCGACCATCCGCACTGGCGCGGCCTGTACTGGTTCCACGAGTACTTCGACGGCGACACCGGCCGCGGTTGTGGGGCCATGCAGCAGACCGGCTGGACGGCGCTGGTCGCCGATTGCCTCGCCGAAGCTGGCAGCGGCGCGCGCGACGTGCCCGGCTGCGGCTGACGGTCAGCGGCGGCGATTGGGGTTGGCGGCGTTCTGCGCGCGCCGTTGCTCGGCGTTGCGCTGCCGTTCGTCGAGCTGGCGCAGCATCGCCAGCAGCCGTTCCTGGTCGACCGGCACGTCCAGCGCGCTGCGCAGGCCTTGCGCGGCCAACCGGTGCTTGCCGAGCGGCAGCGACATCTGCGGCGAGTCGGTGGTGTCGGTCGCGTGGACCCGCAGCACGACCTCGTAGTCGCCTTCGAGCGCGATCGGCACCTCGACGGTGTCGCTGGCCTCGAGCCAGGCCCCGCTGCTCTTGCCGAGTTCCCAGCGCGGGAACTGCGTGCGCCGACCGGAACGCTGGTCGACGGCGTCCAGCCATTCGGGATAGCCGGTTTCGCCGGTGTAGACGACCGAGACCCGCACCTTGCGCTGTGGTCCGCACAGGGCACGCACGTTCGGCAGGCGCAGCAGCGCTGGCTCCTGGTGCTGCAAGGTGACCAGGTGGTCGCCGGCTGGCAGCACGACGAGGGTCGGCGCACAGCCGGGCGCGAACGCGACGAACTCGAGGCTCGGTTCGGCGGCGAGCACCTCGCTGCGGCCGCGTTCGAACTTGAACCCCGCATGGACCACCGAGCCGTCCGGCTTGCGGCTGCGCACCAGCAGCGGCGTGTCGACGGCCAGCCGCCGGCCGGCGGCATCCTGTGCGGTCAGGCGGTAGCGGTGCACCGCTTGCCGCAGGTCGACGAGCGCCAGCCGCGGGTCGCGGTTGGTGCCTGGCTGCACGAACACGCCAGGGGTGGTGAAGACCGGCTCGCTGAGCCCGCGCAGGACGATGCGGGCCTCGTAGCTGCCACCCGCCAATGGCGCCAGCCAGAAGCGGCCGCCGCGCGCCCGCCGCAGGCCGGTCCGCACCGTGGCTGCCTGCCTGGCACGTTCGTCGAGCAGTGGATCGGCGGGCACCAGCTGCAGCTCGGCCATGCCGTCGGCGACCCAGCCGGGCAGCAGGACCCGACCGACGACCACGCCATGGCGGACCAGGACGAGCGTGCTCGGCCGCCCGGGTGGCAGCAAGGGACCCTCGCCGGCGAAGTGGCCGTCGCGCTGCGCGGACAGCCGCACCTGGCCCGGCGGACGGTTGCCGTACATCGCGAACTGGCCGGCGGCATCGCTGCGCACCTGGCTGCCCGGCACGTCGCGCCAGACGTCGCGGTCCTGTTCGCGGACCAGCACCTGCAGCCGCAGGTTGGCGTCGGCGAGCGGCTCGCCGAGGTCGTTCACGACGCTGCCGCCCGCCAAGGGCGGCAGCGGCTGCAGCACGAGGTCGCCGAGTTCCCGGCGTTCGCCGGCCGTGACATTGGCGACCTGCGTCTTGCCGCCGTAGACCAGCCCGGGCGGGCCGTCGGTGGGCGTGTAGCGCAGTTCGAGCCAATCGCCGATCCGGCCGTCGCGCGGCTCGAGCACCAGATCGAAGCGGCCGTCGGCGACCGTCTCGACGGCGAGTTCGAACAGCGCGCGGTCGGCGCGCCAGGCGATCACCGCGACGCGGCCGTCGGCGAGTGCTTGCCGGGTGCCGTCGTCGCCGGGCACCCAGAGCCGGCCGGCGAGCACCGCTTTCCTGGCATCGAGGCGCAGTTCGAGCCGGCCTGGCGTCGCCGGGTCCGGCGGCCCGGTGGTGGGCACCGCCGTCGGCCGACCGAACTCGTAGGCGAACCGCGCCGTCGCGCGCAGCGCGGCCTGGGTCGCCTGCGTCCGACGGCGTCGACCATCGGGGCCGCAGGGTTCGTGCCGCTCGCGGAGCTCGCGGCCTGAACGCCGTCCAGGGCTGCGCGGGCAGCCCTGGAGCCGCGGCGTTCAGTCCCTTGGACGGAAGACGATGACGATCGACGACGGCACGCGCCCGTCGACGTCGCGCGGCAGCACCGCGGTGCGGTCGATGGCG
>DAIMFJ010000030.1:5433-26045 GCA_036724695.1 Planctomycetota bacterium
CGTGAACCGCACCGGCCCCGCACCGAGCGGCTTGTCGGCCCGCAGCGCGGTCTCGAAGCGCGGGATCGCCAGGGCGCCGTCGGCGGCCGCGCCGTCGGGGCTCAGGTGCAGTTCGCCGCGCGACAGGATCGGCGTGCCGCGGTGGTCGGCGACCAGCACGTCGACGGTGCCGAGCCACGGCGCGGTGAGTGCGATCGGTTCGCGCTGGGCCGGTCGGGCGGCGAACGCCGCCCCGATCGGGGTCGCGACCGGCAGCTTCAGCAGGGCGTGGAACGCCTCCTTGCCGTCGCCGGGGCGGTCGGGCCGCACGGTCTGGAAGTGCGGCACCTCGGCCTTGCCGTCCGGGCCGGTCGTCGTGCGCCAGAAGGCACGTGGTTCGTCGTTGCCGCGGCGCTGCTGCAAGGCCACCGGCACGCCCTGGGCCGGGCTGCCGTCCGGATGCTGCACCACGACCAGCACGGTTTCGTCGGCCACCAACGACAAGGTCGTCTGGCGCTGCCACGGCGCTACTTCGGCGAACGCGAAGTGGCCTTCGTGGCTGGCCGCGAGCAACCACGGCGTGCGGCCGGCCGGCAGGTGGGCGGTGCCGTCGCCGGTCGTCTCGAGGCGCTGGCCGACGCGCACCGGCCAGGCCGCTTGCGGCCATCGGTCGTGGTCCAGCAGGCGCTGCCGCGCGGTGTTCGGTGCCACGAAGTAGACGCTGGCACCGGCGACCGGCACCGGCGGGTTGCCGCGTACGACGGTGACGCGCGGTCCGCGGTTGGCGTCGTCGGGGGTGACGCTCTGCCGGTCGACTTCGTCCGGGTCGTCGCCGTCGGCTGCGGTCGGTTGGTCCGCGGGTCCGGCGGCGACCAACTCGATTGCGTCGGTGTCGCCGGGTTCGGAGTCCGGTGTTGCCGTAACCAGTTCGTCGACCGGCAGCGGGGGTGGGGCCGCCGGCCACTGCACGGCGAGTCCCAGGCTGGCCGCGGCAGCCAGCAGGAGCAGACCGAGCCAGGCGATCCCACGACGCTGCATCGGCAGCATGCTAGGCCGCCTGGCCGGCGTCACCCAAGACCGACTGCGTCCCAAGGCCGTCCCAATCCTTGCGGCGGGCCGGCCGCGGCGGGCCGGTTCGGTCAGGTCGGCGCACCCCAAATGCCGATGCAGCCAGAACCTCGCGCCTGCATTGCCTCGGTCCGCAAGAGACCTACGATGCCAGCACGATGCACGTCGAGAAGCCGACCCCGGTGCCCATGGCCTCCCCATCGCCCAGAACCCGCCTGCTGGCGTGGCTGTCGCTCGCCTGGCTGTTGCCGTTGGCGGCGTGCACCAGCATCGAGGAGAAGATGGTGCGCGAGTACCTGCACGAGAAGGGCTTCGGCTCGCGCGCGCAAGGCGACGCGACCCGCGAGAACTACGTCGGCGGCCTCGACTGGGTGCAGTTCCTGCTCAACCCGAGCGACTTGCAGCGCGAAGGGGCCGAACGCCTGCAGGAGCTCACGGTGGCGCAACCGGTCGGCATCGACGGCACGATCTTCCTGCCGTATGTCGGGCCGGTGTACGTGCTCGGCAAGACCGAACTCGAACTCGCCGCGTACGTGAAGGCGCAACTGCGCAGCGTGTTCGCCTGGGAACCGAACGTGCAGGCGCGCATCGTGCGCTCGACGAAGTTCTTCTACGCGGTCGGCGAGGTGCAGCGCAGCAAGGGCCGGGTGTTGCTCGAACCGGACATGACGGTGATCGACGCGATGTTCCAGGTGCAGTGGACCAACCTCGCCAACCTCGGGCGCGTCTACCTGATCCGGCCCGACGCCGAGAACCCGATCGTGTTCGACATCAACTTCCGCGAGATGATCACCACCGGCTACACGGCGGCGAACTTCGCGATGCGCGAACGCGACATCCTGTACGTGCCGCCGACGTTCCTGGGCCTGCTGGCCCGGCTGCTCGAACGCATCCTCGAACCGGTCGGTCTGGCGGTCAGCACCATGATCGGCATCGCCCAGACGCAGAACGCCTACGACTACCTGACCGGCGAGACCGACTTCCTGTTCCGGTACCGCTTCTGAGCATGACGCACCCGCCAACCGCAGCCCGGCGACCGGAGGGCCACCGATGACGCAGCTCGACCTGCCGCAGATCTCGCTGCAGCGCTACCTCGAGCTGCTCAAGCGTCGGCGTTGGCAGGTGGTGCCGGCGTCGCTGCTCGGGCTGTTGCTCGGCGGCATCGTCGCGTTCTTCATCCCGCGCTACTACGTCGCGGAGACGATGCTGCAGCACCAGATGGCGCCGGGCATGGAGGCGGTGCGCAGCAAGGAGGATCCGTTCCGGACGATCGTCGAGACCGCGCAGATCACGATCCCGTTGGCGGTCGGCGAGACGATCAAGGTGCTCGGTTGGCCGGAGGCCAGCGAAGCCGATCCGTACGTGCGCAGCGAGAAGGAACGCACCATCCGGTCGTTCCTGTCCGTCAACGACAAGAACGCCCGCCCGGATCGGGACTACGCGCAACTGCAGGTCGTCTTCAAGGACCTCGACGGCGAACGCGCCGCGAAGTTCCTGAACACGCTGGTGCCGATCTGGATCAAGCAGCGCCTCGAGCAACTGCGCGAGCAGCAGGAGCGCGAGCGCAGCTTCGCGGCCGACGGCTACGAGCGCGCCAACAAGGCCTACGAACACCTGCGCGCCGAGAAGCGCACCCTGGAGGTCCAATACGGCTTCGATCCCGAGCTCGACCCGCTGTTGCTCCGCGACGAGCAGCGCAAGCGCAGCAACCTGCAGCTCGAGCGCAGCCAGGCACTCGCCCAGCAGCGCATCGAGCGCGCGACCACGCGGCGCCTGCTCGAGGAAGCGCAGGCGGCCCTGGACGTCACCGAGAAGCGGCGCCCGGTCGCCAAGAGTCCGTTCGGCACCGGCCAGGGCCCCGAGGCGAAGTTGCCGCCGGAACTGCTGCAGTACCAGCTGCAGCTGCAGTACCACCGCCGCATGCAGCAGAACTTCCTGCCGCACACCAAGGAACATGCCGACGCGACCGAACGCATCGCGCAGCTGGAGAAGCTGCTGGCCGAGTTCGGCCAGGCGGCTGGCATCAGCGACGGCTTCGAGCCGAACCCGGAGCACGAGAAGCTGGCGACGACGATCGCCGGCTACGAGACCGAGTTGCTGCGCCTGGAGGCGGGCATCGCGGAGCTCGAGAAGACGATCGCCGCCGAGGTCGAGCGGCTGGCCAGGCTGGCCGAGGGCTACGAACTCTACGACCGCAACCAGCAGATGCTCGAGGAGGCCAGGAAGCAGCGCGAGAGCGCCTTCACGGCCCTCGACCGCGCCGACAAGACGCTCGGCCGCCTGCTGAACCAGGCGACCGTCAAGCAGATCACCGAGGCGTTCGTGCCGCCGCGGCCGACCGACCCGAACATCCTGATCGTGGCCCTGCTCGGCTGTGTGCTCGGCCTGGGCTTCGCGATCGGCCTGATCCTCTTGCTCGACGTGCTGCAAGGTACCTGGAAGACCGTCGACGACGTCGAACGCGGCCTCGGCGTACCGGTGCTCGGCGGCATCAGCTTCCTCGAGACCGAGGTGCAGCGGCAGACCGTGCAGCGCCGCCGCCGCCGGTCGTCGCTGGTGGCCGCCGCGGTGCTGTTCCTGGGCGTGGCGGTGGTCACGCTCTACTACGTCGATCCGACCCGCTTGCCGCCGGTGGTCCGCGACCTGCTGGCCCTGCTGCTCGGTGCCTAGACGTGCGCGACCTGCTCGTCTTCGCGATCGTGATGCTGATGCTGCCCGGCAGCTTCCGGCAGCCGTTCGTCGGCTTGCTGCTGTTCAGCTGGCTGGCCTACATGCGCCCGCAGGACCTGTGCTGGGGGTTCGCTCGCACGATGCGCCTGTCGTTCTTCGTCGGCATGGCGATGGTGGCCGGCTGGTGGGCGAACGAAGCCGGCAAACGCGCGTTCGCGCAATGGGACTTCCGCACCCGGGCGATGCTGGCCCTGGGCCTGTTGGTGACGATCAGCTACGCGTTCGCGCGGCAGCACGACGACTACACCAACCGCTACTTCGCCGAGTACCTGAAGATCATCCTGGTCGCGTTGTTCACCACCGGCCAGGTCGACTCGCCGGCCCGGTTCCGCACGATGCTGTGGACGATCGCGCTGTGCCTGGCGTTCTTCGGCGTCAAGGGTGGTGTGTTCGGCGTGCTCGGCGGCGGCAGCCAGATCCTGCGCGGGCCGGGCGGCATGATGGAGGACAACAACGACTTCGCGCTGGCCCTGACCATGAACGTGCCACTGCTGTGGTACCTCGGGCTCGCCGAACGCGGCAGGAAGTGGGTCTGGCTCGGCACGCGCGTCGCGGTCCTGTTGACCGTGATCACCATCGTGCTGACGCACAGCCGCGGGGCGTTCCTGGCGCTGACCGCGGCGACACTGTGGATCGCCTGGCGGTCGGGCAAGCTGTTCCGCGCCGGCATGGCCCTGGTCGCGATCGGCTGCCTGTTCTTGATGCTGGCACCGGCCGAGGTGCTCGAACGCATCGCGTCGATCGGCGACAAGGAGGACTCGTCGATCAACGCGCGCTTCGTCGCCTGGGCGGCGGCGTTCCGGATGATCGAGACCTACCCGCTGTTCGGCGTCGGCATGCGCAACTTCCAGACCAGCTACCTGGAGTTCTCCGGGCTCGATCCGTCGACGACCAGCAAGACCTACGTCGCGCACAACAGCTACCTGCAGATCTGGGCCGAGTCGGGCACCCTGGCGTTCGTCGTCTACCTGGTGCTGCTGGCCTCGGTGTTCGTCACCTGCCGCAAGGTCTACCAGATCGGTCGGCTGCGGCCCGACCTCGACTGGTGCCGGCACTACGCGCGGATGATGGAGGCGACCACGCTCGGCTTCATGGTCGGCGCGTTCTTCTTGAACCGCGGCCACTTCGACCTGATCTACCACTGGCTGGCCCTGGTCACCTGCCTGTTCTCGGCGGCGCTGCTGGCGTACCGGCAGGCGCCGGGGGCCCAGGGTCTGTTCGGCGGGACGCTGGCGGCCGCGCAGGGCATCACCGTGCGGGTGCGGGAACGTTTCGGGCGGCCGCCGGCGGTGGCCGTCGCCGGTGCGGACCCGACCGTCCCGGCACCGCCGAGCGATCGCCTGGCCGTCGGCACCCGCGCACCGCGTTGGGGGCGCCGCCGCTGATGTGTGGCATCGCCGGTCTGTATGCGTTGACGCGGGGCCGCCCGGTCGACACCGAGGTACTGTCGCGCATGGCGGCGGCGTTGCGGCACCGCGGTCCGGACGGCGACGGGTTGCGCTCCGGCGGTGACTATGCGTTGGCGCATCGGCGGCTGGCGATCGTCGATCTGGCCAGCGGTCAGCAGCCGATGGGTTTGCCGGCGGCGGGCCTGTGGGTGACGTTCAACGGCGAGATCTACAACCACGAGGCGTTGCGCGCTGAACTCGAAGCCGGCGGCGCGGTGTTCACGACCCGCAGCGACACCGAGGTGCTGCTGCACGGCTACCGGGCGTGGGGCACTGGCCTGGCGGCGCGGCTGCGCGGCATGTTCGCGTTCGCGGTCGTCGACGAACGCAACGGCACGCTGTACGCCGCGCGCGACCGGGTCGGCAAGAAACCGTTCCACTACACCGTGCACGACGGGGTGTTCGCGTTCGCCAGCGAACTCAAGGCGCTGCACGCGCTCGGCATCGACCGCACGCTGGCGCCGGCCGCGGTGGCGCAGTTCTTCGCGCTGCGTTACGTGCCCGAGCCGGACTGCATCTTCGCCGCCGTGCAGAAGCTGCCACCGGCGCACTGGCTCCTGGTGCAGGACGGTCGGCTGACCAGCCGGCGCTACTGGCAACTGTCGTTCGCGGTCGACGAACGCACGTCGCGCGCCGAGCACGAGGAACGCATCCTCGCCAAGCTCGACGAGGCGGTGCGCATCCGCCTGATGGGCGAAGTGCCGCTGGCGCCGTTCCTGTCGGGCGGCATCGACAGCTATGCGGTGGTCGACTCGATGACGCGCAGCCTCGGCCGCGGGGTCGCGGCCTGCACGATCGGCTTCTCCGACCCGCGCTTCGACGAACGGCAGGCGGCGCGGCAGTCGGCCGCCGCGTGCGGCGCGACCCTGCACGAGGAGGTGCTCGACGCCGACGACCTGCTCGACCTCGACTGGTTCGACGACACCTACGACGAACCGTTCGCCGACAGCAGTGCGGTGCCGACCTACCACGTGTCGCGCCTGGCGCGGCGGCGCGTCACCGTGGCCCTGTCCGGCGACGGTGGCGACGAGGGGTTCGGCGGCTACCGGCGGTACCTGTTCGACGTGCGCGAGCACCGAGCGCGGCGCTGGCTGCCGGCGCCGGTGTGGCGCGGGCTCGGGGCCGTGTACCCGAAGGCGGACTGGCTGCCGCGGTCGCTGCGGGCCAGGCGCACGCTGCAGAACCTCGGCAGTCCGGCGGCGGTTGCGTACGCACGTTCGGTCAGTTCGCACCTGCCCGAGGAGGTGTTCGCGGTGCTGCGGCCCGAACTGCACGCCGCAGCCGGCGATCCGCACCGCGCGCTGGTCGCCGCCTACGCAGCGGCCGGTGACCTGCACCCGCTGCATCGGCTGGTCGCCACCGACCTCGCGACCTGGCTGCCGGGCGACATCCTGGTCAAGGCCGACCGGGCCTCGATGGCGGTGTCGCTGGAGGTGCGCTGCCCGTTCCTCGACCACGAACTGCTCGAACTGGCGATGCAGGTGCCGCCGGACTGGCAGCTCGAGAACGGCCGCACCAAGGCGTTCTTGCGCCGTGCGCTGCAGCGACGCCTCGATCCGGCGGCACTGACCCGCCGGAAGCAGGGTTTCTCGGTGCCGCTGCGCAGCTGGCTGGCCGGCCGCGTCGGCGACGCGGTCGAGCAGGCCCTCGGCGACGGCCCGCTGCGCGAATGGCTGGATCCGCGCGTGGTGACGCGGTTGCTCGAACGGCACCGGGCCGGGGTCGGCGACCACGCCGAGATGCTGTGGGCGGTCCTGGTGTTCGCGCGGTTCCTGCGCCGGTGGGGCCCGTGAAGCGCCTCGTCACCTTCACCAACCTGTTCCCCAACCGCGTGCAGCCGACGCACGGGTTGTTCGTCTTCGAGCGCATGCGCCGCGTGGCCGCGGCCGGGGGCTTCGCGTGGCGCGTCGTCGCGCCGATCCCGCAGGTCTGCTGGCCGTTGTGCCGCGGCACCTACCGACTGCAGGCCACCGTGCCCGATCACGAGACCTGGCAGGGCGTCGAGGTCGAGCACCCGCGCTACCGGCATTGGCCCGGCTTGTCGATGCGCCGGCAGGCCCGCGCGATGGCCGCCGGGGCACGGTCGGTGCTGCAGCGGCTGGCTGCCGAGGGGCCGCTGGTGCTCGATGCCCACTACCTGTGGCCGGATGGGGTCGCCGCGGCACTGCTCGCCGAGGAACTGGGCCTGCCGTTCGCGTGGACCGCGCGCGGCAGCGACGCCAACGTGCTCGCCGACGATCCCGTGGTGCGTGCGGCGCTGCGCCGTCACGCGCCGCGCGCCACGTTCGTCGCCGCGGTCAGTGCCGCGCTGGCCGATCGGGTCGCCGAGGTCACCGGGCTGCCGCGCGAGCAGGTGCTGGTGGTCCGCAACGGAGTCGATCTCGAACGCTTCGCGACCGGCGATCGGGCGGCAGCGCGAACGGCTCTCGGTCTGCCGGTGACCGGCCGCTACCTGCTCGGTGTCGGCCGGTTGGTCGCCGGCAAGGGTTTTGGCGTCGCTGCGGCGGCCCTGGCGCAGCTGCCGCCCGACGTACAGTTGCTGCTGGTCGGCGACGGGCCCGAACGCGCCGCGCTCGCCGCAGCGGGTGGGGGGCGCGTGCAATTCCTCGGCACACGCTCGCCGGCGGAGGTGGCGCTGGCCTACCAGGCCGCCGACCTGCTGGTGTTGCCGAGCGAACGCGAAGGTTGGCCGAACGTCGTCACCGAGGCCCTGGCGAGCGGGCTGCGCGTGCTGGCCACGCCGGTGGGCGGCATCCCGGAGATCCTCGACCACCCGGTCCCCGGCGACGAACGACTCGGCGCCCTGGTGCCGGTCGGCGACGTCGCCGCACTGGCAGCGGCGGCCCGGCGGCTGCTCGAGGCCCCGGTCGAGCGTGCCGCGGTGCGCGCGTTCGCGAGTCGTTACGGCTGGCAGGCACCGGTGCAGTTGTTGTGCGAGCGATTCTGGCGCATCCTCGGGGTGGCGGCATGAGCGAGCGCTACCGGATCCTGTACCACCATCGTATCCGCGCCGACGACGGCCAGGCGGTGCACGTGCGCGAGATGATCGCGGCACTGCGCGGTGCCGGCCACGACGTGCTGGAATGTGCGCTGGTGCCCAAGACCACGAGCTCCAGACCAGGGCCATCGGCGGCGCCCCGACCGCCGTCGTTCTGGCAGCGGCTGTCGCTGCCGCGCACCGCCGTCGAGCTGCTGGAGGTGCTGTACGACCACCGCGGCCGCAGCATGCTGCGCGCCGCGGCGAAGTCGTTCCGGCCGCACTTCGTCTACGAACGGCACGCGCTGCACTGTGGCGCCGGCCTTGACGTCGCCCGCGAACTCGGCGTGCCGCTGCTGCTCGAGGTCAACAGCCCGATGGTCGCCGAGATGCAGCACCTCGGCCTGCTGCGCTTCCCGAAGCTGGCGCGGCGCAAGGAACGGCGCGTGCTCGGCGGTGCCGACGCGGTGCTGGCGGTGACCCAGGTGCTCGCCGATCTGCTCGCCGCGGCCGGCGCCGACCCGGCGCGCACCCACGTGGTCGGCAACGGTGCCGACCTCAGCCGCTACGGCAGCGAGGCGCACGCCGCCGCGTCGGACCTGCGCCACCACTGGCAGGTGCCGGCCGACGCGTTCTTGCTGGCGTTCGTCGGCTACATGCGACCGTGGCACCGCCTCGACCTCGTGCTCGAGGCGATGCAGCGCCCCGGGCTGGCAGCCTTGCACCTGGTGCTGATGGGGGCCGGGCCGGCCCTGGAGCCGCTGCTCGCCGCGGCGGCCGAGCGTGGCCTTGCCGACCGGGTGCGCAAGCTCGGCGTCGTGCCGCCCGAACTGCTGCCGGCCCACGTGATGGCCTGCGATGCGGCGCTGGTGCCGGCGATCAACGCCTACGCGTCGCCGCTGAAGCTGTTCGACTCGTTGGCGGCTGGCGTGCCGACCTTGGCTCCGGACCAGCCGAACCTGCGCGAGAACGTCGTCGACGGCGAGAACGGGCTGTTGTTCGCCGCCGGTTCGGTCGACGCGCTGGCGGCGCAACTGCAGCGCCTGGTCGGCGACCGCGCCTTCGCTCGGCGACTCGGTGCGGCTGGCCGGCACAGCCTCGAGCAACACGACTGGACCTGGGCCGGCAACGCCGCGCGCGTCGTGCGCATCTACGAACAACTGGCGGGAGGTCGCCGATGAGAGCCTTCTGGTGCGTGTTCCTGCCGTTGTCGGTCGCGTACGCGACCGCCGTGCAGTGGTGCATCGATCGTTGGAACGCGCCGACCCAGTACTACCAGCACTGCTGGCTGGTGCCGGTGGTCGCCGCCGTCGTGCTGTGGCTGCGGCGCACCGACTGGCGCGGTCGGCCGGCCGCGGTCGCTGATGCATCTGGCCGGTGCGGCTTTGATGGTCGAATCGGTGTCGGCGGCGAGCCTCGTGCTGGCGATCCCCGGCGCGGCGTGGCTGGCGCTCGGCCGCGAGCGTCTGCGCGGGTTGTGGCCGGTGCTGTGGCTGTCGTTCTTCCTGGTGCCGACCCCGATCGTCGTCGAAGGCTGGATGGCCTTCTACCTGAAGGAGGTCGCGGTCACCGCGGGTGCCGGCCTGGCCAACCTGCTCGGTGCCGACCTGGCCCGCCGCGGTGCCGAGTTGCAGCTGGTCGGCACGTCGTCGTCGTTGTACGTCGCCGATGCGTGCAGTGGCCTGCGCTCGCTGCTGGCGATGTTGACGATCTCGTACTGCGTGGCGTTCTTCATGGGCGAGCCGCAGTGGCGGCGCCGCGCCGTGTTGCTGGCGCTGGCGGTGCCGATCGCGGTCGCCGCCAACGTGGTGCGCATCGCCTGCCTGTGCCTGTTCGCGCGCTGGTTCGGCGTCGGGTTCGCGGAGGGCACCGGGCACGATCTCGCCAACGCGTTCGAGTGGGTGGCGGCGGTGCTGCTGCTGCTGGGGGTCGACGGCCTGGTCAGTCGCGGCCTCGTGCCGACGCCGGCCCCGGCGACCGGCCCGGCCGCGACCAGCGTGCCGACTGCCCCCGTCGGGGCGTGGCGCCGCCACGCCGTCTGGCTGTACCCGGCCGCCGCGCTGCTGCTGTGGTTGTCGCTGTACAAGCCGGCCGCGAGTGGCGCGATGCGCGCCGAACGGCTCCCCGAACAGGTCGGCGCCTACCAACTGGTACCGCGCAACGAGGCCGAACAGGCGGCGTTCCTGCGCAACCTGCCGCGCTGGCGCGAGCTGCTCGGCACGCCGGACTTCGTCTGGCGACGCTACCGCGCCCAGGACGGCGGTCGCGTCAACCTGGTGGTGACCTACCACGACACCAACTGGAAGAGCGTGCACGCGCCGCGCATCTGCATCGAAGGCAGCAACATGGACATCGAGCGCGACGACCTGCTGCCAGCCCCGTGGCTCGGCGAGCCGACCACGGTCAGCCGGATCGTCGCACGCAGCCGCGACGACGGTTGGCGCTACGTCACGTACAGCCTGTTCGGGACCAGGACGTGGTCGTCGGGCAGCTACGGCGAGTTCGCGTGGCACCACATGCCGTTGGCGATCCTGCGCCGCAACGAGTCGGGCTTCCTGCTGCGCGTCGAGTCGCCGATCGAACCCGGCGAAACCGACGCCAGCGCCGCCGAACGGCGCTGCGCGGCGTTTCTGACCGAACTGCTGCCGCTGAGCCGGCAACTGCTGGAATGAGCCGACGATGACCGTCACGCACGCACTCTCCGTCGACGTCGAGGACTGGTTCCAGGTCCTCAACATGGCGCATCTGATCGACCGCGCCGACTGGCAGAAGCTCGAGCTGCGCTGCCTGCACGCGACCCGGCGCCTGCTCGACCTGTTCGCGCGGCGCGACGCCAAGGCGACGTTCTTCTTCCTCGGTTGGATCGCCGAGCGGCTGCCCGAACTGGTCCGCGAGGTGCACGCCGCCGGCCACGAGATCGGCAGCCACGGCTACGACCACCGCGTGCTGCCCGACCTCGGCGAAGCCGGCTTCGCCGCCGACCTCGAACGCACGGCGACGATCCTGGAAGGCATCTGCGGCGCGCGGCCGCGCTCGTTCCGCGCTTGCACGTGGTCGATCGGCAAACGCACGCCGTGGGCGATCGACACACTGCTCGCGCACGGTATCGAGCTCGACAGCTCGATCCAGCCGGTTCGCCATCCCGACTACGGCGTGCCGGGCGCGCCGACCACGCCCTACCGGCTGACCGGCCGAAACGGCGAACTGCTGGAGTTCCCGCCACTGACCTGGGACGTGTTCGGCCGCCACCTGCCGGTCGGCGGCGGTGGCTACCTGCGGCTGCTGCCGCTGTGGTTCCTGCGGCGCGGCTTCGCCCAGAAGGAGCGCCTGGGCGTGCCCGGCTGCCTGTACCTGCACCCTTGGGAGGTGGACCCCGAGCAACCGCGGCAGCGGCTCGGCGGGCTGCGCGGGTTCCGGCACTACGTGAACCTCGCGCGCACCGAGCAGAAGCTCGACGCGCTGCTGGCCGACTACCGGTTCGGCGGGCTGGCCGGCGCGCTGGCGGCGCGCGGTGCCCACTGGCGGGCGAAGCTGCCGGCGTTCTGTGCCAGCGAACTGCTCGGGTAGTCGGTCGCCAGGGTGCGCAGCGCCGCGGCCGCGCGGGCGACGCCATCCTGCTGGTTGGCTTGCAGATGCGCTTCGGCGAGGGCCAACAGGTGCATGCCGTCGCCGTCGGCGGCGGCATGTGGCAGGTGCTGCAGGGCGACTGCCGGCTGGCCGCTGCGCAGCGCGACGAGTCCTGCGGCCAGGCGGCCGCGCGGCGTGGTGCGCAGCGCCTCGGGCAGGGCCTGGAACGCGGCGACGTCGCTCGGATCGAGCGTGAAGTACCGGCCGGCGAGGATCGTGTACTCGACGCGCGCTTCGCCGGCGTCGCAGCCGGCCAACACGTTGCGCAACGCCCGCAGGGCCTTGCCGTCGGTGGTGCGCTGCGCGGCGAGCCGCGTCTGCGTCAACCACAGCGGCAGGCTGGTGGGGTTGCCGGCGATCGCGCGCTGCAGCGCGGCGATGGTGGCTTCGTAACCGGCGAGTTCGAGCAGGCGGTTCGCCGAAGCCATCGCCCAGGCGGCTTCACCTGCGGTGCTGGCGGTGCGCTGCAGCTGGTCGACGAGCAGGGCCACGCGGCGCTCGCGCGTCGGGGCACGCTCGCGGTGGCTGCTGGCGCGGTCGAGCACGAAGTGCACGGCGGCGCCGTGCGACCCGTGGCTGGCGATCGCCGCCAGGGCCCGGTCGTAGAACAGCACCGCGTTGTTCTCCGTGGTGGCCAGCGCGCGGCGGGCGGCGCGGATCTGCAGGTCGATGGCCGCGTCGGCGCTGGCCAGTGGCAGCTCCGGCAGCAGACGTTCGACGATCCACCACGCCGCCAGCGCCTGGTCCTCGGCGAGCAGGCGTTCGGCATCGGCCAGCGTGGCGCCGGTCGGGCCGGGCATCTGCACCCACATCTCGGTGCGGACGCGGGCGGCCAGTTCCTGTTGCCCGGTCGCCTCGACCATCCTGGTCGCCAAGCGCAACGCGAAGGCGGTGGCTGGCGGGCAGTCGGTGAGGCGGTTCCTGGCGACCGCGATGCGCAACCGGTCGGCGAGCGGGGCCGGCATCGTGTAGCGCGGATCGGCGGCGGCGCGCGCGGCTTCGCCGACCAGCAGCAGGTCGACTGCAGGATCGGCGAAGCGTTCCGGATCGAACAGCCCGGCGTGGATCTGGGCTGCCTCGGCGAACCGACCGACCTGCGCCAGCAGGTGCGCGTGGAGCAGTTTGGCGGCGCGCGACTTCGGACGGGCGGCGACCAGTGCGGCTGCCTCGGGGATCGCGGCGGGCGTCAGTTCGGGGCTCGCCGCCAGGGCCAGGATCTTGCAGACGCTGTCGACCAGCGGCTGCGGGCCGACCGCCAGGTCGCTCGGCGACGGCAGGCCGAGCAGCTCCGCGGCCAGATGGCCGCGCAGGTCGGTGCGGTCGGCGAGCAGGCGCGCCCGGGCGATCGTCTCGGCGGGGCCGCGCTGGGCGCGCGAACCGAACCGCAGGGCCAGCCCCAGGTCGCTAGGCTGTTCGACCAGCCCGTAGACCTGCGCGGCGCGCTCGACCCGATCGTCGACCAGGCACAGGCGGGCCAGCGGTTCCGCAGCAGCGCGACCGTCGGCGAACGCCAGCGCCGCGGTCCAGTGTTGCTCGGCCAGCCGCACGCTGCCGCCGCGCAGCGCCAGGTCGCCGGCGAGCGTGAACAAGGCGCCGTTGCGCTGCTCGGGTCGGGCGAACGCCAGCGCGGTGCCGAGCACCGCCAGCGCGGTGCGCGGTCGGGCGATGGCGAGCCGCGGGGCTGCAGCGAGCAACGGCTCGGCTGCCGCGGCGGTGCGCAAACCGAAGTCGGCGAGGTCGCGTTCGGCGCGGGCGGCGAGCGCGGCGTCGTCAGGGCTCGGGTCGGCGGCGAGGCGGGCCAGCACCGCAGTGGCGACATCCTGCAGCCAGTCGCTCGGCAGCGGTTCCGGCGGGGTGCGGCACTCGCCGAGCAGTTGGTCGGCGGTCGCGAGGTCGCCAGCTGCGGCGAACACGGTCGCGCAGCGCGGCGTCAGGGTCGGGAACTGCGTACGCAGCGCCAGGGCCCGCTGGGCGAACGGCAATGCGGCGGCCCGCTGCGCCTCGGGAACGCTGCGCAGCACGGCGGCGAGGGTGGCCGGTTCGGGTTCGCCGGCGGCCAGTGCCTGTGCTGCAACGTCGCCGAACGGAGCCCCGACGACCTGCCGCGCCGCCAGCAACATCCGCAGCGTCTCCGGGTCGTCGTCGCCGCGCGCGACCAGGGTGTCGAGCACCCGCGCTGCGTTGTCGTGCCGACCGAGCTGCCGCTCGGCGGCGGCCTCGAGCAGGCGTGGGCGCCGCGACCACGGCAGGCGATCGCCGGCGGCGCGGGCCGCCGCGACGGCGATCGGCAGGACCTGGGGCTGGCCCAGGGCGATGGCCGCTTCGGCGCACAACAGGAAGCCGAGCGGGTCGTTGGCTTCCGGGACCAGGGTGCCGCGCTGCACGCACTGGCGCAGCAGACCCGGTCCGTCCTGATCGGTCCCCTCGAACTGCAGCCGGTGCGCCGCCAGCCGTCGCGCCAGCAGGTCCTCGTCGAACGGAGCCAGGTCGACGGCGCGGTTGCAGGTCGCGGCGGCGGCCGCACCGCGGCCGGCACCGATCTGGAAGTCGGCTTGCGCGAGCAGCGGCGCCAGTTCGCCCGGCCGTGCGTTCGCCCAGGCGGTGTACATGCCGTTGATCTCGTCGAACGGGGCGCTGCGGCGCTGCATCGCCTCGAGCCGCAGCGGCGCCAGCACCGGCAGCAGGTCCTGTTGGCCGACCGGCACCGCTTGCCGACCTGCCAGCTGCATCGCCCAGGCCATCGCACGCTCGGCGCCCTCGAACTGGCCGTTGGCGCGTTGGGTCACCGCGCTGCTGAACGCCTGGCCGAGCTGCAGCGGCGCACCGGCCTTGCCCAGTTCGAAGACCTGCCGTCCGAAGCGCCGGATCAAGGTGGCGTCGCCGAGGCGGTGGGCGACCAGCGTGCGGGCGACCAGGAAACCGTCCAGATCGCTCGGGAACCGCTGTTTCGTGATCGCCGCCTGGACTTCGGCCTCTGGCAACCAGCGTTCGGCAGCGGCGAGGGCCGCCACCAGCTGGTCCTGGGCCAGCAGTCCCCACAACACCTGCGTGCCGGCCTCCAGCACGTAGACGTGGTCGAAGCGCCGGCGGTAGGCCTCGCAGAGCAGCAGCAGGTCGTCGGTGCGTTCGGCCTGCTGGAACGACAGACTCAGACCGCGGAACGCCGCCACCGGCTCGCCAGTGGCCTCCATGCTGCTGCGGAAGCGCTCCAGGCCGGCCTGGATGCTGCCGCGCAGGACGATCAGGCGCTGCTGCAGTTCGGGCCACAGCGCGATCAACTGCGAACTGTTGCGGTACAGTGCCGCCAGCTCGTCGATCGCCACCGGCACCCGCGGATCGCCGTCGGGGCGGTACAGGAACTGCAGCAACGTCGCCTGGGCGCGCGTCGCGTCGCGACGACCGGCGTCGCGGGCCAGCGCTGCCGAGACCTTGCGCAACTCCTCCTGGTAGAGCGTCTGTGCAGCTTCGCCGGCCAGTTCGTGGGCGCGTCCGTCACTGGGGTCGCTGGCGCGCCACGCATCGGCCAGCGTCAGGGCTCGCTGGCTCTGGCCGTTCAAGGCCAGGAGGCGCACATGGTCGGCGCGCAGCGCGGCCGCATCGGCGGGCTCGGTGGCCAGCAACGCTTCGAGGTCGGCCAGCGCGGCGCTGGCGTTGCCGAGCACCAGGAAACTCGAGTAACGCAGCCGCAGCAGCTTCTGCAGCTTGCTGCGGTCGGCCCGCAGGCTGGGGCTGCGTTCGCCGTGCTCGAGCACGACCACCGCGCGCGCGTACTCGCCACGAGCGATCGCGGCTTCGGCCTCGGCGAGGTTCTCCTGGGGGCCGCCGAGCCGCAGCGCGGCGAAGCCGACCGTGAACAGAAGGCCGAGCAGGAGCGCGGCGAGCAGGATCTGGAGACTCTTGCGCAGCATGGGGAACGGCGTGGCGATGATACCCGGCGGCAGGTCCGAAGGATCAGCGGATCCCGTACTTGCGGAGCTTGTGGAACAGGGTGCTGCGGTTGATGCCGAGCACCTTGGCGGCCTGTTCGCGGTTGCCGCCACAATGGGCGAGCGCGCGCTGCAGGATGCGCCGCTCGGGGCCGGCGAGGGCCTCCTTCAGCGGCAGGATCGGCCCGTCGTCGCGGTCGGCGTCGCCGGTCGGTGGGGGGGCGCCGACCGCGACCGCGGCCGGCAGGTCGGTGACGTCGATGCGCTGGCCGTCGCCGAGCACGACGGCGCGTTCGATCAGGTTCTCGAGTTGGCGCACGTTGCCGGGCCACGGTGCGGCGACCAGCGCGCGCAGCGCGCGCTCGGTGAACTGCAGGCCGGGCTTGCCGTGTTCGGTGGCGAAGCGGCGCAGGAAGTGCTCGGCGAGCGCGGCGATGTCGGCGCGGCGTTCGCGCAACGGGGGCATCTCGATCGCGATCACGTGGATGCGGTAGTACAGGTCCTCGCGGAACTCGCCGCTCTTGACGGCGGCTTCGAGGTCCTTGTTGGTCGCCAGCACGACGCGCACGTCGACCGGGATCGTGCGGGTGTCGCCGACCCGTTCGATGACGCGGTCCTGCAGCACGCGCAGCAGCTTGATCTGGAAGCCCGGGGAACTGGTGCCGATCTCGTCGAGGAAGATCGTGCCGCCCGACGCCGCCTCGAACTTGCCGACCTTGTCGCGCACTGCGCCGGTGAACGAGCCCTTGGTGTGACCGAACAGTTCCGATTCGAGCAACGTCTCGGGCAGGGCCCCGCAATTCACCTCGACGAACGGCCCGCCGCGCCGCGCGCTCAGCGAGTGCAGCGCGCGTGCCAGCAGGGTCTTGCCGGTGCCCGATTCGCCGGTGATCAGCACCGTCGTGCGGGTGTCGGCGACCGCCTTCACGGTCTTGAAGATGCCCTGCATGCGCGCGTCGGCGCCGACCACGTTGTCGAGCCGCACGCGGTCGTCGAGGGCGTCGCGCAGCGCGTGGTTCTCCCGGCGCAGCGCCGCCTTCTCGAGGGCGCGGTCGACGGCGACCAGCAGCTGGTCGGGCGCGAACGGCTTGCCGAGGAAGTCGGCCGCGCCGTGGCGCATCGCCTGCACCGCGTCTTCGACCGAGCCGAACGCGCTGAGCAGCACCACGGCGGCGTCGGGTTGCGCCTGACGGGCCTCCTCGAGCAGCCGGAGCCCGCCACCGCCCGGCAACTGCAGGTCCGCCAGCACCAGATCGAAGCTGCCGTCGGCCAGGCTCTGCAGCGCGGTCGGGACGTCGTAGGCCGCGTCCAGCTCGAACCGCTCGCCGAGCAGGGCTCCCAGCTCGTCGCGGGTGTGGGGGTCGGGATCGGCGAGCAGGATCTTCTGCATCGGACGGCCGTCGCGGGACGTGGACAGGGTCGCGAATGTGCGACGGTCGGGTTCATCGGCGTTCGGTCCATGCGCACTGAACTCCTGCTGCCGCTTGCGGTTTTGGCGTTCGCACGGGACGTTGGCGGGATGCGCTGGTTGCGCCCGAACCCGACCCCGCCGCTGCCGAGCGACCCCGCCGCGACCGTCGCCGGCGTGCTCGCCGACGTGCGCCGGTTCGAGGTCCACACCAGCCGGTTCGTCACCGACGTGCTGGCCGGCGGCTACCGCTCGACGTTCCGTGGCGCTGGGGTCGAGTTCAGCGACGTGCGCGAGTACGTCGAGGGCGACGACCCGCGGCTGGTCGACTGGAACGTCTCGGCCCGGGTCGGCCGGCCGTTCGTCAAACGCTTCGTCGAAGAGCGCGAACTGACGCTGCTGTTCGTGCTCGACCTGTCGGCGTCGATGGCGGCCGGCACCGGGGCGTGGTCGCTGCGCGAGGCGGCGGCGCGGTTCGTCGCGGTGCTCGGCCTGGCGGCGATCGCCAACCACGACCGGGTCGGCTTGCTGGCCGGCGGTGGGGCGCCCGACGGCCTGCTGCCGCCGAAGAAGGGCGCCGGGCAGGTCTGGACGGTGGTCGAACGCTGCCTGCGGCAAGCCCCGGGCCAGCCGGGGACGGACCTCGGCAGCCTGCTCGCCGAGGCTGCCGGTCGGCTGCGGCGTCGGGCGGTGGTGATCTTGCTGTCGGATTTCCAGACAGCGCTCCCGGACCGGGTGCTGCGCACCTGTGCACGTCGCCACGACCTGGTCGCCGTGCACCTGCTGCCGCACGAACTGCTGCAGCCGCCGGCCGCGCTGTGCGATCTGGTCGATCCGGAGACTGGCGCCCTGCTGCGGCTGGACTTCGCCGCGGCCGCGGTGCGTACGGCCTGGCAGGCGCGCGTGGCGCGCTGGCGGCAGCAACTCGCCGACCAGCTGCACCGCGCGGGCGTCGATCGCATCGACCTCGAGCTGCCGTTCCCTGCCGATGCGACGGCGATCGTCAACCCGCTGTTGCGGTTCTTCCGGCGCCGCGAACTGCGGCAGGTGCGGCGATGATCGCGAGGTGCGGCCAGTGGCTGCTCGGCGGGTTGCTGGCGATCGCTCTGCCAGCCCAGGCGCGCGTCGATCTGGTCGTGCCGGCGGCGGGGGCGTTGCAGTTCGGCGACGAGTTCGTGCTCGAGGTGCGGCGCACCGCGCCGCGCGGCAGCGTGTTCGCGCCGTTCGCTGCCGAACGGCTGGCACCGTTGCGCGCCGGCGTGCCAGCGCGCCGCGTCGTCGCCGCGGCGACTCCCGGGGACGACTGCGAGATCCTCGCGTTCCCGGTGCGTTGCCTGCAGGTCGGCGACGTCGTGCTGCCGCCGTTCGCCGATGCGGTGCAGCTCGCCGATGGCCGCGCCGTCGAGGTGCCCTGTGCCGGGCTGCTGCTGCAGGTGGCGTCGGTGCTGCCCGAGCCGCCCGGGGAACTCGAATGGCCCCACGACGGTCGCGAAGCGGCCGGGCCGGCGTCGCGACTGCCTTGGTGGTTGGCTGGCGGGCTCGCCGCGGTCGTGGCGCTCGGCTTCGTGGCCCGGCGGCGCGCGGCGCCAGCGGTGGTCGCGAGCTCGCCGGTCGCCGTCGATCCCGCGGCACGGGCCCAAGCACAGCTCGCCGCCCTCGACGTCGACGGCGACGTCTTGGGATTCCACGCGGCGTTGGCCGAGATCGTGCGCGAGTTCCTGGCCGCCCGGCGTGGTGCGCCGGTGCAGCACTTGACCAGCGAGGAACTGGCGCGCTTGCATCCGCAACCGGCCGGCGCGGTGCAGGCCTGCCTGCTGGCGTGCGATCTGGTCAAGTTCGCCGCGCATCGTCCCGACCACGCCGCGCGCCGCGCGGCGTTGGCCGCCGCCGTGCAGGTGATCGGGCGCGCCAACGACCGCACCACGGGATTCGCGGCGGAGCCGGAGGCGTCGGCGTGAGCGAATTGGGGTTTGCGTGGCAGGATCCAGCCTGGCTGCTGCTGGCGGTGCCGGCGACGCTGCTGGGGGCGCTGCGATTGCGCTGGCGGGCAGCGCTGCCGCTCGCAGCACCGCCGGCAGCGCCCACCGAACCCGCCCAGGTCGCCGCGCGCACCGTTGCCTGGCCGCGCAGCTGGCGCCAGCGCCTGGTCTGGCTGCCGAACCTGCTGACCTTCGCGGCCCTGCTGCTGGCCGTGGCCGCGGTGGCGCGGCCCGTGCAGCGCCTCCCGCTGCCGCCCGAACGGCAGGGGGCCGACCTGATCGTCTGCCTGGACACCAGTTCGTCGATGGCGATCGCCGACCTCGGACCGGGCGCGACCGGCGCCGAACTGGATCGCTTCACCGCCGCGCGCGAGTTCGCGACCGCGTTCGGGCGCGACAACCAGCACGATCGGGTCGGCGCGGTGGTGTTCGCCCGCTACGCCGACCTCGTCTGTCCGCCGACGCTCGACCGCGCGGTGTTCGCGGAACTGCTCGGCCGTGCGCAGCTGGTGACACCCGACGGGCCCGAGGATGCCACCGGTTTCGGCGCCGCGGTGGCGCGCGCCGCCGAAGCGCTGGCCCGATCGTCGGCGGCCACGCGGGCGGTGCTCCTGCTCAGCGACGGCAAGGGCCGGCCCGCGCCCGGCGGCGGCCAGACGCCGCTCGACACCACCGCGCTGCGCGAACTGGCGGCAGCCAGCGGCGGCAAGCACTTCGTCGCCGCCGACCGCGCGGCGCTGGCCGCCGTGCAGCAGGCGATCGCCAACCACGCGAAGAGTGCGTTCGCCGAGCCGCGCGTGCTGGTCCGCGAGTGGTTCGACGCGCTGTTGTGGGGGGCGCTGGTCGCGGTGGGCCTCGCGGTGCTGCTGCGCAGTCTCGGCCTCGAGGTGCGCACGTGAGTGCGGCCCTGTTCTTGTGGCCAGCCGGTTGGCCGCTGGCGTTGCTGGCGCCGATGGTGGCGCTGGCGGCCGTGCTGCACGAACGGCGGCGGCGCCGTCTGCAGCAGCGGCAGTTCGGCGCGCGCACCGACGCGGTACTCGGCCGGCCGGCATTCGTGCGCCGCCGCGCCTGGGCCATGCTCGGGGCCGGTTTCGCGACGATGCTGGCCTTGTTCCAACCGTTGCTCGGCAAGCCGCCGGGTGATCCAGCGCCGGCCGAGGTCGTGTTCTGCCTCGACCTGTCGCGTTCGATGCTGGCGCGCGACCTGCCGCCCGACCGGCTCGGCAGCGCCGTGCAGGACCTGCAGCGTTTCGCCGCGGCGAGCCCAGCGGCCCGTGCGGGCCTGGTGGCGTTCGCCGGTTCGGCCGAGTGGGTGGTGCCGAGCACGGCGGACCTGCAGGCCGTCGCCGAACTGGCGGCGACCCTCGATCCGAGCCGGCCGAGCCGGGCTGGTACCGACCTCGGTCTGGCGATCGACACGGCGTTGACGGCCGGCCGGGCCGCCGAGGCCGCTCCGCCGGTGCTGGTGCT
>DAIMFJ010000030.1:26055-26699 GCA_036724695.1 Planctomycetota bacterium
GCGCGGCTGCGCCGCGCCCTTCCGCCTGTCCGGGCCTGCTGCGCATCGTCGCCGCCCGCGACGGCGGCATCTGCCGCATCAAGCTGCCCGGTGGGCGGCTCAGCGCCCGTCAGGCGCGGGCCATCGCCGCCGCGGCCGGCGACGCGGTCGCGCGTGCGCAACAGGCCGGGGCGTTGGTCTGCGCAGTCGCCTACGGCAGCCGCGACGGCAGCAAGATCGTCGTCGCCGGCGACGACGGCGAGACCTTCTTGCGCGACGAGCAGGGCCAGGACGTGCTCAGCGTGCCCGATCGGGCCGCGTTGGCCGAACTGGCCGCGCGCGGCGGCGGCGTGCTGGTCGACGGCGGCCAACCGGACGTGCTGGTGACGCTCTACGAGGACGTCGTGCGGCCGCACACCGACCAACACGCCAGTCGGCTGCCCGGCCGCCGGGCGCCGCACGTGTTCCAGGTGCCCTTGCTGCTGGGGCTGCTGTTGGCGATGCTGGCCCTCGCCTTGCCGGAGCGACGTCGATGAAGCGCCTGGGTTGCCTTGCCTGCCTCGCGGTCCTGCCGCAATCACCGCCGCAGGAGCCGTTCGCGCAGGCCCTCGCCGACTACCGCGCGGCCCGCTACGACGCTGCCTGGGCTGGGTTCCGTCAGCTCG
>DAIMFJ010000031.1:0-5878 GCA_036724695.1 Planctomycetota bacterium
AACTCCCACGGTCCCGAATGCGCCCCCGCAGACGAAGCCAACGGACTTGAAGTGGTTTGAAGCGAAGCATCGGAGGGCGGACTGCAGCGTGACACGGCGCCGTACCGGCCGGTCTGGTGGGCCCGCGGCGGCCTTCGGCAGACCTTGGCAGGGGCGTGGGTCGGAAGCGGAACGGGACCGGCACTCGGCCTCGAGCGTTGGACCACGCCGGACGGTGACTTCGTCCGCGTGCACTTCGGCCCCGCGGTACCTGGCGCCCCGTACGTGCTGGCGCTGCACGGCCTCGAAGGCAGCGTGCGGTCGCCGTACATGGCGACACTGGCGGCGGCGGTCGTCGCGGCTGGCTGGAACTTCGTCGCCCTGGAGTTCCGGTCGTGCGGTGGCGAGCCGAACCGCCGGCTACGCAGTTACCACAGCGGCGAGACCGGCGATCTGGCGTTCTGCGTGACGCGGTTGCTGCAGGAACGCGCCGTCGCCAGGCTCGGCCTGGTCGGCTGCTCGCTCGGCGCCAACGTGCTGCTCAAGTGGCTCGGCGAACAGGGCGAACAGCTGCCGCCGGCGGTCGTCGCCGCAGTTGCGATCTCGGCACCGTTCGACCTCGCGCGGTGCGCGGACGCCTGTGATCGCCGCCACGGCGGTCTGTTCGCCCGCTACTTCCTGCGTACGCTGATCCCCAAGGCCCTCGCCAAAGCCGCGCGTTTCCCCGGCACGCTCGACCCGGCTGCCGTGCGACGTTGCCGGACGTTCCGGGCCTTCGACGATCTGGTCACCGGGCCATTGCACGGTTTCCGCGACGCGGAGCACTACTGGACGACGCAGAGCTCCGGCCAGTTCCTGCCGGCGGTGCGCCGACCGACGCTGTTGCTCAGCGCCGCCGACGATCCGCTGGTGCCCGCCCAGACGTGGCCGCGCGGCGCGATCGCCGCATCGAAGTTCCTGCAAGGTGAGCAGTTGCCGGTTGGCGGGCACGTCGCGTTCCTGACCGGCGACGGTCGCTTCCGGGCGCGGCGCTGGGCAGAACCCGAAGCGCTGCGCTGGTTGGCGGCCCAATTCGCCGCTCGTTGACCCAGGTCGGCCTTCGCATTGCACCACGGCCGCGGGTCCATTCCGTCCCGCCGAGCTGCCCTCTTCGGCGTACAGTAATCACGCGCTGGCGGCCTATCCTCGGAGCGTGTGGAGGGATTCTCCCTCCGCTCGTGAGGATGACCATGAAGGCAACCATCTACGCCGCCGCGTTCCTGCTGGTCGCGGGCGTTGCCAACGCCCAGATCCAGTACTGCACCGTCACCCGCACCGGGGTCAGCTGTGGCCCGGAGTTGACGGTTTCGATGCAGCCGCTCGGAGCCGGCGGCAACTACGCCCTGGACATGACGGCGACCGGTCTGCACCCGCGCACGATCGGGGCGTTGCAGTGGGGTTCGAACCCGCAGTCGCTGACGCTGCCCGGCGGCGGCTGCCTGTTGCTCTGCGACTACGTCTGGGGGCACTACTTCCAGACCGACGACACCGGTTCGTACACGTGGGGCCGCGCCTGGCCGCATTGGGCGATCGGCTACTACTACATGCAGATGGGCAGTCTGCTGCCGATGCCGAACGGCAGCTTCGAAGTGCGCACGACCACCTGCGAGCTCGTGCAGTGCTTCGGATGAGACGCCATCAGCCGTCGACCCAGAGGTCGGCCAACGGGTTGCGCGCCGGCTCCGCGAGGGCCGGCAGCAACCGCTCGAGGATCGACATCAGGTTCTGTTGGTCGATCGGCTTGGTCGCGAAGTCGGTGCAGCCGGCTTTCATGCAGGCGTCGCGATCCGACTGCATCGCATTGGCAGTCAATGCCAGCACCGGCAACGAATAGCCCAGTCGCCGCAGTTCGGCGGTCGCCTGGTAGCCGTCGAGCACCGGCATCTGCATGTCCATGACGACCAGGTCGTAGGGCTCGTGGGCGGCGGCGCTGGCAATCACCCGGTCGATGCCCTCGCGGCCGTGTTCGGCCAGATCGACCCGCGCCCCGGCGCGGCGCAACAGGAACGACACCAGCCGCCGGTTGTCCGGCGCGTCGTCGACGACCAGGATGCGCCGATCCTCGAGCGACTTGGCCGCGGCGGCCGGGCTGCTCGCTTCCTCGGCGGGCCGGCGCCGGACCAGTTCGCCGATCCGCGGCACGTCGGCGGCGAACTCGGCGGCGATGGTGACCGTGAACGTCGACCCGCGGCCCGGTTCGCTGGCGACGGTGACGTTGCCGCCGAGCAGTTTGGCCAGGTTGCGACTCAGCACCAGACCCAGCCCCGTGCCGCCGAACCGGCGCGTCGTCGAGGCATCGGCCTGTGCGAACGGCGCGAACAGCCGTTCGAGCTGATCGGGCGCGATGCCGATCCCGGTGTCGACGACGTCGATCTGCAGCACCTTCGGACTCGGCAGGCCGACCACCAGGGTCACGCTGCCGTGTTCGGTGAACTTGATCGCGTTGCCGACCAGGTTGGTCAGGATCTGCCGCAAACGCGTCGGATCGGTGCGCACCGACGCGGGCACCGCGCCTTCGACGCGCGCCGAGACGTCGATCGCCTTCTTCGCCGCGACCGGCCGGGCCAGTTCGACGACGTCGAGCAGTAGTTCGGACAGCGGCGTCTCGATGCGTTCGATCGTCATCTGCCCGCTCTCGAGCTTCGCCGAGTCGAGCAGGTCGTTGAGCACCGTCAGCAGGTGCCGGGCGTTGCGGCTGATCGTCTCGACGAAGTCGTCGTGCTGGTGACGGGGCAGTTTCGGGTCGCGCAGCAGGTCCGTGAAACCGAGCAGCGCGGTGACCGGTGTGCGTACCTCGTGGCTGACGTTGGCGAGGAACTGCGTGCGCGCGGCATTCGCGGCGATCAGCTTCTCCTGCATCGCGTGCAGCGTGTTGGTCAGTTCGTTGAAGGTGTCGGCCAGCTCGCTGATCTCGTCCTTGCCGAGGATCTCGGCGCGTTGCGTGAGATCGCCGGTCACGGCGATCTCGCGCATCGTCGCGTTCAGCGACCGCAGGCGGCGGGTGATCGCACGATCGAAGCCGATCAAGGTGGTCACCAGCGCCAGCGCACTGGACAACAGCAGCGCCACCAGCAGCAGCCGCAGCGCCGATTCGCCCTCCATGGCGATCTCGCGCGGACTGGAGACCATGAACGTGCCGATCGGCCGGCCGTAGATGTCGAACAGACTCAGGCGGGCCTGCGCCCGATCCTCGGTCTTGGTGATCACGGGCCGATAGCCCGTCGTCACCATCGTCGAGACCGAGATGCTCAGCTGGGTGAGGTTGGCCAGGCCGCGGATCAACTCGTCGTCGACCAGCTTGCCGGCGATCAACGAACCGCGGCTCTCCCCGCTGTAGTCGCTGCGGTGGATCGGCCGACTGGCCACCAGCATCAGATGGTCGCCGACCCGCATCAGGCCATGCGTGCTGCTGCGCGCCGAATCGTGGCGCAGCAGCCGGGGTTCGAACGCCACCAGGGTCGCGATCGTCTCGGTGGTCACCAGCTCGCCGACCTCGGCGCTGCTCTGCTGCAGATGGCGGACCGCCGGCGTGGTGTCGACGAAGGCCATGAAGTCCAGGCCCAACGTGCCGATGGCCTCTTCGGACAGGTTGCTGTCGACGAACGCCTGGTTCAGGTCGGCCACGAACTGGTAGGTGTCGTCCCAGATCGACCAGTCGCCGACCTTCTGGCTGATGCCGAGCGCCTGGTCGAGCAGGTTCTTGCGACCGCGATCGCAGTTGCTCTCCATCGTGCGCAGTTCGAGCGCTTCGAAGCTCGGCCGCACCAGCGCGGCATTGGCGAGATACAGCAGCGTGCACCACAGCGCGAACGACGCGCCGAGTCCGACCAGGGTCTTGGTGCCGAGATGCATACTGGTTTTCCAGCATCGGCAGCAGGCCCACCACTGGTGGAACGTGTCGTCAAACCGCGGTGGCAGGGGCCGTTCGGCCGACAGCTGCCCGGTTGCGCCATGCCAAGGCGCCCAGTGCGGCGACCAGCGCCAATCCGAGTGCGCCGAGACCTGCGCCGCCCGCCAGCCCTGGCGGCAGGTAGCGGAACTCGAGGCGCGCGGCCGCCGGTCCGACGGCGACGACCCGCTGGTACAGATTGCCGCGCACGATCGGCGTCGGCTCGCCGTCCAGGGTGGCCGTCCAACCGGCGAAGTACGTGTCGGCGAGCACCAGGTAGCCTGGCGCGCCGGCACCGATCTCGAGGCTCAGGCTCGCCGCATCCTCTTCGACGAACCGGATCGTACGCTCGGCGCTGGTCGGCGACGCTCCCGACCACGCCGTCGTCGGCGCGTCCGCGGCCAGCACCAGCGCAGCACGGCGGGGGTCGAGGTCGGTTGCCGTCAATCGGGCGAGCAACTGCGTCTCGTCGGCGACCACGTCGAGGGCCGGCACGAACCACGCGCGCGGCAAGGCCGAATCGCGTTCATAGACGTGGTACGGACGCACCTGGGGCGCGTCCGGCGTCGGCAGTCGCAGCACTTCGCGCCCGGCGTGCTGCATCGGTTGGGTGGCCAGCACGTAGCGCAGACCGAACAGATCCCACCACGGTCGTCGCAGCCGTTCGTCGTCCGGCAAGGCATCGCAGACGAAGCCGCGCAGGATCTGGGCGTCGCCATAGAGGCTGCGGATCGGCCGATCGCTCCACTTGTCGACGAACGTGTAGAAGTTCAGGTCGCGAATTCGCTCGTTGGCGAGGGTGCCGCCGGGCAGGTTCCAGGGTCCGGCTCGTCCGGCGCCGCGGGCGATCACGAAGCCACCGGCGTCGGCGTGCCGATCGCGTTGTTCGCGCAGGAACGCGTGCACCGCGCTGTCGTGCGGGTACGGCATCGCCTGGCCGGCATTGCGCGGCTGCCCGACCAGGTACAACTCGGTCGCCGTCACCAGGGTCGCTGCACCGAGCAGCCACGCGGGCAGTTCGCGGCGCCGCAGCGACAAGGCGAACAGTGCCGCCGACAGCGCCGCCGCCCACCAGCCGGTGCGCTGCAGGCTGGCGGCGAGCCGTTCCCGGCCCAGTGCGATCGCGTCGTACGAGATCCGTGGATCCTCGCGGTCGCGGGTGGTGAACTGCAGCTGCAGCGCGGCCGCCGGCGTCACCGCCGCGATCGGCACGTTGCGCGCTGCGGCATAGGCCTCGCGATGCCGCTCGACGATCCGTGCCAGCCACGGGTCGTCGGCCCGGGTCGCTGCCACCGGATGCGTCGACTCGGCGAGGCAGTACCCGGCGAACGCCATCCAGACCACGGCGAGCGTGCGCAGCATCCATGGCGCCAGTCCCGTGCGCAGCCGGTCGAGGCCGACGGCGGCCAGGATCGCGACCAGAGCGCAGGCCGGGCCGGCGAACCGGTACGGAGGCACCGACTTGATACCCGGCAACAGGTAGGCCAGGTGGGCGCCGAACGCGCCGGTCGCGAGCAGCCATACGGCCGCGAGGCCGGCGACCGGCAGCCACCGCCAGCGAGGTCCACCGGCACAAACCCCCAAGAGCGTCAGCAGCAGGGTCGGCGTGCCGGGAAAAATCGCATATTCGGTCGCATTGTAGTTCGGCAGCAGCGCCTCGCCGGTCTGCCAATGCCGCAGGTCGTTGAGCAGCCATGGCAACGGCGCGCTGTCCTGGGGCAGCCGGATGTCGCCCGGGTGCGAGAACACGTCGGGGAACAGGTAGCCCAGGAAGCCCGCCGCGCTCCACGCGTGCCGGCTGGCGCGATCGAGCGTCTCGTCGATCGGCCGGTTCGAATCCGGGTAGAAGTGCAGCATCGGCACCAGCTGCGGCATGGCCAGCAGCATGCCGACCGCGCCGCCGAGCAGCAGCCAGCCGGCGAGCGCGAACGCCGCGCGCGGGCTCCGCTGCAGTTCGCGCAGGCACAACAC
>DAIMFJ010000031.1:5978-25105 GCA_036724695.1 Planctomycetota bacterium
GCGGCACCGCTCAGACCAGCGCAGCGCAGCAGGCCGAACATCAACAGGCCGGCCAGGCCCAGCATCACGGCGGTGAGGTAGAGCAGCCCGTGGTCCGGGTTCGCGAACAGCAGGGCCGGCCAATGCAGCGGGTTCAGCCAGCCGAGGTGGCCGTGCGCGAGCAGCGGGGCGCCGCCGCGCACGGCGCCGTTCCACAGCGGCAACCGGCCGTTCGCGAGGGCCTCGCGCGCCATCTGCACCTCGGCGCGGAACCAGATCGGCGCCTCGGTGGCGTCGTAGTTGGCGGTGCTGCGCAGCTCGCTGCGTTGCGCGGCGGTCAGCGTGTCGCCGATCGGCGGGAACTCGGCGATGTCGAACGGTTGGTACGTGCGGCCGCCGAAGATGCTGTCGGCGAGCAGGATCAGTGGCAGCAGCAGCACCAAGACGGCCAGGGCGCGGTCGCGGTGGCTCGTCGGGGAGGCTTGCACGATGGAGTTCGGAGCGCCGGTTGGTTCAGTTGGGACCACGGAACTCTACCACCGGCGACAGGGCGATGACGACTCCGGCGTGCAGGACGCCGAGTTGCGCGAACCAGGGACCGTCGCCGGCCAGGTCGTCGCCCTGGAGGTTGCCGGTCGCGGTTCGCGTACCGCTGCGCTGCAGTCGGGTCTGTGCCGCGATCGGCATCGCGAGGCCCAGGGCGAGGGAACCGCCGAGGGGGGTGGACCCCTGGCTGCGCGCGACCATCACGAGGGCATCCCCCAGGAAGGGCAGGTTCGCGGCCCGACAGGTCACGGTGTCCGGTCGCATCGGGTCCCGATCCACGGTCACTTCGATCGGCTCGGCCGACAGCAGGTCCGGGGCAGCCGGTGCATCGGCCAGGTTCGCCGCCAGTCGGCGGGAGAACCACGCTGCGCCAGCGGTCGAAAGGTGGCTCGGATCGTGGAAGTGGGCCGGGTCGTAGATGGATCGGTGTTGCAGGGGGTTGTCGAAGGCCAGGACCCGTGCCTTGCCGTGGAGTTCCTGGACCTGGTCGCGCCCGCGGAAATCCGTGGTCATGGTGGGCATCACCACGAACACGGTCTCGATGCCGCGGCTCGCCGCCAGTGCGGCGAAAGCCGCGATCGCGTCGGCGCGGAAGCCGCCTCGGCTCCAGTCCGGGATCGGCTCGGCGATCCGGTTTCGCAAGCGTTCCTCGAAGACCTCGGGGGAGCGCACGAACGCCTCGTGTTGGGCGACCATGTGTGGGAGTTGCACCGCGTCGACGGCGCTCCAGCCACCGTTCGCCACGGGTCGCCCACGTTGCGGCGTGCGCCCCTGTGCGATGGCGAGCCGGTCCGCGACGATGCGGGGCCCCTGACCGACGTGCAGGGCGTTGCCCAGCGTGTGCAGCAGCAGGTAGCCGAGCTGCCCCAATCGCTGGCCGGCGGGTTGTCTGGACACCCACAGGGACTGCAGCCGGCACGCCAGCAGGCTCGGCGGGTGCATCTCGAGCTCCTGGTCGCTGAGCCATTGCTCACCGCGGATCGACTGGTCGAAGTCGTGCAGTTCGACGATCAGGCGGCGCAGCGAGGGCGGCGGCTCGGCGAGCAGCCATTCGCCGAGGCGGAGGGTGTCGTGGGTGCGCAAGCCGCTGAGTGCTGCGTTGAAGGACCTGGTCGACGTGCCCTGTTCGCGCATCGCCGCGTCGAACACTTCGGGCTGCAGGCCGTAGTGCATGCGGCTGCTGCCCAGGAACACGGTGTCGTAGTCGGCGGGGCGACTGCGCAGGTGTTGGATCTTGTCGATGCTCCAACTCCAGAACGGGATGGTGTCGAGTCGCCCCAATCCGGCCGCGACGCCGGCCATGCCTAGTCCGAACAGGCAGGTGTGCAGCAGCGGCTTGACCATGACTCAGAACTGGAAGTAGATGAACGGCCGCGCCTGCAGCGGCATGAACGCCAATGCCAATGCGGCGATCGCACCGAACAACAGGCTGATCAGCCAGCTGGGCAGCCAGCGCCGGAGGCGTTCGGCGGTGCCGAGCGCCGCCAGCACGTGGACCAGCAGCAGCGGCGCGAAGATCGCCGCCGCCCGGGCACCGAGGCCCCATTCGGGCACCGGCGACCACAGGGCGATCTCCTTGCCGCCCGGCGAATGCCAGGTCACGTACGCCTGCGTCATCGTCCAGGCGTCCTCGAACGACGTGGCTCGGAAGAAGATCCACGCCAGCAGGACCACGTACAGGGTGAACAGCCGCGACACGATCGGCAGGCGACCCTCGCCGACGCGGCGCAGCCATTCCTTGTGGCCGACCAGCGCCAGACCGTGGATCGCCCCCCAGACGACGAAGTTCCAGCCAGCCCCGTGCCAGAGGCCGCCGAGCAGCATCGTCAGCAAGAGGTTGCGGTGGGTGAACCAGCGGCCGCCGCGGTTGCCGCCCAGCGATATGTACAGGTAGTCGCGCAGCCAGCTCGACAAGCTCATGTGCCAGCGCCGCCAGAAATCGGTGATGCTGGTGGCCAGGTACGGGAACCGGAAGTTGTCGCGCAGTTCGTAGCCGAGCAGGCGCGCGGTGCCGATCGCCATGTCGCTGTACCCGGAGAAATCGCAGTAGATCCGGACTGCATAGCAGATCACCGCCAGCCAGATCGAGGCCGCCGTGTACTCACCGGGCGCCGCGAACACCGCGTCGGAGGGTTGCGCGATCAGGTCGGCGACCACGGCCTTCTTGACGAAGCCCGACAGGAACTGTCCCAAGGCACGCTGCACGTCGACGTTCGCGAAGCGCCGCGGTGAGTCGAGTTGCGGCAGGAAGTCGACCGCGCGGACGATCGGCCCGGCGACCAACTGCGGGAAGAACGTCACGTACAGCACGAAGTCGAGGTACCGCGTCGTCGGCCGGAGGTTGCCGCGGTACACGTCGATCGTGTAGCTCATCGTCTGGAAGGTGAAGAAGCTGATCCCCACCGGCAGCACGATCTGCAGGGCCGGCGCCGACAGCGGCAGGCCGAGCCAGGACGAGAACGCCACCGCCGAGTCGACGAAGAACCCGAAGTACTTGACGAGGCTCAGCAGCAGCCACGGCCGCAAGGAGCCGCCGCGGTCGCGGGCCACCTGCATGCGCCCAGCGGCGAACCAGTCGACGGTCGCCGCGCCGAGGATCAGGAACAGGAAGCGCCAATCCCAGCAGCCGTAGAAGTACAGGCTGGCACCGAGCAGCCAGAGCTTGCGGGCGACGTGCTGGCGCAGCGCCCAATGCACGCCGAACACCACCAGGAAGAACAGCAGGAAGCGAGGCTCGGAGAAGATCATCGGGCAGGGCGCGGCGCGGGCCTCGACGCGGCAAGCATACCCCAGGGTGCGCCCGCTTCCCCGTGCCGGTCGGATCCTGGTGCTCTGGCGGCCACGGCATCGGCCTGATCGGTCCGTCGCCGCCGTACCCGCGAAAGCCCAGCCCGGGGGTGCCGAGGCCGCCGGGTTCCGCTAGCATGCTCCGCCCAGAACGGGGGCCGGTGCCACGGTCGCCGCCGACGCGACGACCGTTCCCAGGTCTCCACCGTGGCATCCGCCGCGGCCGTATCCGAAACTGCGCCCACTTCCGTGACCGACACCAGCCTGATCCGCAACTTCAGCATCATCGCCCACGTGGACCACGGCAAGTCCACGCTCGCCGACCGTCTGCTCGAACTCACCGGCACGCTGCAGAAGCGGCAGATGAAGGACCAGATGCTCGACGACATGGAACTCGAGCGCGAGCGCGGCATCACCATCAAGGCGCGCGCGGTGGCGATGCACTACCACGCCAAGGACGGCAAGACCTACCAGCTCAACCTGATCGACACGCCCGGTCACGTCGACTTCAACTACGAGGTGCTGAAGTCGCTGCAGGCGTGCGAAGGCGCCTTGCTGCTGGTCGACGCCAGCCAGGGTGTCGAGGCGCAGACGGTCGTCAACGCGCACCTCGCCGAGCAGGCCAACCTGACCGTGCTGCCGATCCTCAACAAGATGGACCTGCCGCACGCGCGCCCCGAACAGGTCGCCACCGAGATCGAGGACGCGATCTGCATCCCGGCCGAGGACGCGGTGCCGATCTCGGCGAAGACCGGCCTGAACTGCGAACTGGTGCTCGAGGCGATCGTCGCGAAGATCCCGCCGCCCAGCGGCGATCCGCGGGGCAAGCTGCAGGCGTTGATCTTCGACGCGGTCTACAACGACTACCGCGGCGTGGTGATCTACGTGCGGGTCTTCCAGGGCACCGTCAAGAAGTCCGACATGATCCGCATGCTCGGTACCTTGACCACGTTCGAGGTCGACGAAGTCGGCAAGCTGATGCCGAACATGCAGGCGGTCGGCGAACTGCACGCCGGCGAGGTCGGCTACGTGGTCGCCAACATCAAGAAGCTGCAGGACGTCGTGATCGGCGACACCGTCACCCACGAGGACGAACGCGAACGCAACGTCGCGCTGCCCGGCTTCCGCCAGCCCAAGCCGATGGTGTTCTGCGGCTTCTACCCGACCGTGCCGAGCGACTTCGAGTACCTGCGCAAGTCGCTGGAGAAGATGCGGCTGAACGACAGTTCGTTCACGTTCGAGCCCGAGACCAGCGACGCGCTCGGCTTCGGCTTCCGGTGCGGCTTCCTCGGCCTGTTGCACATGGAGGTCATCCAGCAGCGCCTCGAGCGCGAGGAGGACCAGGACATCGTGCAGACGGCGCCGACGGTGCGCTACCGCGTCAAGCTCCACAACGGCGAGGAGAAGGAGATCCGTTCGCCGAGCGAGCTGCCCGACGGTTCGCTGATCGCCGAGTACCTCGAGCCGATGGCGCTGGTCAACGTCGTCGTGCCGACCGAGTACATCGGCGCGGTGATGAAGATCTGCACCGACCGGCGCGGCCAGTACGTGCGCACCGACTACTACGGCCGCGAGCGCGTGATGATCGGCTTCAAGATCCCGTTCGCCGAGATCATCTTCGACTTCCACGACCACCTGAAGTCGGCGACCCGCGGCTTCGGCACGATGGACTACGAGGTCGAGGGCTTCGAGGTCAGCAACCTCGTCAAGGTGCGCATCCTGGTCAGTGGCGAGGAGGTCGACGCGCTGTCGTTCCTGTGCCACCGCGACCAGGCCGAGGGCCGCGGCCGCAAGATCCTGAAGCAGCTGCGCAAGGAGATCCCGCGCCACCAGTTCGAGGTGGCCCTGCAGGCGGCGATCGGCGGCAAGTTCATCGCCCGCGAGAACATCGCCGCGGTGCGCAAGGACGTGACCGCGAAGTGCTACGGTGGCGACATCAGCCGCAAGCGCAAGCTGCTCGAGAAGCAGAAGGAAGGCAAGAAGCGCATGCGGCAGGTCGGCAACGTCGAGATCCCGCAGAAGGCGTTCCTGTCGGTGTTGCGCAGTGGCGACGAGGAGTGACGGAT
This sequence comes from Planctomycetota bacterium, assembly GCA_036724695.1. Lineage (GTDB taxonomy): Bacteria > Planctomycetota > UBA1135 > UBA1135 > UBA2386 > JACKIC01. The sequence goes on from DAIMFJ010000031.1 coordinate 11,357, forward strand.
GAGCAAGACCAAGAAGCCGCCCACGATGGGCCCGATCCGGACCAACCTCGAGGCGTTCGGCGTGGCGATCCTCGCCGCCGTGCTGCTGAAGTGGTTCTGCCTGGAGGCCTACCAGATCCCGACCTCGTCGATGCAGCCGACGCTGATGGGCAGCAGCGAGGCCGGGGTCAACGACCGCATCCTGGTCGACAAGATCCTGCCGACCTTCCGCGACCCGCAGCGCTGGGACATCACCGTGTTCCAGTACCCGCTGCAGAAGAACCAGAACTACGTCAAGCGGCTGGTCGGCATGCCCGGCGACCGCCTGCACATCGCCGGCGGCAACCTGTATCTCGTCGAGGCGCGCGACGGCAAGAACGTCTACACGCCGCTGCGCAAGCCCGACGACCTGCAGGAGGCGATGTGGAAGAACGTCTATCCGCTGCGCGCCGACGTGCGCGGTGACACCAAGCTGCTCGGTGCCTCGTGGTACGGCTCGCCGACCCGCAACTTCACCGAGACCGGCGGCACGCTCGACGTCAAGCTGGAGGGCAGCCTGGTGCGCCTGTACTTCCGCGACGACGCCGACGGCGGCTTCGTCGATCGGGTCTGGGACGGCTACCCGGTGGCGGTGGCGACCGAGCTCCGCGCCAAGACCGCGCACGAGCGGCCACAGGAGATCGTCCCGGACGCGCGGCTGTCGGCCGACGTCGCGGTCGGCGACGCCGCGACGAGCGTCGCGTTCGAGATCGAGGTGCTGCGGCCGGGGCGCGAGACCTGGGTCTACGCGTTCACGATCGCCGCGGGCAAGGGGCGCCTGTCGGTGCGCGCCAAGGACAAGCAGACGCTCGCCGAGTCGGCCGAGTTCGCGTGCGAACTCGGCACCGAGGCCGTGCCACTGGCGTTCGCGCGCGTCGACGACGTGCTGATCGCCTACCGCGACGGCGAGGAACTGCTGCGCTTCGACGTCGCCGACTTCCCGATCCGCGAGGGTTGCGACCTGCAGGGCTCGAGCGCCGCCACCGCCACCCAGGCGGTCGTGCCGCAGATCGTGCTGCGCGGCAAGGGCACGGCGCGGCTCGCCGGTCTGCGCCTCGACCGCGACCAGCACTACGTGCGCGACGCCGCGCCCGAGGTGGTCGAGGTGCCCGAGGGGCACTACTACATGATGGGCGACAACACGCTGCAGTCGATCGACTCGCGCGGTTGGACGGCGATCTCGGTCGGCGTGCGCGACGGCAAGGTGGTGCCGCCGGACACCCCGGGGGCGCGCATCGTGCGTGGCAACAAGCGGCCGATGAACCTCGGCGAGAAGCCCGACCGCGACGAGACGCCGATCGCGATCCCCAGCGAGAACGCGATCGTCATGCTCGACGAGTTCGGCGAGATCCTGCGCCTCGAGGGGCAGCCCGGCACCAACTGGGGACCGCAGGCCGGCGGCAGCGTGGTGTCGTTCAAGAATCCCGACGGCGAGGGCGAGTGGATCGCCCCCGAGGTGCGCAACGCGTCGGGCGTGTCGTTCGTGCGCCGCCAGGACATCCAGGGTCGCGCGATCATGGTGTTCTACCCGTTCCGACCGTTGAGCTGGCTGTTCGGCAACAACTGGCCGGGCCGCTTCGGCGTCGTACGATGACCGTCGGCAACGAGATCCTGCGCACCGACGGCCTCGTCAAGGCCTACCGCGGCCGCCGGGTCGTCGACCACGTCGCGATCGGCGTCCGCGAAGGCGAGATCGTCGGCCTGCTCGGCCCGAACGGAGCCGGCAAGACCACCACGTTCCGGATGGTCGTCGGCATGGTCACTCCCGACGCCGGCCGCGTCCTGCTCGGTGGCAAGGACGTCACCGGCCTGCCGATGTACAAGCGGGCCCGGCAGGGGCTCGGCTACCTGGCCCAGCAGGAATCGGTGTTCAAGAAGATGTCGGCGATCGACAACATCCGCTGCGTGCTCGAGGCGCGCGGTATGAAGCGAGCCGAACGCGAGACCCGGGCGCAGGAACTGCTCCAGGACCTGCAGCTGACCCACGTCGCCGATTCGATCGCCGAGACGATGTCCGGCGGCGAGAAGCGGCGGCTCGAGATCGCGCGCGCGCTGGCCACCGAGCCGACGCTGCTGCTGCTCGACGAACCGTTCGCCGGCGTCGACCCGATCACCGTCGAGGAGATCCAGCAGATCCTCGCCGCGCTGGCGCGCACCGGCATCGCGATCCTGATCACCGAACACAACGTGCTGGCGACGCTGCGCATCACCGACCGGGCCTACGTCATCGATCGCGGCAAGGTGATCGCCGAAGGCGACGCGCAGGCGATCGTCAACAACGACCAGGTGCGGCGGGTCTACCTCGGCAAGTCGTTCGGCGAGGGCATCACCGAAGAGGAAGAGCGCGGCCTCGAGCTCGACTGACGAACCGGCGACGGCTCGGCCTGGAACGGAAAAGAACCGGTCGGGGGTCGCCCGACCGGTCCCTGCGAGCCGCAGCTCGCGCGGCAAAGGGAGCCGTTGCTATGCCTTCACCCGGCGATCAGCCCTGCAGGAGCGTCAGGGCCGACTGCGGTTGTGCGTTCGCCTGCGACAAGATCGAGATCGACGCCTGTTGCAGGATGTTGTTGCGGGTCAGTTCCGCGGTCTCGTAGGCGACGTCGACGTCGCGGATCCGGCTCTCGGCGGCCGACAGCGACTCGGCGGCGACGCCGAGGTTGGCGATCGTCGACTGCAGGCGGTTCTGCAGCGAGCCGAACTTGCCGCGCAGTTGCGACACGGCGTTGATCGCCGAGTCGATCGCCGAGATCGCCGTGCTGGTGTTGCCGTTCGAACCGACGTCGACCGAGGACAGGCCGAGCGAGGTGGCCAGCGCGGCGGTCAGCGTGACGTTCAGCGAGTCGACGTTCGCGGTGGTGTTGATGCCGACCTGGAACGTGACGCTGGTCGCCGAGCCGTCGAGCAGCTTGATGCCGTTGAACTCGGTCGACTCCGCGATGCGGTTGACCTCGTTGACGAGGCTGTCGAACTCTTCCTTGATCGTGTTCTTGTCGGCGGTCGAGCTCGAGCCGTTGGCCGACTGGATGGCCAGCTCGCGCAGCCGCACCAGGATGTTGCTGACCTCGTTCAAGGCACCTTCGCCGACCTGCACCAGGGAGATGCCGTCGTTGGCGTTGCGCGAGGCCTGGCCGAGCGAGCGCACCTGGGAGCGCAGGCGTTCGGAGATGGCCAGACCGGCCGCGTCGTCCGCGGCGGTCGAGATGCGCAGGCCCGTCGAGAGCCGCTGGAAGTTGCGCGCCAGACGGGTCGTCACCTGCGAGGTGTTCCGCTGCGCGTTGATCGACGCGATGTTGGTGTTGACTCTGAGACCCATGACTCGTTCCTTTGCCTGACGGTTGGATTCGCCGAAGTGGGGTGGGCTTCGATCTCCCGTCCCCAGGGCGATGCTCGGACCGATGCCATCGGGCTTGAGTGCAACGGCTCGGGTTTTTGTCGCCGAGCGGCGCCGGGAGCGCCGCCCATGGCATCGGGTGGTCCGCGCAAGATCTTGTGAAACAAGGCCTTGCGGAGGTCCTCGGGGCGCGCCTGGGCGGCAACTGCCATTGCCATCGCAGTTGCAGAATCCGCCAACCTGACGAATCGTTCGGCAGTGTGACGGTGGCTCAGCGCCCGGTGGCGAGCGCGGCCGCCGCCAGTTCGGCGGCCAGCGGACGCGCCTGCAGCCGGCACTGTTCGGCGACTTGTTCCCAGTGCCGCCGCGCACCGGCCGGATCGCCCGCGCGGTCGGCCAGCCAGGCGGCGGCCACGTTCGCGAGGAGGGGATCGCCGAGCGACAGTTCGGTGTGGGCCGCCGTCGGCGTCGCGGCGGCCAGCCGGGTCGTCACCCGATCGAGGCTGGCCCGGTCCTCGAGGCGAACGGCTGCCAGGGCGGCGAACCACTGGGCGTCGACGTCGGCTGGCGCCGCGTCGGCGAGCGCCACCAGCCGCGCCAGGTGCCGCTGCCGCTCGGCGCCATCGAGGTCGCCATCGCGCAGCAGCGCGGCGGTGCCACGGCTGTCGGGGCTGGGGTACTTGTGCCACAGGCCCGCCGCGACCGCCGCGACCACCACCAGCAAGAACGCCAGCAGCGGCCGGGTCAGCACCCGCTCGGCTGGCGCCGGTGCGCCGGCTGGGTCGCGTTCTACTGGCATCCCCTTAGTCTGGGCTGCCGGCGCTGGGTTGCAATCGTCCGGACCAGTTCCGATGCCATCGGGTGTACGGTGGCGCCGGATTCGTCGGGGCTTTCGTTCGGTGAAGAACCTGCTAGAATCGGCAGATCCATCCCCTGCAGCCAAAGTCCGGCGATCAGGGCCTGACCGCAGTCCGAGACGAGCCCCCCGAGGGGTGTGCGCATTTGCGCCGGGACGTATCGGAAACGGTCAAGTCTGCCGCCGCAGCCGCAGTCGCATCGCCATGGCAACCAAAGCCACCAAGCCGTCGCCCAAGAAATCGACCTCCAAGAAGCCCGCCACGAAGAAGCCGGCCAACCCAACCCCGAAGAACAGCACTGGTTCGGGCAGCAGCAAGTCCGGCGGCAAGTCGGCGCCGACCGCCCGACCGGGCAGCCCCGTCGATCCCAAGCTGCGGCAGCCGTCGCCGGTCGGCCAGCCTGGACGGCCGGCCTACCTGTCGCGCGCGATCGTCAACCTGGGTGACGACGACGAGTTGATCACCCACGGCGGCGGTGGTGCTGGTTTCGGTCGGTGCGGCGGCCGCACCCTGTCCAGCAAGATCGAGCAGTCGATCTGCCACAAGCTCGGCCTGGCAGGGGTCGTGCACAGCCACAGCCCGCGCCACTACGAGGTGCGGTTCGGGGACGGCAAGGTCGCGGCGTACGCGCCGATGATCGTGCTCCGCGGCCGTGGCCGCGAGGGCAAGAGCGTCGTCATCGAGGCCGCCGAAGACGCCGAGGCGCCGATCCTGAAGAAGGTGATCTCCTTCCGCGGGCAATACGGTCAGGAGTTCTACATCATCTTCGTCGCCAACGACGACGTGCTCGATGCTGTGCCGCTGGCGGCCTACGACGAGTCGTGTGCCGAGACCAACGTCAACACGCTGATCGCGCGCCTGGCCGAGTGAGCGGGTGCGGATCGGTCCTGGCGATCGGGCGAGGGGGCGGGTATCGTGTCCGCCCCCTTTTCGCCCTGGTCCCTTCCCGAGCCGAACACGTTGCCGCACGAACTCGTTTCCCTCGCACGTTCCCGCAATCTCGAAGCCCTGGAGCAGGCCTGGCAGAAGGCGCTCGGTGCGCCGACCCCAGGTGATGCCCGGCACTACGCCGCCGCGCTCGACCTGCTCTGCGAGCAGGATCTCGCCGGCCGCGCGCTCGGTCTGGCCAGCGCGATGCTCGAGGCTCTCGCCGGCAAGGGCCACCTCGACGCCGCCCTCGAGCTCGGCTTCCGCGTGCTGCGCCAGAGCGCGCACAACGACACCCTGGTGCGCGGTGTCGTCGAGCTGATCGGCAAACGCTACGGCGGCGAACCGTGGTACGAGGTGCTGATGCGGCGCAGTGGTCTGGCGATCGGCTCGACCCACCAGGCGGTGCAGGAGTTCGATCGGCTGCGGCGCTACACCAAGGGCAACGTCGTCAACCACGGGGCCGGCTGGGGCAACGGCCGGGTCGACGACTGGCGGGCGGAGAGCGAGGAGGTCGTCGTCGTGTTCGCCTCCGGGCGCCGCGAGACGTTCCCGCTCGACACGATGCTGAGTTCGTTCAAGGCGCTCGACGCCGAAGACCTGCGCGCCTTGAAGTTGCTCGACCTGCCGCGTCTGCAGGCCGAGGCCGAGAAGCAGCCCGCTGCACTGATCCGGCGGGCGGCGCAGCTGTACCGCGGCACGATCACCAGCCAGCAGGTCAAGGCCGAGCTGTGCGAGTCGGTGGTGCCCGAGAAGGCGTGGGCCAACTTCTGGAAGCAGGCCAAGGCCGCGGCCGCCAAGGATCCGTGGTTGAAGGTCGAAGGCTCCGCGGCGCGGCCGGTGTTCGTGCTGCGCAGCCGCCCGGTCGGCATCGCGCAGGAGGCGGAGACCGCGCTCGGCCACGAGAGCGACCTCGGACGCAAGGTCGCGGTGTTGCGCGAGTACCTCGCGCGCGGCGGCGACGAGGAAGTGCGCCAGCAGCTCCTGGCCCTGGCCGCCAAGGTCGTCGAGCAGGCGATCGAGGAGAAGAAGGCCACCCACGCCCACATCCTCGACGGCATCCTGTTCCTCGAGGAACAAGGCCTGCGGGCCTCGGTGCCGGCGGCCGACGAACTGCGCGCACTGTTGGTGCACGCCAACGGTTCGCTGCGGCCCGCGGCGATCGATCGGCTGGCGACGCAGGCGTCGCGCGAGCACGCGATCGAACTGCTGCCGCAAGCGCTCGGCGAGCACTGGGCCGACCAGTGCGCGGTGCTGTTGACCGAGTGGCCGGATTCGGTGATCGAGCGGGTCGTCGACAAGCTCGCCGCCGCCGGCCAGGGGGTGCTGTGCCTGCCGACGTGGGACAAGGTCGCGCCGTTCCCGAAGAAGCACCCGATGCTGGTCTACCTGCTCGGGCGTCTGTACAGCGACGGCGTCTTCGACAAGGTCGACAACCCGCTGCCGGCGGTGGCGGTCGTGCGCGTGCTGCTGCACACCGCGCGCACGCTGAACGAGAAGCGCAAGGGCGACGTGTTCAGCAGCCGCCTCTTGTCGCGCATCGCCAGCCTGTTGTGTGGCAAGCGCGGCTTGCTGCAGCGCGCGTTCGAACACGCGACGCGCGACGACTTCGTGCAGTACATCTCGATCTGCCAGCGGGCCGGCGAGGACTTCTCGCCGGAGATCACCGACACCATCGATCGCGCCGTGCTCGACCGGTTCCCGGACATCCACGCGACGCCGGAGGTGCCGTTCTGGGAGCGGGACTTCATCTACACGACCAAGGCCGGTCTCGAGCGCATCAAGGGCGAGTACCGGATCCTGGTCGACGAGAAGATCCCCGCCAACAGCACCGCGATCGGCGCGGCGGCGTCGCTCGGCGACCTCAGCGAGAACAGCGAGTGGGAGTCGGCGATGGAGGAGCAGCGCAACCTCACCGGCCGCGCGCAGGACATGGATCAGCAGATCCGCAGCGCGCGCCTGATCGAGGATCAGGAGATCCCCGAAGACGTCGTCGCCCCTGGCACCCGTGTCGCCTTGCGCGACGAGGCAACCGGCGAGCTGCACTCCTACAAGCTGCTCGGCCCGTGGGACGTCGTCGACGACCACACGGTGAACTACCTGGCGCCGATCGCCCAGGGCGTGCTCGGCAAGCGGGTCGGCGAAGCCGGCGAGATCCCGACGCCGCGCGGCCCGTCGCGTGTCGTCGTCGAGGCGATCGAGCGCATCGTGTGAGTCGGGGCGATCGCAGGCCGACGCCGTTTGCGCACTGCTGCGCCGACGGCGTGTCCCTGGTTGGCGATCGGCTCGAAGGTCGCGGACCCGGCTACCTGTACCTGCACGGCCTCGGTGCGGCGCACGTGGGCGGCAAGAGCGACAGCCTGGTGGCGCACGCGTTGGCCCGCGGCGAACGCTGCCTGCGCATCGACCTGCGCGGCCACGGCGGCAGCGGTGGGGTGCTCGGCGAGGTGCCGGTGCGGCAGCTCGCGGCCGACGTCGTCGAACTGCTGCTCCGGTGTGGCCCACTGCGCCTGGTCGGCTCGAGCCTCGGCGGCCTGGTCGCCGCGCTGGCCGCCGCGGCGCGCCCCGAACTGGTGCCTGCCATCGCCCTGGTGGCGCCGGCCTTCGGCTTGCTGCCGCGCCTGCACACCTGCCTCGACGCCGCCGGGCGCATGCGCACCAGCGAGGGACGCTGGTTCGTGGTGGCCCCCGCGGTGCTGGCCGAAGCGCGCGCGCTCGACGAGGCTGCGCTGGCCAGGTCCCTGCCGATGCCGGTCTTCGCCGCCCACGGCGATGCCGACGACGTGATCCCGATCGCCGACTGCGAACGGTTCGTCGCGGCGATCCCGCACGCCGACAAGGCCTTCTGGCGCGTCGCCGGGGGCGACCATCGCCTGACCGCCGTCGCTCCCGAGCTTTGGCAGCGCTTCGACCGGTTCGTGGCCGCCAGAGGAGCCTGACGTTGCCTGCCGCGCGCCGGTACGCGACGATGGCGGCGTGATCCCCGTTCCTCCTGCGTTGCAGCGCCTCGCCGACGAGGTCGACGGCTGGCTCGACCTGCGCTGTCCCGAGCGGGCGATCGAGCTGCTCGGCCCGATGTTCGCCGACCCGGCTGGCCGGCCGGTGGGTCTGACGATGCGGGTGCGCGCCTACATCCGCCAGGGACACTACCGCGAGGCGCTCGCCGACCTCGCCGAGCTGCGCACCAGCCACCCCGAGCTGGAGTGGCTCGAGCTGACCGAAGCCTGGTGTCGCAAACGTACCGGCGACCTGCCGGGTGCGGTGCGCTGCATGGAGCGGTTGCTCGAGAAGCACCCCAAGAGCGGGATCGGCCACTTCAACCTCGGCTGCTACCTGGCGTTGCTCGGCGAGGCCGACCGTGCGATCGACGCGGTGACGGTGGCCTGTGGGCTCGGCGAGGAGTTCCGCAACTTCGCACGCGACGAACCCGACCTCGACGCGTTGCGCACCGATCCGCGGTTCCGGCAGCTGCTGCGGGCGGCCGGAGCTGCGGCCGACGACGACGGGTTCGCCGACGAGCTCGACGAACTCGACGAGCTCGACGACGACGACGACGACGACTTCACCGCACCCGACGACGCGGCCCCGGGTCGCAACTGAGCGCCGTTCGCGTGCGGCAAGCCGCGCTGGCAACGGCCGTTCGCGAGACCGCGCGCACCGGCTCAGGCCAGCGTCGCCGCGCGCCGAAAACCCCCTGGTGAGCGTTCCTACCCTGACCCAGGACGGCGCGGCCCTCCGCACCGCCGTCGCCGCGGCCGTGCAAGAGGTCGTCGCCGTGCCCGAAGCGACGTTGCTGCCGATCCTCTGCGCGATGTTGGCCGGGGGGCATGCGTTGCTCGAGGGCATCCCAGGGGTCGGCAAGACGCTGCTCGCCCGCACCGTCGCGCGCTGCGTCGACGCGGAATTCCGCCGCATCCAGTTCACCAACGACCTGATGCCCAGCGACGTCGTCGGCACCGCCGTGTGGCGCCCCGACGCCGGCCGCTTCCAGTTCGTGAAGGGCCCGCTGTTCGCGAACTTCGTGCTCGCCGACGAGATCAATCGCACCAGCCCGCGCACCCTGTCGTGCCTGCTCGAGGCGATGGAGCAGGGCCGGGTCTCGATCGAAGGCCGCACCGTCGAGCTGGCCGCGCCGTTCACGGTGCTGGCGACCCGCAATCCGGTCGAATTCCAGGGCACGTTCCCGCTGCCAGAGGCAGTGCTCGACCGCTTCCTGGTGCGTGTCGAACTCGGCTATCCCGACGCCGCGACCGAACGGGCCCTCTACGCCGGTCACGACCGCGAACACGGCCTCGCCGACGTCGCGCCGGTGCTGCGCCAGGACGAACTGCAGGCGCTGCAGCGCCAGTGCGCGCAGGTCGAGGTCGCCGAACTCTGCGCCGAATACGTCTACCGGGTGGTCGCCGCGACGCGCAGCCATGCGCACGTGGCGCTCGGGGCCAGCCCGCGCGCGGCGCTGGCCTGGTTGCGCGCCGCCAAGGCCCATGCGGTGCTGCACGGTCGCGGCTACGTCCTGCCCGACGACCTCAAGGCCCTCGCCCACGCCGCGTTGGCGCACCGCATCTTCCTGCGCGAAGGTGGCGACGCCGGACCGCTGGTGCGCGAGATCGTCGCCGGGACCGCGGTGCCGGTGTAGTGCGCCTCCGTCCGACGCGGCTGGGCTGGAAGGCCATCGCACTGTTCGTGGTCTTGCAGCTGGCGTTCTTCGCGACCAGCTACAACAACCTGTTCTTCCTGGTGCTGGCCTTCTCGGTGGTGCCGCGGCGTGCAGCATGCGCAGCGGCTGGCGGCGCAACTTGGCGCCGTGCCGCTCGCCGCCGCCGGGGCACCGCGCCGGCTCGAAGTGCGGGTGACGGGGCCGAGCCTGGGCGGCGACGTCGGCGCGGCCTTGTGGCTCGCGCCGGTGGGCGCGCCGGCGCGCGCCGTGCCGTTCGGCAGCACGGCCTTGCAGGCCGGGGTCGCGACGCTCGCCGCCGAACTGCCGCCGCAGCCGCGCGGGGTCGTGCCGATCGGCCAGCTGCGGGTCCGGACGACCTACCCGTTCGGGCTGCTGCGCTGCGAACGGCGCCTCGCGAGCACTGGCGAGCTCGCCACGTTCCCGGCCCCGCGCGAAGGTGCGGCGGTGCGGCTGTTCGGCAGCTCCGACGACGAACTCGCCGCCGCCGGCGCGGTGCGCAGCAACGTCGCCGCCGGGCTGCGGCCGTATCGCCAGGGCGACGAACTGCGCGACGTGCATTGGAAGGCCTCGGCGCGTCGCGGTGCACCGGTGGTGCGCGAATGGGAACCCGAACGCGGCGACGCCACCACCGTGGTCGTCGACCGTCGGCTCGACGGCGAAGCATTCGAGCTGGCGTTGGCCGAGGCCGCCGGACTGGTGCTCGCGGCGGGCGAGCACGACGCCGACGTCGAGCTGGTCTCGCAGGGTGTGCAGTTCCGGATCGGTCGTTCGGCGCGCGACCGCGACGCGGCGCTGCGCTGGCTCGCCGCGGCCCAGCCGGTGGCGGACGGCAATGCTCCGGAGCTGCCGGCCATCGCGCTGCCGCGCAATCGTCGATTGCTGCAGTTGCCGGTCGCCCGCGGAGGCCGCCGTGGCTGACCGCCTGCATCCGTGGCTGGTCGCGCTGACCTTGCTCGACCTCGGCTTCGTGCTGGCGACCGGGGCGGTCACCGCCGTGTGGTTGCTGCCGCTGTGGCTCCTGGCGCTGGCGTCGCCGTGGCTGCGCAGGTACCAGACGCGCCCGCTCTGCCGGATCGCGTGGAACGGTGGGGTGTTGGCCGCCTTCACGCTGCTGGTGCAACGCGCCAGCAGCGCCGGGGTGCACCACTTGCTCGAGGACGGCCTCCTGCTGGCGGTGTTGTGCCAGGTGCACCTGCTCAACAACGTCGGCGAACGGCAGCGGCCGGACCTGATCTTCTTCAATTCGTTCCTGATCGCGTTCGTCACCTGCTTCTTCGCGCCCGACGTGTCGTGGTCGCTGCTGTTCGCGGCGCACGCCTTCGCGCTGTTGGCGGCGCTGCAGTTGCACGCGGTGCTGCGCCACGCGGCCCCGGCGAGCCCACCTGCGTTGTCGCCGGTGGTGCGCGACGCAGCCCGCCACAGCCTCCTGATCGGGGTGTCGACGCTGCTGGTGTTCGCGTTCCTGCCGCGCGACTTCGCGCGCCGCGGCTGGCTCGGCGATGCGATGGATGCGTCGGCGGTGTTCGGCCCGAGCACGCCGGCGGCGATCCGCCTCGACACCGCGCCGCGCAACTCCGCCGACGCGCGGATCGTGTTGCGCGTGCGGCCGGCGTCGGGTCGCGCCGCCGACGTGCCGACGCATTGGCGGCTGCAGACCTACGGCGCCTTCGACGGCGTCATGTGGCAGCCGCAGGGCGTGGCGGCGTTCGGGTCGCGCTTCGCGACCGATCCGGTGTGGGTGGGAACCGCCGAGGGTTGGCGGCGCAGCGACACCCTGGCCGAGCCGCGCCTCGTCGTCGAACTGCTCGAACGTGGCGGCGGGCGACTGCCGCTGCCCCTCGAGGCCGGGCTGGTGCAGCCGCAGAGCGACAGCGGCGTGCTGCTCGATCCGAAGGTCGACGGCACGGTCGGTTTCGTGCGCGCCGCACGCGACCGCGCCGAACCGCTCGGCTACGACTTGGCCCAGTCCGCCGAACCGTTGCGCAGCAAGACGCTGCCGCGAGCTCGCGACCTGTTGCGCAGCCCTCCGCCCGCGCCGTGGCTGGCCCGGTTGGAACCGATCCTGGCGGCACTCGGCACGAGCCGAGATGCCGCCGAGGCGGCCGCGCGCGCCGCAGCGTGGTTGCAGGCCAACCGCACCTACCAGGTGCCGGGCGGCGACGGTTTCGCCGCCGACTTCGCGGCGTTCGTCGCCGGCCAGGGCGCCGGTCATTGCGAGTACTTCGCGGCGACCTGTGCACTGCTGTTGCGTGCCCAGGGGCATCCGTGCCGGTTGGTCGGCGGCTTCCTGGCCCACGAATGGGACGAAGAACGCAGCGAGATGGTGGTGCGTGGGCGCGACGGCCACTCCTGGGTCGAAGCGCTGCTCGACGATGGCGCGTGGCTCACCGTCGAAGCGACGCCGCCGCAGAGTGTCGAGATCGCCGATCCGGCCACGGCGTCGTGGTTCGACGGCCTGCAGCGCACCGCGACGGCGTGGTGGCATCGGTTGGTCGGGTTCGACGCGAAGTCCCGCCAGCAGCTGCTGGCGGGACTCGGCGGGTGGCTGGTCGCGGTCGGCCCTTGGCTGCTGCTCGCCGGGGTGCTGGCGTTCGCGGCGATCCGCTGGCGACGCCAATGCAGGTTGCCGCTCACGCAGCGCGAGCTACGCAGGGCCTTGCGGGCGCTGGCGCTGGTCCAGCAGCCTGGGGAGACCTTGCGCGAGTTGTTGGGGCGCGCGCGCCAGGACACCGCACGGCAGGCTGGGCGGTTCGCGGCGCTCGAGCGCGCGGTCGCCGCGCACGAGGCAAACCACTACCAGCGGCGGAAGGTGCCAGGCGTGGCGGTGGATCCGGGGGAGTGACGGATTCGTGACAGCGGAGCTGCCCCTTGCTGCGCGTCGCTGCGTCGCTGTTCGTTCGTCCCGGCGCCTCCGCAGCTGACCGACCTCTGCGTGGCGGGGCAGCAGTGGATCGGGGCCGGCGTTGGGTGTCTGGCGACCAGTCGGGGGTCGGCGATCGTTCGAAATCAGGTTCCGTCCGTGAACACGTCGTCGATGGTGGCGGCGTCGAGGCAGCGGCGAGCCCAGGTGCGGAGTTGGGTGGGTTCCGCGGTGCGGATGCGGGTGATGAGGGCGTCGGGGATCGTGCCGAAGCGACTGGTCAGCAGGTCGGAGAGGATGTCGGCAAGGCCCTCGGCCTTGCCCCTGGCCTCACCTCTGGCCTCGCCCCTGGCCTCACCCTCGGCGAAACCGCGTTCGTGCAACTGGGCCGCCGTGCTCTTGAACTTCATCTGGACCTCCTTGTCGACATTCTGCCACACCACGTCGAGCAGCTGTTCGGGCTCGAGCGGGGTGGCCCGCATCAGGTACGAGAGTAACGCATCGAGCGATTCGCTGCCCGGCTCGGCGCGGAACACCTCCTGGAACATCTCGACCCACTCGACGATCGCCGGGATCGCCCGTTCGGGCAGGACGCCGGGCAGTAGTTGCAGGGCCCCGAGCGTGGCCTTGCCGAGCACGGTCAGCGTCAGTGTCTGCAGCTGGGCTGCCGACCACCCGGCGGTGCTGAACACGGCGTAGCGGAAGCGCGGCTGGTAGCTGCGCAGTGCTGCGTGCAGGTCCTCGGGGACCCCAGCGAGGTCGAGCAGTTCCACCAGGTCGGTCGGCGCGGTCCACGGCTGCTTGCCGTGGTGGATGACGACCGGCAAGACCGGCGGGAGATGCCGTCGGCGCTGCCCGCGTTGCAGGCGCCAGTGGTGTCGCTGGACCTTGCTGGAGTAGCCGTGCAGCTGCAGCACGGTGCCGCGGCCGCTGCGCGACTTGTGCTCGAGGATCAGGTGCAGATGAACCGTGCGGTTGCCGAGGCGCGCGCGGAACAGCAGGTCGGTGTGGCGCTTCCTGAGCCGGCCGGACACGAACGTGCCGTCGCAGGCCTCCAGCGTGGACCAGTCGATCGCGG
>DAIMFJ010000032.1:0-2945 GCA_036724695.1 Planctomycetota bacterium
TCCGCGTCGGAACCGTCAAAGTTCCGCGTGCGAGGGCGGGAGAAGGTAGCGAGTTGTCGGCTGGCGTCAAGCCCCGCCTCCACTTTTTTCCGAAAGCTTGCCGAGAGATCCTGCGCATCCTCACAAACTCATGTGGCGCCTGTAGTTACAAGATCCTGGCCGGATGGGCGCGAAGCTCCGTGCCGCTGCCGGGGTCGGACGCTGGCTCCGCCGAACCGCCCCCACCACCGCAAGTTCTGCTGCAGTCTTCCCACCTGGGGCCGACCTGCCTACCCTGCCGCCGGTGATCCTGTTCCTGTTCACGCTGGTCGGCCTGCAGCTGCTGGTCGGCGCCTGGGCTGCCCGCCGCATCCGCACCGAGGACGACTACCTGGTCGCCGGCCGGCGCCTGGGACCCGGGCTCGCCGCTGCCAGCATCTTCGCCACCTGGTTCGGCGCCGAGAGCTGCGTCGCCGCCGCCGGATCGGCCTACGAACATGGGGTCGGCTGGCACTCGACCGAACCGTTCGCGTACGGCCTGTGCCTGCTGCTGATGGGCCTCTTGTTCGCGGCCCGCCTGTGGCGGTTCGGCATCACCACGCTGCCCGACCTGTTCGCCCAGCGCTTCGGCGCCTCGACCGAACGGCTGGCCGGGGCGCTGCTGCTGCCCTCGTCGTTGTTCTGGGCCGCCGCGCAGATCCATGCCTTCGGCGACGTCGTCGCGATCAACTCGGACGGAGCGCTGACTCCCGCCCACGGCATCGCGATCGCCGCCGGCATCGCGATCGTCTACACCGTCTGCGGCGGGCTGCTCGCCGACGTCTACACCGACGTCCTGCAAGCAGGCATCCTGGTGGCCGGCCTCGTCGCGCTGCTGGTATGCGTGCTGCTGGCCCTGCCCGAGCTGCCACCAGGGGCCAGTGCGGCCACCGTTCCCGGCACCGCGGACGACCAGCCGGCTTCGCTGCTGGACCTCGTCGAGGCCTGGGCGATCCCGATCCTCGGCTCGATCGTCGCCCAGGAGGCCATCTCGCGAACCCTGGCGGCCCGGAGTGCCAACACCGCGCGGACCAGCGCCCTGCTCGGCGGCAGCGCCTACCTGTGCGTCGGGGCGATTCCGCTGACCATCGGCCTGCTCGGTCCCCAACTGGCCCCCGGGCTCGCCGACCCCGAGGCGATCCTGCCGACGCTGAGCCAGCAACACCTGCCAGGCTGGGCCAACTACCTGCTGGCCGGCGCACTGATCGCGGCGATCCTGTCGACCGTCGACAGCTGCCTGCTGGTGGTCGCCTCGCTCGCGGTGCGCAACCTGGCACCCGCGGGCGTACGAGCCCGCAACCACCTCGTGGCCGCGCGGGTCGCCGTGGTGATCGCGGGTCTGCTCGCCTACGCGCTGGCGACCAGCGACTGGGACGTCGGCGACCTCGTCGAACAGGCCTCGGGCTTCGGCAGTGCCGGCGTGTTGGTGCTGGTGGTGGTCGCCACCCGCGGGCGCGGCGGCTCGGTCTGGGCGGCGAACGCGGCTCTGCTCGCGGGTGCCAGCGCCTGGGTGCTCGGCCGCTACGTGTGGCCCGACGCGATCCCCCACCCCTACCTGACTTCGTTGGCCGCCGCCGGCCTTGGCTACGGGCTGGGCGAGATCGGCGGCCGCCACCGCGGCAAGCCAGCCAGTCCACCCGTCAGCTCCGGCACGCCGTGAGCAGCGCCACCTCGGCAGCGCCGGCCTCGCGCAGCAGGCGCGCACAGGTCCGCGCGGTCGCCCCCGAGGTGAACACGTCGTCGACCAGCACCACGCGGGCACCGACCACCGGCCGCGGCAAGCGCACCGCGAAGGCTGCGGCAACGTTGCGCTCGCGGGAGCGCACGCGCGGATCGCCCTGCGGCAGGGTCGGTGCCTGACGCTCGAGCACCGGCAGCACGCGCCCACAGCGCAGCCGGCGCGCCACCGCGCGGGCCAACCACTCCGCCTGGTCGAACCCTCTGGCGCGTCGCCGCGACGCGTGCAACGGCACCGGCACGAGCAAGGCCTGGCGCCAGGTCGCGCCGAACCGCTCGCAGGCCATCGCGGCCATCGCCCGCGCCAGCCAGTCGCCGGCGGCGCCGTTGGCATCGAGCTTGAAGCGCCGCACCAGCGCCCCGCCGGTGCCCCGGTAGGCGTACGGGGCCACATGCCAGCTCAGGCCGGCGAGCTGTCGGTGATCGACCTGGCACGGTGAACCGGCGACCAGCACCCGCTCACCGCAGCGCGGACACGCTGGGCCACCGCGCCGGGCCAGGCCGGCGCGGCACGGGCCGCAGAAGGGGTCCCCCGGCTCGCGGCAACCGAGGCAGGTCGGCGGCAGCAGCGAGTCGAACAGGGCCCGCGCCGACTCGCGCAGGTCGCGCTTGAGCAGCCGCAGCGAATAGCGCACACCGCAGTGGCGGCTGGCGGTGCGTTCTCGTCGTGGCTGCACCGCGAAATCCGCGGCCCGCGGCGGCGCGCCAGCGCAGCGGCTGAGAGGGCAACCTCTCGAAGGCTCTGCGCGGCCGCGCAGGCGGCCGCAACCAGATGTTGTGCGTCGCTGCCGCGACGACCAGAAGAGGCCGCAGGCGCTGACTTGCTTCCGATCTCCTGCTTCTGCTTCGCAGCCAGCGAATCGTCTCGCGACGCGAAGAAACGCGGAAGTAGTAGATCAGGGTCAATCCTGGTGGAACACCTCGTCCATCTCGGCCCACCATTCACCTGGCCGCCGCCGCGGGTCGGGGATCTGCATCGCTTCCATCAGGTCCCACCATTCACGCATGCGCGGCGCGGCGGCGAGCTCGGCCATGCGCTCGGCATAACGTTCGCGCGGGCCGACGTATTCGTAGTACCCGAACAACTCGCCGTGGAAATGGAAGATCGTGTAGTTGCGGAGCCCGGCGGCGTGGATCGCCGCGGCGATCTCCGGCCAGATCCGCGCGTGGTGGCGGCGGTATTCGGCCAG
>DAIMFJ010000032.1:2955-14522 GCA_036724695.1 Planctomycetota bacterium
GTGCGTCGCTGCCGCGACGACCAGAAGAGGCCTCAGGCGCTGACTTGCTTCCGATCTCCTGCTTACGCTTCGCAGCCAGCGAATCGTCTCGCGACGCGAAGCAACACGGAAGCAGCAGATCAGCGGCCCGGCAGCGCGATGCGTCGAGCCCGTTCGGCGCCGCTGGTCGGCTTGGCCGGGTTCGGCACGCCGAGCGCCTGCCGGACCTTCTGCACGTAGGCGTCGACGCTCATCTCCTTGCTGTGCGGCACGCCGAGCAGATCGCCGATCTCCTTGGTGAGTGCGATGTCGTCCGAGAACGACCACTCGGCACTCTGGAAGAACTCGCGCAGCAACTTGCGGAACGCCCGGCGCGAGCTGTAAGCCCCGATCGCGTAGACGGCTGCGGCGAAACCGATGATGCCGACGCAGAACGCCAGGGTCGACAGACCGGCATCCCACTGGGCAACCACCTGCAGCAGGAAGCCGGTGGTCAGGAACAGGAACCCGAGGATCACCTGCAGGTTGTTGAGCGCGGTGTCGCGGACGCGCATCAGGCTGCGCACGCCAACACCCAACGCATCCTCGATGGCCTTCTTCGGCTCGCGAAACCGGATCGAGTTCGCCAGGAAGAAGACGCCCACCACGTTGCAGGTGAGACCGATGACCGCGAGTTCAGGATTGTCCATGGTGGGCGACGCAACCCGGCAAGCAGCTGGCACCAGGCTGACCGACCTGGCGATGCCCAGCCGAGGACCCGCGGGTCGCAAGACCCCAGCATGCTAACGGCTGGCCGGGGGGCCTGCCAATGGCGAGGCTCCGGAACCTGCCGTCCGGCCTGCCCGATGCGGCGGCCCGATGCGGCGGAGAGCAACGGCACCCGTCCGACCGGCGCTCCCTCCCATCAGCTCACCGCACGGCCCGGAACCCCAGCAGCTCGACGCGTGGTGTCAGGTAGTCGTCGCGGACCGGTTCGTCGCCATACAGGTCGGTCGACAGATACTTCTTGTTGCTGTCGCAGAACACCGTCAGCACCGCACCTTCGTCGCCATGTTGTTCGACCAGGCCGGCCGCCCCCAGGAAGTTCGCGCCGGAGCTGATGCCGACCGCCAGCCCCAGGTGGCGAGCCAGGGCCTGGGCCATCAGGATCGCGTCGCCGTCCCAGACGTCGACGATGTCGTCGAGTTCCTGCAGGTCGACGACCGCCGGGACGAATTCGTCGGAGATGCCCTGGATGCGGTGCTTGCCGACCTTGTGGCCGGTGCGCAGGGTCGGCGAGTTGGCGGGTTCGAGCGGATGCACGCGCACTTTCGGGAACGCAGCCCGCAACGACCGCCCGACCCCCATCACGGTCCCGCCGGTGCCGACTCCGGCGACGAAGGCGGCCGGCTTGCGACCGAACGCCTCGATCTGCAGCAACAGTTCGGGGCCGGTGGTCGCGGCATGCGCGCGCACGTTGGCGCGATTCTCGAACTGCCGCGGCAGGAACACGCTGGCATGCTCCATCGCGAAGCGCTCCGCCAGCGCGATCGAACCGACGAAGCCACCCTGCGCCGCCGACACCAGCACGATCTCGGCTCCGAAACTGGCGATCAGCTGCTGCCGTTCCTTGCTCATCCAGTCCGGCATGTACACGCGCACCGGATGGCCGAGCGCGGCCCCGAGCGCGGCGAAGGCGATGCCGGTGTTGCCCGAACTGACCTCGACGATCGTGTCGCCCGGTCGCAGCGACTCGTTCGCATAGGCCTCGGCCAGGATGTGGCAGGCCATGCGGTCCTTGACCGAGCCGGTCATGTTCATCGACTCGTACTTGGCGTAGAGCCGCCGTTCGCGGCCATCGAAACGGTAGACGATCTCGAGCAGCGGCGTGCTGCCGACCAGCTGGCGGATGGCGGCGACGGAGCGGCAGGCGGACGGCGCCGAAGCGTGGATCGTCATGCCATCAGCGGACCACAATTCGGCGCACGGCGCGTCCGCCGTTGTGCGTAACCCGGCGATCCGGACGTCAATCGGCCGGTTGCCGCCGCAGGCGCGCGACCACGGTGTGGGCGGCGAGGGCCGCCAGCACGAACAGGGCCGGCCGCAGCGGCTGCAGGTAGCGCGGATCGGGGATCACCGGCAGGTACACCAAGGTGCCGACCACCGCGGCCACGCCGAGCAGGCCAGCCGCGCCACCGGCGCGCGGCCCGGGCCGAACCACCGCCGCCAACGCGGCCGCGGCCGCGAGCAGCATGACCGGCACGTGCAGCCAGGCCATGCCGGTGCGCACCGCGCCGACCACCGGATGGCTCTCGAAGGGGTCGTTCCTGGCTGGATAGACCTGATGGCCACGCCCCTGCACGAGATCCCAGCGCCACAGCCACAGCGGCTTCTCGAGCAGGTACCACGACAGGTAGCGAACCGGTTCGGCCGCGATGCGTGGTCCGAGCACCGCCCGCAGGTCGTGCCACGACGAGCCGACCGCCGGCTGGGCCGGGTCCTCGCGGTACGGGAAGCCGACCAGGCGCGGATCGCGGTACACCATGCCGGGGTAGCTGCCGTGACTGATCGACGCGGTGATCCGCGCCGTGCCGGCGCGCGCCAGTTCCTGGGTCTGGTTGCGGACTTGCCAGGCAGCGAACGGCAGCAACGCCGCCAGCGCGTAGACGGCCGCGGTACGGCCGCTGCGCCGCCGCCACAGGGGCCAGGCGAGGGCCAGCGCCAACGGCAGCAGGGTCTCGTTGCACAGCACGGCCAGGCCGATCGCCAGCCCGGCCAGCAGGTGTCGGCCGAGCGCGTGCGGACGGGCGCGCGCCAGCAGCGCCAGCGCGCCGGTCAGCGCCGCCGCGGTCAGTCCTTCGGTCAACACGTACCCGCTGGCGACCGCCAGATGCGGGCTGAGCGCCGTCGCCAGCGCCGCGGCGAGGGCCGCCCAGAACGGCACCACGGCGCGCGCCAGGGCATAGGTCGCCGCCGCGGTCGCGGCTCCCAGCGCAACCTGCAGCCACAGTGCCAGCGCGAGCCAACCGGCGTCGCCACCGAGCCAGCGGCAGACCGCCAGGAACCACGGGTAGCCTGGCGACCGGAACGAGTCCGGCGGCGGCGGTTCGACGGTCGCCAGCGAGTATACACCGTGTTCGACCAGGTTGTGCGCGTACCGCGCGTACTCGCCGGCGTCGGCCCGCAGCGGCTCGGGCACGACGGCCATCGCGACGAAGGCCGCGCGCAGCGCCAGTGCCACGACGACCACGATACCGACCAGGACCAGCCGTTCGCCGCGCTTCACCCGGACCTCTTCGACCGATCCGCACCACGAGCTTCAGCGGTCGGCGAACACGGCCAACGTGCGTTCGACGCCTGGCTGGTCGGCGAGCTGTTGGCGGAACACGACCGCGAGCTGGGACGGGCGGCGGACCAGTTCGGCCACCAACACCGCCGGCCGACCGGGCTGACCGGGCGGCGGTGGTGCGCGGGTGACCAGCAGCACGTCGACCCCCTCCTCCTCGGTGACGTCGAGGTGGATTGCCGCCCCACCGGCATCGCCGAGGTTCACGACCAGCAGGTCGGTGCTGCGCCAGTCGAAGCCACCGGATGGCAGCAGTTCGTCGCCCAGCCCCCACTGCGCCGCCAGCCGCCGCCACTGCGCCGCGCTGGTCAGCAGTTCGCAGCTCGGCGCGGCCGCCGCCGGCACCGCCGCAACCCGCACCGCGGGCAGCAAGCCAGGCAGGCGGCCTGGGGCCACGTCGAAGGGCGCTGCGGCGGCAGTGCCGCAGCCGAGCATCGCCAGCAGCGGCGCCAACGCCGCGCAACCTCGGACCACGGACATGCCGGCACCTGAGCAGGTCGCGCCACCGGCTGCAAGCACCGCGCTTCCTGGGTCGCGATCGGCGATGCTGGGGCGATGCGCCGCCCACTCCACCTGGCCTGCACCGCCAGCCTGCTCGCCGCCGCCCTGACGCCGCTGCGCGGCCAGGCGCGCGCCGGCCTCGACCCGAACCTGTTGCCGCTCGCCGCCGGCTACGCCGCCAAGGTCACCGCCTCGGCGGTGTTCGTCAGCGGGCGCACCGTCGAGTCGGTGCTGGAGGAAGAGCTCGCGGCCGATCGGCCGCTCGAGGCGGCGATCCGACTGCTGCTGCGCCTCGACGTCGACCGCGCCAACCGCCGCGTCACCGCCCGGCTCGGCACGGCGACGGCCACCGCCGTCGCGACCGCCGAACTCGGTTGCACCCTGGTGGTCGGTGACGTCCCGGCGGCCGAGCTGGCCGCCCGACGGATCCCGAAGCTGGCCGGCCCGACGACGGATCCGCGGCTGATCGACTTCCCGGTGGGCGATCGGGTGCCGACGCCGCCAGTGGCCCTGCAACGGGCCAAGCCGGCGATCGAAGCCGCGGTCGCCGCCGCCTTCGCCGAACCCGCCACCGGCCCCAAGCGGCGCACCCGTGCCGTCGTCGTGCTGGCCGACGGCCAGCTGCTCGCCGAACGCTACGCCGACGGTTGCTCGGCGACGATGCCCCTGCCGGGCTGGTCGATGGCGAAGTCGGTCGTCGCGGCCCTCGTGGCGCTGCGCGAGGCCGACGGCCGGCTGCCGCTCGACGTGCCGCCAGCGACCCCGCAGTGGTCGACCGACGACCCGCGCCGGCAGGTCCGGCGCCTGGACCTGCTGACGATGACCAGTGGGCTGGAGTGGCACGAGGACTACGCCGACCCGAACAGCGCCGCGCTGCGCATGCTGTTCGGCAGCGCCGACACCGGCGCGGCCCAGGCCAGCATGCCGCTGGCCGCGAAACCGGGCGATCGGTTCCGGTATTCGAGTGGCAGCACCAACCTGTTGTGCCGCGAAGTGCGCCACACGTTCGACGACGACCGCGCCTACTGGGCCTACCCGCGCGACCGGCTGTTCGCACCGCTCGGCATGACCAGCGCCGTTCTCGAACTCGACGCCAGCGGCACCTGGGTCGGCAGCTCCTACGTGTTCGCGACAGCACGCGACTGGGCGCGGCTGGGCAACCTGTTCGCGCACGACGGCCGCGTCGGCAGCCAGCAGGTGCTGCCGCCGGGCTGGGTGGCGCGGGCGGCGACGCCAAGCCAGGCCAGTGCGGGGCGCTACGGGCTGCAGCTGTGGACCAACCGCGACCCCGACGGCGACGGTCCGGCCGCCGCCGCGTGGCCGGAACTGCCACCCACGCTGTTGCGCCTGGACGGCTTCGAGGGCCAGTTCGTGGTCGTCGTACCCGAAGAGCGCCTGGTCGTCGTGCGACTGGGCTGCACGAAGCAGGGCGATCCCGGCGTGCGTGCCCTGGTCGCGGCAGTCCGGGCCGCCCTGGTTGCGGCCAAATGACCGCGTTGCCGCGACTGCCCGACAGCGACCAGGCCGCGGGCGACGATCAGCGCACGACCGGCAGCTCGCCGTCGAGCGCCGTCCACGGCGCCAGGGGATCGGGACGCCCGGGCTCGCGCGGCTGCAGGTAGTCCAGCCATCGCCGCGACAGCCGCAGGTCGGCGCTGACCAAGCCATCGAGCCCGGGCCGCAACTGCAGGACGTTGGCCAGCACCTGCGCCTTGGCGCGAGCCGAAACGCGCGGCAGCGGACTGTCGACCGGGCGACCGTACAAGAACGTCACCGGCGCGCCGTCGCGCCGCTGCAACAGCACGCGGATCTCCGGGAACGACGGCGACCGCGCATAGCGTTCGCCGAGGTTGTTGGCATCGACGGCCAGCAACTGCGGGCAACCGGGCACCAGGGGGGCGACCTCCTGCTGCCACTCGAGGGCGATCGCCAACGCAGCCCGCACGCGCGACTCGTCGACCACCCGGCCGAACTCCGGCACGAAGCTGCCAGCCCCTCCCTCCCGGCGCAGCTGCGTGCTCGGCACCTGGCACTCGACCCATGGCAACGCCCGGCCGCCCGCGTCGACCAGGCAGATCGCCTGGCCCTCGGCATCGCGCACGGCCAGCCGCGGCCGCCGCAGCACGAGGGCGATCTTGAACTGGTTGGGAAACACCCGGTCCAGGCGCACTTCGTCGACCCACGGCACCGTCAGCAGGCCAGTGCGCAGGTTGCGCGCCGAGGCGTCGTCGAGGATCGGCACCTGGTCGGACAGCCACGGCGACAGCTCGCGCGTCACCGTGACGAGCAGCGGCGGGTCCATCCAGTCCGGCACCTGCAGGAAGCCCACCCGGTCCAACTCGACCGGCGGGCTCTGCTGTTCGGCGAGCTGGTAGCGCGCCGCCAACGTGTTGGCCGCACGCGGCCCGGCGAACCACAGCGTCGCCAGCAAGGCACCGAGCACGAAGGTCCACAACACGACCCGGCGGGAACGTGCTGGACGTGCAACCGGTGCGGACGAGGCGACCACGGCTCGTTGACGTTGGCGCGGGCCGACGACGCCTGGTGGCGCGGTGGGCACGCGACGGTTCGGGTGCGGGGAGAGGAGTGCCACCGGCGCTCAGGGAGCACCAAGCGGCACGACCGACGGACCGGCGTGCCGGCCCGTTCGACCAGTACGTGGTCGGCTGCTCAGTTCAAACGCGCGACGACCGGCTTCTGCTCGACCTTGGTGCGGTCGCGGACGACGCCGCTGGCGCTCTCGCAGTCGTCGACGAAGATCTCGAGCGTGTCGAGCACGTTCTCGAGCAGGTGGCGATCGACCTGCACGTCGCGCGCACCCTTGGCCGCGTCGAGTTCGTGCTCGAGCAGGCGGGTCAGGATCTTCAGCTGCGACAGGTGGCGCGACACGAACTTGCCGACGTTGGCTTCCTTGGATTCCATGGCTGGTAGTGGGTTGGCGCCGCGTTGACCGCGCAGCGCTTGGCAGCCGCCGGGCGGCGGCTTCTGGACCGGTTGCGAAACGCTCCGCCACGCGGCGAAGCACGGTGCCAGCATACTCCGGCGACCGACCGATACCAGCGTCGCTTGCCGCGCCGCCGGCACCCGCGCCACGCTGCATTGTGGACAACGATCCACAAACGACATGATCCGCAATGCAACGTAGCCAGCCCGCCGCGGTTGTGCGATGCTGCGCGCTGTGCCTTCCTCCGCCGGCGACGCCTCCACCACCCGCTTCAAAGGCTTCACCCTCAACGCCTTCCAAGTCGAGGCAGCCGAAGCGATCCTGGCCGGCAAGAACGTGCTGCTGGCAGCCCCCACCGGATCGGGCAAGACGCTGGTGGCCGAATACGCGATCGAGACGGCGATCCGCCGCGGCAAGCGGGCGATCTACACGAGCCCGATCAAGGCACTGAGCAACCAGAAGTTCCGCGACTTCAAGAACGACGGCCTGCGCGTCGGCCTGATGACCGGCGACCTGACGCTCGACCCCGACGCACCGTTGGTCATCATGACCACGGAGATCTTCCGCAACGCGGTGTTCGAGGATCCCGAACGCTTCGCCGACACCGACTTCGCGATCTTCGACGAGGTGCACTTCGTCGACGACGTCGAACGCGGCACCGTCTGGGAGGAGAGCCTGATCTTCGCGCCCAAGCACGTGCGGTTCGTGGGCCTGTCGGCGACGATCGACAACCTGCACGAATTCGGCGCCTGGATCCGCTCGGTGCGCGACCAGGAACTGGCGGTGATCGAACACACCAAGCGCCCGGTGCCGCTCTCGCATCGCCTGTTCCACCCCGACGCCGGCGTGTTCCAATTGGCGCAGCGACCGCGCGCGCTGCAGTTCCACGAGCGGGCGCAGGCCCGCGCCGGCAAGCACGGCCAGCGTGAAGGTCGCCGTGAACGCGAGCGCTCGCGCTGGGGCGACAAGCGCGAGCGCGGCCAGGGCCGCCGCATCGCCGTCGGTCCGCGACCGTACGTCCAGCTGCTCGACGAGCTGCAGAATCGCCAACTGCTGCCGATCCTGTACTTCTGCTTCTCGCGCAAGGAATGCGAGATCAAGGCCGAACGCAGCATGGGCCGCCGCCTGCTCGATCGCGCCGAGCGCGCGCGCATCGAAGCGGAGTTCGGCGACATCTGTGCCCGCTTCGAACTCGACGTCGACGCCGACCCGGGCTTGCGCGGCATCCTCGGCCGGGCGATCAGCGGCGTCGGCTACCACCACGCCGGCATGCTGCCGATCCACAAGGAGGTCGTCGAACGGCTGTTCACGTCGGGGCTGCTGAAGTTGCTGTTCACGACCGAGACGTTCGCGCTGGGCATCAACATGCCGGCGCGCACGGTCGTCTTCGACCTGCTGCGCAAGTACGACGGCGTGCAGATGGACTACATGAAGGCGCGCGACTACCTGCAGATGGCCGGCCGCGCCGGTCGCCAAGGCCTCGACCAGAGCGGGCTGGTGATCGCGATCCTCGAGGACGAGGACCTGCGCGACGGCCCGCTGTCGCGCTACCACAGCGGCAAGGTCGAGCCGATCACGTCGCGCTTCAACCTGTCGTACTCGACGATCCTCAACCTGTACGAACGGCTCGGCGGCAAGGGCCTGCTCGACGCCTACGACCGCAGCTTCGCCGCCTTCCAGGCCGCCAAGGGCTCCGCGTCGGCGCGCCAGAAGAAGCGCAACGCCGCGCGCGCCGCGCTGCTGGTGCGCCTGCAGGTGCTGCGCGACGCCGGCTACCTCGACGCCCAGGGCCTGCTGCCGCGCGGCAAGGTGGCCCGCCGCATCAACGGCTACGAGATCCAGGCGGCCGAGATCCTGTTCAGCGGCGCGCTCGAGGACATGGACATCCACCAGCTCGCGGCGACCTTCACGGCGCTGATCCACGAGGAACGCAAGAAGGCCGACCTGCACGGCCACCGCCGCGAACTCGGCCCGCGCATGCAGCAGGTCAGCGACGCGGTGCGACGCTTCACGGCGATCGAGATCCTGCAGGGCATCCAGCACCCGATCAAGGAGCCGGACTGGAGCATCGCCCCGGCAATCGACGCGTGGAGCCGCGGCGGCACCGTCGACGACCTCGAACGGTTCGCCCACAGCGACGCCGGCGACGTCGTGCGCACCTTGCGCATGGCGATCCAGATGATGCGCCAGGTGCGCACCGCCCTCGCCCCGAGCGACAACCTCGGCGCCCGGCTCGACGAGGCGATCGTCGCCGTCAACCGGGACGTCGTCGACGCCAAGCGCCAGTTCGAACTCGGCTGAGAGGCCGAGAAGAAATCATTGTACGGCCTCTCAGGTTGCCGATTGGCTGCCGCGAAGACGGCCACCGATCGGCGATCCGAGAGGCCGTGTCGTGGTTGCCTCTCGCCTCTCAGCCCTGGCGGCGCGGCGAGGCGATGCCGGCGAAGCCGAACTTCGCGTGCAACACCTCGAAGAAGTAGCCGGGCCCGTGGCCGAGTTGCAGGAACCGCATCGGCGCCGGCTCGAGTCGCACCCGCCCGCCGACGCCGACCGGCATCTGCACCTGACCGTCGACCTGGCAGTACGCGTAGTCGACGTTCGAGGTCTCCTGCAGGTGCACGACGACGCCACCCTGGGGCGGCAACACCAACGGCCGCGCGTTCAGCGAGTGCGACGCCAGCGGCGTCAGCACCAACGCATCGAGGTCGGGCACCAGCACCGGCCCGCCGGCGGCCATCGAGTACGCCGTCGACCCGAGTGCCGTGGCGACGATCAGGCCGTCGCCGCGGTAGGTGCCGAGTTCGAGCTCCGGCTGGCCGATGGCCGCGACCTGGGCGGCCTGCGTGATGATCATCCCGCCCGCACCGGCCCGGCTGACGACCACGTCGTTGACGCCGAGCACCGGTTCGCCGGCGTGGCCAGCAGCGTCGTGGACCGTGCACCAGAACATGAAGCGCGGCGCCACCTGCAGTTCGCCGGCCAACAGCATCGCCATGGCCGTGTCGACCTGGTCGTACTCGAACGCGGTCAGGAACCCGAGCCGACCGCGGTTGATGCCGAGCGTCGGGCGCTGGTCGCGCCCCATGCGCCGCGCGGTCGCCAGCAGCGAACCGTCGCCACCGAACACGACCACCAGGTCGGCGAGCGGCTGCGGCAGCGGTGCGTCGCGGTCGACGACGGTGTCGACCGCGAACCCCCGCTGGCGCAGCCAGGCGGCGTGCCGCTCGACGACTTCGAGCGTGCCACCCTTGCGTTCGTCGCCGACCAGCAGCAGCCGGGTCCGGCTCGGCTCGAGGGCCACCATCGGCCTCAGCGTGGTTGCGGGGCGGTGCCAGCACCGGCGAACCGCTCGGCGAGGAATCGCTCGGCCACCTGAGCCGAGGTCATCCCACACAGGTCGAGGACCTGGTTGCGGCTCATGTGCTCGAGGATCTCGTCGGGCACCCCGACCACCTGCACCTGGGCACGCACCGGGCCATGCGCAGCGAGGCACTCGAGCACCGCCGAACCGAACCCGCCGACCTTCGAGTGGTCCTCGAGCGTCAGCACGCGGTCGTGGCGGTTGCAGAGGGCCAGCACGCCGGCTTCGTCCAGCGGCTTGCAGAAGCGTGCGTTGACGACCTCGATGTGGATGCCGCGTTTGTCGAGCATCGCCGCGGCTTCCAGCGCGGTCTGCACCATGTGGCCGTAGGCCAGGATCGCACCGTCGCTGCCTTCGCGCAGCACTTCCATCTTGCCGAGTTCGAGCGGTTGGCGGCGACCGTTCCAACCCGGCAACTCGTGCAGACCCGGTGCATTGCCGCGCGCGTAGCGGATGCCGGTCGGCGCGTCGATCGACAGCGCCAGGCGCAGCATCTCGTGCAGTTCGGGGCCGTCCTTCGGCGCCATCAGCACGATGCCCGGCATGCAGCGCAGGTAGGCGATGTCGTAGAGCCCGTTGTGGGTCGCACCGTCCTCGCCGACCAGGCCACCGCGATCCATCGCGAAGACCACCGGCAGGCGCTGCAGGATCACCTCCTGGAAGACCTGGTCGTAGCCGCGCTGCAGGAACGTCGAGTAGATCGCGCAGACCGGCCGCATGCCGGCCGTCGCCATGCCCGACGCCATCGCCACCGCGTGCTGCTCGGCGATGCCCGCGTCGACGAAGCGCTCCGGGAAGCGATCGCGGAATTCCATCAGACCGGTGCCATCCGGCATCGCGGCGGTGATCGCCAGCACCCGCGGATCGGCTTCGGCGAGCAGTTGCATGCCTTCGCCGAACCACTCGGTCCACGACCGGCCAGGCTTGATCTCGGGCACCACCGGCTGCAGCACACACGGCTCGACCGGCACCTTCTCGGCCTTCTTCTTCGGCTGCGGCTTGGCGGCGTGGGCGCGGTCGTAACGATCTTCGCTGCCGGGCACGCCTTTGCCCTTCTCGGTCAGGACATGCAGCAGCACGACGCCGTCGAGCTTCTTGATCGCCTCGAGCGCCTCGAGCACGGCGTGCACGTCGTGACCGTCGATCGGCCCGAAGTACCGGAAGCCGAGCTGCTCGAAGACATGGCCGGGGGCGACCATGTTCTTGAGCATGTCGACGGTGTCGCCGATCCGCTGGTCGAGCTCCTTGCCGACCACCGGGATCGACTGGATCAGGTGGTGCACCGCCTCCTTGGCGCGGTTGTAGAGCGGCCCGGCGCGCAACGAGTTCAGGTACCGCGACAGCGCGCCGACGGTCTTCGCGATCGACCAGCGGTTGTCGTTCAACACCACCAGCAGCCGGTCCTTGTCGAGCGAGCCAGCGTGGTTGAGGGCTTCGAACGCGACCCCGCAGCCCAT
>DAIMFJ010000032.1:14532-24087 GCA_036724695.1 Planctomycetota bacterium
CGCTGGCGGCCGAGCATGCGATCACCCATCGCGATGCCGAGCGCGGCCGAGGCCGCCGTGCCGGCGTGCCCCATCAGGTAGGCGTCGTACGGCGACTCCCACTTGTTCGAGAAGCCGCTCAGCCCGCCCTTCTGGCGGAGCGTGTGGAAGCGCGCCTTGCGCTCGGTCAGCAATTTGTGCGGGTAGCACTGGTGGCCGACGTCCCAGACCAGCCGGTCGTCCTTGAAGTCGTACAGGTAGTGCAGAGCGACGGTCAGCTCGACGACCCCCATGCCCGAACCGAGGTGGCCACCGGTCACCGACACGGTGTCGAGGATCACCTTGCGCAGCTCGGCGCACAGCGCCGGCAGTTGGTCGCGAGGGATCTGCTTGAGGTCGGCGGGGCTGTCGATCCGGTCGAACAGCGGGGTCGGGGAAGTCTGGTCCAAAGCCTGCTCCGGGCGCAGCGCTGGGCTGCGTGGGGAAATGACGTACGACGCCGTCGGGCAGGGTCAGGACCGCCGCTCGACCGCGTAGCCGGCAACATCTTGCAGCATCCGGCCAGCCCAGTCCAGGGCAAGCTGCAGCTCCGCGCCCGCAGGGCTGGCGGCACCACCGTTGGCAGCCCGCCAGGCAGCGGTTGCGGCGAGCACCGCCGGCACGTGGGCGACGGCGCGGTCGGCCAACTCGCGGGCCTGGCGCTGACTGGCCTCCAGACCGATCATGGCCGGCCAGGTCAATTTGCCCAACGCCACGTCGGCCAAGGGGTTCTTACCGAGTTCGGCCGCCGTTCCGGTCAGGTCCAGGCAATCGTCGGCGATCTGGAAGGCCCGGCCCAGCAAGTCGCCGAAGACGCGCAGTTCGGCCAACAGAGCCTCGGGCACCTGGTCGGGGGCAGCCGCATGGGCTCCCACCAGCAGGCTGGCGGTGATCAGCGCTCCGGTCTTGTGGTCGTGGATCCAGGCGACCCGCTCGCGCGTATGCCCGGCGGTGTCGCCTTCGGCAGCGAGATCCTCGACCTGGCCGCCGACCATGCCGAGGCTGCCGGCGGCCTGCGCCAGTTCGGCCACCGCCCGCGCCCCGGCACTGGCGGCGCCGGCGAACGCGACGGTCAGCAGCGCATCGCCGGCCAACAGAGCCAGCGCCTCGCCGTACACCTTGTGGCAGGTCGGCCGACCACGCCGCAGGTCGTCGTCGTCCATGCACGGCAGGTCGTCGTGGACGAGGCTGTAGGTGTGCAACGCCTCGAGTGCCGCCGCCGCCCGCAACGCCTGCGCCGGCGCCCCCCCGGCGGCCGCGCAGCCGAGCAACGCGAGCATCGGTCGCAGCCGTTTGCCACCTGGGAACAGCGCATAGTGCATCGCCTCGTGCAGACGCGCCGGCGCCGTGCTCGGCGCCGGCAGCAGTTCGTGCAAGGCACGTTCGACCGCCGGTCCCCATTGGGCCAGGAAGCTGCGGAAGTCGTTCGCCGGCGCCGCCAGCGCTGGCGAGCCGCCGGACCCGGGCACACCCAGGCTCACTTCTTGACCACCATGCCGAGCATGGTCTCGAGGGCGCGGGACGGTTCGATCTGGGACAGCAACATGCGGTGGCCTTCGGCACCGATCTTGGAGTCCACGCCGTTCTGCCGCAAGATCCCATCGACGAGGCGCAACGAAACGGTGCCGGCGACGTCGTCGACCTCGACCGCCAGCCGGCGGCAGTTCGCGAACCAGACGACGTGGTGGCGCGCATCGGTGCCGACCAGTTGCGCGTCGAGGAACCAGCCGTCCTGCATGCCGCGGAACCGCTGCACGCGCAGGTGGCCATCGCCGCCGGCGAGATCACAGAGCCGGTCGAGCCGCTCGAGCCAGCTGTCGCGGGTCAGTGGATCGACCTGACCCGCGGTCGCCGCCTCGCTCGCCACGGCCGGGTAGCTGCCGCTGGCCTTGACCAGGAACGGCAGCCGGCGCTCGAACAGCTGGCCGTCGACCGGTGCCAGCACGATCGGCCAGCCGTCGGTCGGCAGTTCGGTGCGCTCGCCGTCGGTGACCCGCACGCCGTCGAACGCCCGCAGTTCGAGCCGGCCGGTGCCGCGGTCGAGGTTGGCGGTCAGCAGGCCGGCGGTGAAGATGGTCGCGCCGAGTCCGTCCGGTGCGGTCTCGACCAGCTCGACGCCGTGCAGCCCCGCGTCGTCGAGTTCGCGCGCGCTGACCACCCGCAGCAACGTGAACCCCTCGTCGCGCAGCGTCTCGTGCAGGGCCTGCAAGCACAGCCGAACCCCTTCGGGCATGGGCCGCAGCGCCGCCGCGCGCGCGGCAGCCGCGGCTTCGGCAGCGGCTGCCTCGTGCTGCTGGCGTTCCTGCACCAGCGCGATCACGGCGCGGTTCTGCTCCTGGGCGGCGAGCAGCTCGGCGCCCAGTCGCGCCACCTCGCCGCGCAGGGCCTCACGCTCTTGTTGCACGGCGGCAAGGGCCGCGTTCGCCGCCGCGGCGACGCGGTCGGCGTCGCGCGCGCGCACCTCCTCGCGGCCGGCTTGTTCGGCGAGATCGCGCGTCTCGAAGACCAGCCAGCCGACCGCGGACAGGGCCGCGGCGGCGCCTAGGAGGGACCAGCGCATGGCGGTCTCGGACGGGTGCGGCGGCGGGTTCCTTCCCGGCCGCAGTTCACCACTTGGCGTTCTTGTTCTTGTTGTACCAGCTCTGCCACTCCGGGAACTTGTGGATGTTCTGACCGGTCATCTTGCCGAGGGTCGTGTTCCACTTGTCGGACAGGGCCGCCAGGCGGTCGCGGGCGTTCTGGGCCTCGATGTTGCCGCTGCCGATCTGGCCGGCCAGTTCGTGCAGTTCGCCGTACTTGATCAGCAGCTCGTTGGTGATCTCCTTGCGGATCTTCTCGTCGCTGCCATCGAAGTTGCCGAGCGCCTCGCCAGCCGCCGCCTGCAGCGCCGCCTCGGGGTTGCGGCGGGCCTCGTCGCACAGGAACTTGACGGAGTCCTCGTCCTTGGTGCGCCCGACCGCCTTCAGGAACTGCTCGCGCAGCGGCACCCACGGCTTCTTGTCCGGGAAGCGCTTGTTGGCGTAGGCCTTCTTGAGGACCTTGGCGCCTTCGTCGCCGCAGTAGCCGAGTGCGGCCGCCGCCGCCACGTACAGCGAGATGTTGTCGAACGGCCGCACCTTGCCGGTCGACAGCACGCCGTCGAGCCCCTTGACGATCGCCTGCTGGTCCTTGGGGCCGACGCCGGCCTGCAGCTTCATCAGCAGCTCGTCGATGGCGGTCTGCCCTTCCTTGTCGCGCTCGAACTTCTTGTCGGCGACGACCTCCTTGAGCAGATTCAGCTTGGCGGCCACCTCGGGGTCGCCGTCCTTGGGCGTCGGCGGGTCCTGCGCCAGCGCGGGGCTGGCGGCGAACAACCACAGCAAGGCGGCAGCAACGGTGCGCAGTAGGGTCGTCATCGGGATCTCCAGGCCTGGGTCAGGGACTTTCGGCCGAACGGGCGTCGGCAGTGGAATCCGCCGGCTCCTTGCCAAGGTAATACGGGCGGCCGCCAGGCCCAAGCTCAGGCGGCCGGTTCGCGCCGGCGCGGGTGTCCACTGCAAAAATCGAGCCAACCCAACGGAATCGCTTCAGCGGCTCGGCAGGCGCGCGAACAGCCGCTGCGCCGCGGCTGCGATGCGGTCGGGTGGCAAGCGATGCCAGCGGCTTGGCCTGGCCTGATCCGGCGCCACACCGACCTCGACCAATTCGCGTTGCAGCTGCCGCGCCAACTCGGTGAAACCCTGGTGGTGCGGCGAGCGCAGGTCCGGTTCGCTGGCGAAGCTGGCGATGTGCTCGAGCACCAACTCGCGGTGCGGCGTCAGGTGCAGGGCTGCCAATTCGGCGCGGCGCTCCATCTCGGCCTCGACGGCCGCCGGCGAGAAGCCGAACTGCAACACCAGCCCGAGCGCGCGCCAGACGTTCGCCGAGATCGGCAGGTACAGGTTCGCGTCGACCAGGTGGCGGTGCTCGTGGTGGCAGATCATCTCGAACACCGCCATCTCCAGGGCACTGTCCTGCACCGGCGACACCACCGCCAGTCGCCAGGACACGTCGACCGGTTCGGCATCGACCTGCTCGGGCAGCGCGTCGGTGAGCACCGCGTTGCCGTCGGCCGCGGCGATGCGCCGGCGGCCGGCCAGCGAACGCGCCCACTCGCGCACGGCGTCGTGATCGACGAGGTAGTGGTTCAGCAGGGCCAATCCTGCGACGTCTCCACCGAGCACCCCGGACAGGGATTGCACGTCGCGGTCGGCGACCACCAGCTGCCAGGCCGGTTCGCGCAGCGGCTGGGCCTCGCTGTCCGGCAGGCGCCGCTTGACGTACCTGGTGAACAGCATGCCCTCGGCAGCCCCCCCGCTGCGCCGGCCGAGCACCAGGTGCCGGTTGTAGCGGGCGAAGTGCTCGGCGAGCCCACCGGCGAACGGGTCGACCAGCTCGCCGACGAACTGGAAGGCCAGCAGCGGCTGGGCCCCGACCACATCGCGCTTGTAGATGCGCTCGCCGGCGCGACGCAGCGCCTCCAGGAGGTCGCCAAGTGCTGGCGGCTCGTCGGCGCCCGCCCCCTGATCGAGCAGGCGGCGCAGTTCGCCTTCGAAGGCCAGCTGCTGGCGGACCTCGTCGCGCAGCGCCGTCAGGGCCGCGGCGGCGCTCGGCTGCAGTCGCAGCATCGCCTCGGCGAACGACTCCGCCTCGACGAGCCAGCCGACGTCGCGCAGCGCCGTCGCCAGCTGCACAGCGGTCGCCGCCGTGAGCGGCGGCTGCCCGCTCCCCCACGGCCCGTCGAGCAGCTGCAGCCAACGGTCGCGGAGTTCGTTGTCGGGCGCAGCGACGAGCTCGCGCGGCACGTCGGCGCGCAGCAGCGCACAGAACCCATCGAGGTCGCCCATGGCGAGCAGCAGGCGCCGCTGCATCCGGCGCACCGCCGGTTGGCGCGGCAGGTCGGGTGCGGTCTCGAGCAGGTGCAGGGCGGCCGCGGGCTGCCCCTGGCGCAGCAGCAGGCTGGCCAGGAACAGCCGCCCCGAACCACCCGCCAGCGCCGCCTGCCGGCTCGCATCCTCGCGCCAGAGATCGAGGATGCCACGTTCGCGAGCCGCCACCGCGCCAGCGTCGGCCCAGGCCTCGAGCAGGGCCAGCACCCCGGGATCCCACGGCCGCAGTCGCGCTGCTTCGAGAGTCGTCGGCCAGGCTTCGGCCTGGCGGTCCAGTGCCAACAGGGCCTTGGCAGCGCCGAGCGCGCCCAGACCGGCGGTGCGCGGGTCGGCACGCAGGCGTTCG
Organism: Planctomycetota bacterium; assembly: GCA_036724695.1. Taxonomy (GTDB): domain Bacteria; phylum Planctomycetota; class UBA1135; order UBA1135; family UBA2386; genus JACKIC01. The sequence goes on from DAIMFJ010000032.1 coordinate 19,804, forward strand.
TAGATCTGCAACGCCGACACGAACTGCCTGGCCCGCATCGCCACGTCGGCATACGAGAGGCCGACCAGCGGGTGCTGCCCGGTGCGTTCGTACAGCGCAGCGTAGAGCTCCAGCGCCACGTCCGGCTGTTGCTCGCGAATCGCGTGGGCGTAGCCGAACCACGGCCAGAGGCTGTGCGGGGCCAACGCGATGGCCTGCTGGAAGTGCCGGGTGCGCTCGCTCGTGGTACCGCGCAGCCGACCGGCCAGGTAGTGCGCCAGATGGTCGTCGGGGTCCTTCGCCAACGCCGCTTCCGCCTCGGCCAGCAGGAGTCCGGTGCGGCCCCGGCCCCGGAACAGGTCCTGCCGGACCCGCAGCGCATCGACATGCCGCGGCGCCTCGGCCAGCACCTGCTGGATCAGTGCCTGCGCCGTGGCCGGGTCGCCGCGTTCGACCGCGTGGCGGGCCGCCAGTGCTGCCTGGTCGGTCGCGCTGTCGCCCCACGGTACCTCGCGGAGCGGCCCCGACGGCAGACCGGCCGGCGCCGAGCTGCACGCCGCGGCGACGAACAGGACGAGCAACCAGTGGGCGGCGCTGCGCATGGCGCCGTGCATACGGCACCAGCAGCGGCAACGCGAGAGCGCGCGCCGAGGAAAGGTCATCCCGCGGTGTTGCGTGGCACCGCGGGCGCCCGAGCGTCGCCACCACCCCCATGGTCGCGACTGCCCTGAGCCTGCGATCCGCCGAGCCCCCACCCGGCCTGATCCCAGCGTGCAGACCCCCTGATCCCGCACAGTCTGCACGACGCAGGCGCCATCCCCCCAGACAGCACCTGCGCGCAAGCTACCCTTCGGCTGCCGCGGCGGGCGCCTTGAACGCCGTGCAGCAGCGCCCACGGCATCGGCAGTTCGCAACCCTACAGACCGAGCTGCACGACGGGCGCCACGCCGATCTCGAGCGTGCCCGAGGTGGCGACCAGCCCCGACGCCCAGACGCGACCGACCGGCTCCCAGCCGCACACCTCGACCTTCTTGGCCTGGCTGGTCACGACGCCGAGCGCGTTCGCCTGGGGCACCAGGGCGCCGGCCTGGAAACGAAACCAGCTGCCGACCGCGGCCGGCAGGTTGGGCACGACGAACGGGAACGGCACCGAGCCGTCGCCGAGTGCGAACCCGAACTGCGAAGTCACCACGTCGATCGACAGCCAGCAGCCCGGCGCACCGAGCGGGGCGAGGTCCTGCGGCAACGTGAAGCCCTGCCAGGCGCCGCTGTCCCGCGAGCCCAGCACCAACGTCGTCAGCGCGCCAGGTGGCGCGTCGAGCACCCGCACGACCCAGGGCCGCCCCCACATCACCTGCGTGGTCGAACTCTCGACACGCAGCGGCACGGTGCCGGGCGGCTGGCAGGCCGCCGGCCCGATCGCCACCTCCGGGCTGTCGCAGGCGTAGGTGACGTCGAGCGAGTACGCGCCGGGCGGCTGGCCGAACACCACCACCTCGACCAACAGGCTGCCCTGGGCGGGATCGTACGCGAACGGCACGGCGAGCGGCCAGGCCGGCAGGAACGGGCTCGGCACGCCACCGGCCGTCGTGTTCGGCAGGTTGCGTTGCTGGCGCGGCAGCACCAGGGTCTCGTCGTTGCCGCGGTTGGCCGCGAAATCCGCCGACAGGGCCAGCAGGTCGCCCGCCATCGTCGACATGCGGACCTCGCAGTCGACCGCCTTGGCGAGCGCCGCGCTGCCGCCGTCGGTGCGGAACGCCAGCGACGTGATCGTCACCGGGCCGCTGAAATGCAGCGGGTCGTAGCAGCACTGCACGCGCGTCGGTGTGCCACGCCCGAACGGCACGTTCGTGCTGCTGGTCCCTTCGCGGGCGGCGTGCGACGCCGGGACGACCATCGACGACTGGGCAGCCAGACCGGCGGCCAAGAGGCCGACGACGACGTACGGGTAAGGGGCCATGCCACCGGTGGCATCGGCAACGCGACGGGCCGGGCTTGATTCCCCGGTCGACGGCTGCCGAAGCAGCCACGGTGGAACCGTCCGGAACCAGCCCGCTCGAGGTCCTGACCCTGCTCGGCAACGGCTGCTCGATGGAGCCGCTGCTCGACGCGCTGCGCGGGGCCGGCTGTCGGGTCGACGTCGCGCGCGACGTCGCCAGCGCGCGGGCGTTGTTCTTCGGGTCCGGCGGTCACGACTGCCTGGTGGTTGGACCGGACGTGCCACCGGGCGTCGCCAAGCAGGTGCTCGCGTCGCTGCGCGGCGTCGACCCAGCGCTGGCGACGGCCAGCTTCGGGCCAGCCCTGCGGCGGTTCGAAGCGCCGACCCGGACGGCCCATCTGGCGGCATTCCACCCGACCTCGCGGGCGGCGACCGGGGCGTTGCTGCGCTTCCTGCGCAACCTGGCGCGGCGCTGACGCGACCGCGCCGGCCCCCGCGGCGCCGCGCAGGGGTGAGAACGGGGCGCCCGGGAAAAGTGGGGTGGCTGACGGGATTTGAACCCGCGACCCCAAGGACCACAACCTTGTGCTCTAACCAACTGAGCTACAGCCACCATGCGCACACACCTTCGAGGGTGCGAACGCGGGGCGGAGAGTTTGCCGGGCGAACGCGGCTTCGTCAAGAGTCGGCCGAAAACCTCGCAAGGTTCCCGCTTGCATCCTGGCCGTGGGATCGCTAGTTTCTTCGCCCCGAACACGCCTCCGTAGCTCAGTTGGTAGAGCAGCGGATTCTTAATCCGCGGGGCGAAGGTTCGAGCCCTTCCGGAGGTACCACCTGCGACAGGCTGCTGCGCACGCGCGGTGGCCTGTCTGCGTTTTCGGGCTACCTGTCTGCGTTTTCGGGCTACCTGCCTGCGGAGCCAGGTCGGCGCCCCGCAGCGCTCAGACGCCGAGCCCGACCGCCGTCGACGCCGTCGCCGAGTGTGGCGCCAGCACCGGCTCCTTCGGCAGATGCAGGTGGAACGTCGTGCCGACACCTTCGGTCGACTCGAAGGTCACCTGTCCCCCGTGCCCCTGCACGATCTCCTTGACGATGTGCAGGCCGAGCCCGGTGCCGCTGATCCCGCCGGTGTTGCTGCCGCGTTCGAAGCGCCGGAACAGCCGGTTGCGATCGGCGACCGGGATGCCGATGCCGTTGTCGGCGATCGACAGCCGCCACTGGGCACCTTCGTCCCGGCAGGCGACCCGGATCTCGGTGCGGCGCTGCGGCGAGCCGTAGTGCACGGCGTTGCCCAGCAGATTGAGCAGCACCTTGGTGAACGCCCACGCGTCGACCTTGGCGACCGGCAGCGGCTCGACCTTGACGACGACGTCGTACTCGTCGAGTTCGTAGCGCATCGTCTGCAGCACCTCGCCGACCAGCAGGGTCAGATCGCACTCGCGGAACTCGAGCTGCATGCCGTCGTGGTCGAGCCGCGAGCTGTCGAGCAGGTCGCGCATCAGGCGCTCCATCTGCCGCACCGCCTGCAGGCCGTTGTCGAGCGCCTGGTTGACCGGCTCGTCGAGTTTGCCGAGGTAGCCCTTGCGCAGCGTCGACAGCATCAGGCGGATCGCACTGATCGGCCGGTTCAGGTCGTGCACGGTCTGCTGGGCGGCTTCGACCAGTTCCTGCACCTTGCGCTCGAGCAAGAGGCGCTGTTCGTCGAGCACCCCGTAGCGATTGACCAACTCGAGGTTGGACTGCACGGTCTTGTCGAGCAGCGAGTCGTCGACCTCCGCCGTCGAGCCGGTCGGCCGACTCAGGTCCAGCCCCGGCAAGGCCAGGTCGATCTCGAGGTCGGCATCGGTCAACACCTCGCCATTGGCCGGTTCGGGTCGAGCCGCCCGGCTCGTGACGCTGTCGCGCAACTGGTAGGCCAGGTCGAACTCGTCGTCGGTGCCCGCCAACGGGCGGGCCGCAGCGACCTGGGCTGGCGCGATCGCCGACCGATCCAGCCCGCCACTGCGGTCTTCGATGCCTCGTCGGTGACCGCCAACCGGGTCTTCGGCTGCTGTTCGATCGGCACCGCCTCGCGGCCGCGCCGCACCTCGTCGTGGATCGCGTAGAGTTTCTGCCGGACGCCTTCGGCGACCTCGTGGGCGCGCGGCCCGTCCTTCTCGAGCCCGTACAACGCCACCTTGCTCTCGACCAGCTGCGCGACCGCCTGCACGAACGCCTCGAACACCCCCTGCCCCTCGGTGGCGACCGACGGATACGCCTCGATCGAGTCGCGGAAGCGGAAGTGTTGGTCGAGCTCCGATTCGCTGAGCACGTCGGCGAGGTCGCGCTTGTTGGTGAGGGCGGCGTGGATGTCCTCGTCGACGCTC
>DAIMFJ010000032.1:24097-24950 GCA_036724695.1 Planctomycetota bacterium
CAGGTCGCGCTTGTTGTACTGCACGACGATCGGGATGTCCTCGGAGGTGCCGCGGCCGGTGCGCAGGTTCTCGCGCATGCTCTGCAGCGACTCGAGGTTCTCCTGCAAGCGCGAGCGCTGGCTGTCGACGACGAACACCACCGCGTCGGCGCCCTGCAGCACGTACTTGCGCATCTGCCGGTACTTCGGCTGGCCGGGCACCGTGAAGCCCTGGATGCGGATCTTGAAGCCGCCGACCGAGCCGAGGTTGATCGGCAGGAAGTCGAACAACAGCGTCGAGTCCTCCTCGGTGTTGATCGAGACGAGCTGCACCTCGTTGCGCGGACAGAGGATGCCGTGCACCTGCTGCAGGCTGGTGGTCTTGCCGCCGACGCCAACCCCGTAGTAGACGAGTTTGGCGTTGATCGTGCGCTCGGCGACGTTGATGAAGCCCATCGGTTCGGTGCGGTACTCGGGGTTTCCCGCACCATCGGCAGATCGCCGCCGCCGACTTCAGCGCCGCGGCGGTTCGCGACGGGCGACCGGCAGCAGGTGCAGCCACGCCGAACGTTCGTCGACGAGCACCTGGGCCAGGGCCGCAGCGACCGGCGCAGCCGGGATGTTGCGCCATTCGACACCGGCCAACCCGCGGTGACGCGCCAGCTCCACGGCCAACGCCCGGCCGACCAGGTCCCCACCAGCCGACGTCAGGCCCCCCGGCGCACCCGCCGTCTCACCGGCGAGCGCCTGCGCCGCGGCGGCCAGCTCCGCGGCGGTCGGAGGCTGGTCGCGCAGGTCGGCCAGCAGCCCGGCCAGTTCGGCCTGCGCGGCGGCGGCATCACCGCGCCAACCGAGCCGGCAGAACGTGACCAGC
>DAIMFJ010000033.1:0-24777 GCA_036724695.1 Planctomycetota bacterium
GACAACGTTCCATCAACCCTGCAATGCATGGTCCAGGGAGTGTGACGCACGACACTCTCTGGGTGTGTTTGCTTCACACCTTCATCATCCCAGAGCCGATGCGCTTTCTCGCCTCTTCCTTCTGCGGCGCGGTCGCAACCGACTCTACGCGGCCAACTTACGGCCCACCGGCGCCCACAGGAACGTCAGGAGCGCCCCATTTCTCGACGTGGTGCAGACGGAGGATCTCCGCCTCGACTTCGTCGCGGATCACCATGCGCACCTCCCGCCACCGTCACGGCCAGGTGCGAGGAGCACCTCGGCGCCGCAGCAGGCTGTTGCGCGAGTACGCTCCGCACGGTTGACCGCAGAAGGAGCATGTTGCAGGTGAATGGGAAAGCGCCCGAGCGGACGCGCGCAGGTGTCGATCGTGTTCATGGTGTCGAGGCGGTCGCCTCGCCACCCCTTCAACCAACACCGGCTCTCGAGGTGGACATGGATGCGTTACGGAATCTTCACCGCGACGGCGACGCGCCTGATGCCGCCGCTGCCGCGCGGCGTTGTTCCGTCGGCCCAGCTCACTCTCCCGGTAGCGGCGCTCCGCGGCCCTGCCGATCTCACGGCGGGCCGCCGCTGCACAGCCATCGGTGCAGTACTTGTTGCCGCGGTCGCACCGCGTGCAGAGCACGATCCAGCCGGCGCAGCGGGCGCAGGCAAGTACTCGGTGACTGTCCACGGCGTTCCTTCGCCATCCAGGGCTGGACAGCCACGCGGGTCAGCGGCGACACTGTTCGCAGCAGACCGAACGGCGCAAACCGTTCGCGTGTGTCGAAGGAAGCTCGGCGGGTAGCCACACCTTGTGCCGGGCTTCCGTCTTTTATGGGCCTGATGGTCGCGGCACCTTGTAGCGACAGGCCCAGAACGACACCCGCTTCTTTCGGCGGCCAAGGCCTTCGCCGCCGTCGCCGACAACCAGAGCCAAGAGCTGCGCTGCGGAAGACCGAATCAGAAACCCAGCAGACCGCCGGAATCAGGCGGATTCTGGCAGCCGTCTACAGCTGTCGTGGCTGTTGGTCCAGAAGTTCGTAAACCACCTTCCCCTTCACCGTCAGGAGCAGATCTTCGGACGAGATGGTCGCAGGCTCTCGAAGCAGACGTTGTACGATTGGGCCCTGGGAGCTGGTGAAGCGCTGCGACCGATCGCCGACCACTTGCTGCAGGTGGTCTGCAGCGGTGTCGTGCTGCAACTCGACGACACGCCGGTGATGTGCTAGGGCGGGCGCGGCGAGTCCAACTTCCGCGCCTACCTGTGGACCTTCGTCAATCCGCAGGTCAACGCAGTCGTCTACCGCTTCACATCCGGACGCGCCAGCCAACTGCTCGCCGACGAGATCGGCGCCTTCCGTGGCACCCTGGTCGGCGATGGCTACAGCGGTAATCGCGCCGCCGCGGACAAGGTCAGCGACGACATCGTCCTCGCCGGTTGCTGGGCGCACGTTGCGCGCAAGTTCCGGGATGCCGAGCAGGAAGCGCCAGGCACCGGCAAGTTGATCGGAGACGACGTCAGGAAGCTCTACGAGGTCGAGCGCGAAGCCGACGAGGCCAGGCTCGATCGAGAAGGCCGCGTCGCTCTGCGAAGACAAAATTCGCGACCGATTCTCGCCACGATTTTCTCGCGCACGCGAAGACTGCGGGAACAGTTCCGTGACGCCGGGGCGATTGCAAAGGCATTCGACTACCTGCGCAATCAGCGCAAGCCTCTTCGGCAGTTCCTGCGAGAAGGGCTGGTGCCTCTCGACAACAATGTCTGCGAACGCGCCATCCGACCCGTCGCCATCGGACGCAAAAACTGGCTATTTGCCGGCAGCATGCGCGGCGGTCGCGCAGCGGCGGTGATCTACACGCTTGTCGAGTCCTGCAAGGTCTCCGGCGTCGATGCGCTCGCCTACCTGGCTGATGTACTCGTCAGGGTGGCGACGCATCCGGCGACCAGGATCGGCGAGTTGCTGCCGGCGAACTGGGCCAAGCAGTTCGCCGCGCGGACGGCAGCTGCGGAATAGCCGAATCCAGACGCCGCTACGCGAGGAGGGTTCGAGCGCCGGTGTTCCGGCCCGTCGGACGCTTACGATGGGAGGCTGCATGGGCCGCCTACTTGGCACCGAGGATGGCGGCGTGAAGTGGCTGCCAGAAGTAAAGGCTACCCCCGTCGCATGGCTTCCTGGGGTGGGTGGAGGGAGTGGCCCCTCATTGCAGCTCCTGACCGAGCGCGCCCAAGCGCGCATCCGGCGCCGGTACGCAGTTGTTGCAGGTGGCAGCCGCGCGGAGTTGGGGCCGGCGCCAGCCTGCATGCGCGCAACCCACGCATTCACAGCATGTTGCGATTCCGTTCGAGGCTCGACCAACCCGTTCCGGTGGCGCCGACCTGCCCTACTTGACCTTGGCGGCCCGATCCTGAACCACTGCCGGCGTCGTGTACTGCACGTCCACGACCTCGCCAGCGACGATCTCGACGACTCCGAGTGCTGGCACCACGATCTCCTCCCGTCGCTGCCCTTCCGCCCCGGTGCGCAGGATCAGCAGAACCGTGTAGCGCCCAGGCGGCACCCCAGCGATCGCGAAGCTGCCGTCTTCGCCGACCGGACTCGACAGCGCGAACGGCAGTTCTTCCGTGTCCTGCGCGCTGCGCAAGGCGACCCGCGGACGGCTGCGGGCCTGCAGGTCCGCCACGGATCGACGCCAGGGGTTCGCCCGGAGCCCGAACGTCGCCGCTTGCTGCCGCTCTGCGGTGGAGCTGGCATCGAGCGCGGTGACGAAGTCCGCTGGCGTGATCGTGCCGCGCAGTTCGCCAGCGCCGGGCACCGCAACCAGGATCGGCCCGCGACCGGCGGCCCAGTCCGGTAGCTCGTGCACGGTGGTCTGCGCACCACCACCCCGGACGACGAGGTAGACCGGTTCGCTGCGGGGCACGCACCGCAGGTGCACGGTGCCAGCCCGATCCGTCGTTCCACGAGCCACGCGGCGGACTGCCGCGGACGAGCGGCTCGGGTGGGATTCCGACATCGTGTGGTCGTACAGGTCGAACTCCAACTGTTCGAACTCCGGACGGGCGCCGACGATCAACTCGACACTGCCGCCGACCACCGCTCGGCCCTCGGCGGTGAACACGTGCAGCTTGCGTTCGGTCGGCATCGGCAGGTCGACGTCGATCGCTGCCGTCGCCGCGGCGGCGTCGAACTCCAACCACTCCGTCGGCCAGGAAGCACCGCCGATCGCGTGCACCCGCAGGGCGTACTGCGTCGCGCGCAGACCGTCGAGGTCGACGACACCGTCGGGGAAGGTGCCCGCGAGCCGCACCGGATCGGCGCCCAGCGCACCGCGCTGCAACGGCACGACCTGCACGGCGAGCTGCTCCTGTGGCTTGCCGTCCGCACGGACTTGCAGGCGCACCTTGGCTGGTGCCAGCAGTCGGACCTCGATGCCTTGGTCGCCCCAACGGTACTCGCCCAGCTCGTGCCAGTCGTCGTAGCGGTTGTTGCGGGGATGACTCAACCGCAGCGTATCCGCCAGTTGCAAGCCTGCGGGCGACACCTCGAACGACCCATCGGCCGCAGACCGCGTCGTCAGCCACTCCTCTTCGCCGCCGGCAGCCGGCCGTGCGAGTGCGTAGAGCTCGTACCCGGCGACGGGTGCGCCATTGGCATCGACCACACGACCGCGGATGGACGGCGCAGGCGCCACGGCAGCGACGACGAACTCGATCGGCTCGGCGGCCCCTGCGTCCTTCGCATCGACCACGTCGACGACCGCCGGACCGACCGGCTTGCGACCCTTCACCTCGACCCGGACCTGGCCGAACGGCACCGGCCCGCCAGCGACCCGACCGTCGCCGTCGGTGCGTTTGTAGATCGTCGCGCTGTATCCCCACCACGATCCAGATGGCGCCGCCTTCGTGGCCCGCCGCACGTAGACGGTCACACCCTTCTGCGGCGTCCCGTCGGTGTCGACGACGCGGAACGGTCGCGTGCAGCCGTTCGGCAACGCAATGTCCCCGGTGTCCTGCACCGGCTCGTCGAAGAAGAACGAGAAGTCGCGGCTGCCGAACACCCCGACGCGTCCGGGCGCTGCGACGTGGAGGTGGATACGCGCCGGGTAGCCGTCGTTGCGCCCACGTCCAGGCATCACCGGCAGCGAAAACGCGAAACGACCGTCGGCCGCCGTGGTGATCGCCGCGGGATCGATCCAATCGAGCCAGCTCCAGTGCAGCGGATAGCCGGTGGCCTGGTGCCCGGCGATCCGCACCTGCGCGCCGGCGAGCGCTTCCCCCGTGTTGGCGTCGACGACGCGTCCCACCAGCGACCATTTGCGAGGGACGTCGTGTTGCGTCACGGCGACACCGACGACCGAGAGCCACGACAGTACGATCAGCAGGGTCTTGTGCATGGGTCACCGGTGGCCGGAGCTTCGGCCAGTTGGCATGGTAACCGAACAGCCTCGTCCCGACCGGGATCCAAGCCCTGGAGGCGCGCCCGTCGAACGAGCGCCGGGGCGGAGCTTCCACTCGCTCGCACCACGCCAGCCGCCGCGTGCCTCAGCGGTGCGCGACGGACTGCCAACGGCGCAACAACTGCTCCTCCTCCGGCCCCCAGACCGACAGCGAGGCGGGCAGCAGGTACTGGTCATGCACCCACTCAAGGAACCGCAGGATGCATTCGATCTGGGCAGCGTGGTAGTTGGCGAACAGCGTCTCCCCACCCCACCACGGCTCGCCTGCCCCGATGTGCGGCGGCGGCGGCACTTCGAACAGGCACCACATCACCCCTTCGAGCACCTGGATCTCGTGCTCGAACAGCAGCGCGGAGGTCAGGAACCCGGGCAAGTGGTAGTTCCACGACGGCGGATGCGCCTGCAGTCCGATCGTCGGACTGATGTCGTAACCGTTCCAACGATGGCTGCTCGGCGGCACGTCGGTCCACGGGACGTCGGCGAAGGCCGCATACTCGTCTTCGACGCCGGGCGGATCGAGGACGAGCAGCGGCGGATACGCGGGGATCGGATGCGGTGGGAACGCGCGCCGGATGGCGGCCGCGAGTGCTTGGGCAGTCTCCGCGGGTGGGTTCATCGGAGAGGTTCGACGCCGACACGATCGCCCCGGCTGGCGATGCGCACAAGTGGCATCGCTCGCCAGGTCGGCTTCCAGGATCGGGGACTGGCGTGCAATGGTTGCGAGCGACTCGCCGTGACCAGACACATCCACCATCCCAGGGGGTGCGGGGTCCCCGGCCTCGCCGCAGCCGATCAGCGCGCCTGGGCGGCGAAGGCGTTGCCGGCGACCACGCCATTGGCACCCAAACCCACGCCTTGCCCGAAGAACACCAGAGGCCGCAATGCAGGAGGAACGACGATGGCCTGCGGCGCGATCCCAGAGATCGGCAAGACCACATCGGCGGCTGGCAGCAACAGGCACGGCAATCCCTGGTGCTGGCCGAGCAACACACTTTGCAGGCGCAGCGACAACACGCCGATCGTCAGTTGCCCTGCGATCGGCAGCGAGCCGGCGAGGAAGTTGCCGTCGAAGGTCGGGGAGATGGCGAACGGCACGGCGTCGCAACCGACGTTCCATTGGCTCACGGTCGCGGCTCCGTTCGGTCGGCATTGCAAGGTCAAGGAACTGGATCCCGACCCGACGTGGTTGGCCGCGATGCGCAGGCGAACCAGCGTCGGTGTCGGTCCGAGCAGGATCGGCACGGTACGCGTAGGGACCGACGCGTCGAACTCGACGAGGCCGTCGTCGTCGACGTCGATGGCCAAGGTCGGCACGATGCCGACGAAACCGAAGTTCTCGCCTTCGAGCTCGAGCAGGGCAGCACCGACCGTCGGCGCCGACAGGGCCAGCAGGATCCCCTGCGACTGCAGGGAAGCACCCAGGGTTGGCGTGGCGAGGTCGGCACTCCAGTCGACGTGGAAGTACAGCCCGGCCGCCGACTGCTCGGCGTGCCACGCCAGGCGGGCGGCGGCTCCGGGCTGGCCGATTGCCGCGGCGCCGACGTTCGGCAACGCGCCACTCGGCAAGGTGCCCGAGGACAGCACCGCCTGGGCGGTTCCCACCGATTGCACGATCGGTGCGGGGACGGACGGCTGCAGCGATTGCGCGATGGCGCTGGCGGGGATCAGGCAGAGAGCGAGGCTCATTCGGCTGGGATTCGGGCGCATCGGGAGATCCTTGGCTTGGTACTGCAATCTCCTAGCCACGACGGCGTCCTGCGTAACCGCGCCCGGCCGTCGTGCCAAACGCACCGTCGCCCTTGACCAATTGGCCTCGGCGGGTTCCGCTGCACCATCTCCCCATGACGTCCGAACACATCGGGCCCGCACTGTCCGCGGTGCATGTCAACGACCCTGGCTCCGTGGCCGCCCTCTTCCAGGAACAGCGGGCCCGCCTGCAGGTCGTCCGCGACAACCGCATCTGGCAGTGGTTCGGTGGGGTGCCGTCGGGTTTTGGCAATCCCAAGCGCGTCCTCTACGCAGTCTACCTGCGCTTTGCCGCGATCGCGTTGTCGGCGATCACCCTGATCGCGGCTGGCCTGACCCGTGGGCCCGTGCTGTGGATCGCCTTGGCGGCCTGCGTCGCCTGCTTGCAGTCTGCGTGGTTCCTGGACGGACCGCCGGCCAGACGAACCTTGCGGCTCAACCGGCGCGCCGTGCAGGTGCCGGCGTTCGTGGTCGCCCATGAGCCTGAGGTCGCCGACCCCGACGACCGGGAAATGCGGGTCGTGTACGCCCTGACGGCCTTCGATGCGAACTCGGCGGCCGGGCTGCAACGGCTCGCCGCCGCAGCCGCGGAGTTGCGGTCCTGGCTGGCCGGCCGACCGGCGCCGGGCGAATTGGCCACGTTCGTCGCAGCCTTGCAGCAGGATTTCCAGGCCCGCCGCGGCGATGGCAGCAGGGTCCCCGTACCGAGCGTGCTCGGGCCAGGTCTGGAGGTTGCGCGACTGCGGATCGGCGCCATCCTGCTACCCGAGGAAGTGCTCACCTCGACGTTGTTGTTCGTGTTCGCGGATCCCGAATGCCGCGACGCCGACCACACCCTCATGCTGCAGAGCTGCCACTGGGGCAGCGGCGTCGGGACCTTGTGTGCCGAGTTCCCGCTGGGAGGTGCCGCATGAACCCCACCGAACTGCGCAAGCACCTGGATCGATTGGAGAAGGACTCGAAACTCGAGAAGCAGCTCGAATCCGGTGTCGACCACCTGCCGTGGGCCGACATCGCGTGGGCGATGCAGTATCCAGCGCTGATCGGTCTGGTGATCCAGATCGTGTCAATGGCGACGGCGGCGCGCCCCGCGGACCAGAGACCGCCGGCGGTCGAGATCGCGTGGACACTGTTCCTCGCTCTGATGATGCTGGTGCTGCGTTTGGGCTGGCCGCTGCTGCGATCGGCCAGGGAGCGCCGGCGCTTGCGACTCCGACGGCGCGGCTGGGTGGTCCCCGCCGCGATCGTGCAGATCAACAACGGGTTCTACGCCGGCGCCAACACGGAGTGGTGTCCCGGCTCGCTGCTCCTGTCGGCCGATCCGAAGGCCACGGCCAACCCCAAGCTGCTGCTGGAAGCCGCCGATCGGATCGGCGAGCTGGGCACCAAGGATCGCCGGCAGATGCCCGCCGCACACGCCGAAGTCGCATGGGCCCTCTACCACCAGATGGCGCCCGTGAAGTCGGTTCCGGTGCCGCCCGAACTGGCGGGCGGGTTGGGCAACTGCATGCTCGTCTCGGTGCAAGTCCCGCCGCAACCACTGTCGGCCGCGGGGACCTTGTGGGCATTGACCCTGGCCGACGACCTCTCGCCGGACGCCGTAGCCATCCTGCCGAGCTCGGTCGTACCGTGATGGCGTCGAGGAGTGCTGCGGCCCAGCACTCCGGTGACGAATCAGAAACCCAGCTGCAGCAGCACCGGATTGCCGATCTGCAACACCAGGGGGGCTGGCACGAACGCAGTTGGCTGGACGACGACCTGCAGTCCGGCCAACGCGGGGAGCACTGGCACCGGCACCAACAGCGTGGCTTCGCCGTTGGCCGCTGCCACCGCACCGGCCACCACCGTTGCGAAGGTCGGCTCGAGATGGATCGCACAGCCGGGTTGGATCACGATCGGGGACGACGCCGGCAACGACAGCCAACCAGCGACGAGCACGCCGGAAACCGCGCCGTCGACGGTGACGACACAGTTGGCGCCGAACCGCGGCGGGGTCGCGTTGGTGCTCAATCCACCGGGTAGACCACAGCCTTGCCCGAACGGCTGCGCTGCGGCGAGGGTGATCGGGCCGATCGTGAAGTTCGCATCGCTGCTGTCGCCAAAGGCCGGCAAACCGCTGGGAATCACCCGGATGCGCGCCTCGACGCCGCCCGGCTCGGTGGCCCAGATCCGTTGGCTGGTACCGCGAACGTCGCGCGCGACCGGCCGCCAGGTGCCACCGGCGTCGGTCGACAACAGGACGTCGAAGGTCGCCACGGGCGATGCTGCCGTCCATTGCACGGTGTGTTGGGTGCCGCCGAGCCAGAATTCGCCGCCGTTGGGGCCGACCACGCTCACCTGTGGCACTCCACCACCCGTGCAGCCGTTGTAGCCAGCCACGACTTCGCCGTTCTGTTTGCCGATCGCGAAGTCGAGCCAACCGTCGCCGTCGAGATCCAAGGCCGCACCACAGATCGGTGCACCGGACCCGACCTCCATGGTCACGACGGTGTTGCTCACGAACGGATCGTCGACGAAGGCGACGCTGCCGTTCCACCATTGCGTGGTGCGCGGCACGCAGACCTCCAAGGTCCCGTCGCGATCGAAGTCGGCCACGAACGGCATGTCCCCGAGCGAGATCGGCACCAGGACCGGCGCCGCGAAGGTGAAGCCCGGTTGCCCGCGCCGCAACTCGACCTGATTGCCGGACGTCGCGACGTGGTCGAGCCAGCCGTCGGCGTCGAGGTCGGCGACGGCCGCGAACCCGCCGGCGTTGCCGAACTGACGAGTCGTGGTCGGCCCGAAGCCCCCGTTCGGCCGCCCCGCCATGTCCTTCGTACCGTGGTTGACCAGCAGCCAACTGCCGGTGAACGCCACGAAATCGAGCGCCCCGTCGTGGTCGACGTCGACGATGCTGGCATGGAACATGCTGCCGTTCAGCGTCGGCGAGACGACGCCGCTGCCGAACGCACCCGCCGGAACGCCAGCCGCGCCAGCGCCCTTGACGACGTGGATCTCGGCGCGGTCGCGGACGGCGACGTCCGGAATGCCGTCGACGTCCAGATCGGCGATGCCGAGGACCGGGATCGGGGCGGCGAGCGCAGGCGCCCCGAGGAGCCGCGAATCCGCCAGTACGAAGCCCACCGCAGCGCCAGCGGTGACGTTCCGCCAGAACTCCACGGCGACCTGCCAGTGTTGGACCGAGCCCGCGGGAACCTGGAAGGAACGTGCGACGAGCAGGTCTTCACGGCCGTCCAGGTCGAAGTCGGCGACCTCGAATTGACTGGCCCCCGGCCCGGCGGACAGCGCAAACGTGCCATTGCCGTTGTTGCGGAGCAGGTCGATCGCGGCGAGCCCGGCGGCACTGCGCCTCACCGCCAGGTCGACACGGCCGTCGCCGTCGACGTCGATCGGCCGAACCGCCGACACGGCAATGCTGCCTGGGAGCGGGAGGGTAGTGCGGCTGGTGAAGTTGCCTGGCAGGGCGCATTGGGCCGAGCCGACGGTGACGAGGCAAGCCAACCCCGCCCCGGCGCGTAGGGCACGACCGAGGATGCTGAGCGAGCAGCGGAACGGGAGGATTCGAGTGCGCATCGGACCAGCCTGGATGGTACGGCGGGACGGCGCGCGAGAGGGCGCCGGAGATAGTCCGCGGCGCTGGGACGGTAACGCGGGCGCCCAGCACCTCGTGCAGCCAGCAAGCGCAACCGAAATCGTAAGCACCTTTCAAGAGGGTGTTTACAGAGGCCGGTGCGCATTCGGGACCGGGTGAGGTATGCGCAGCGCACGGTGGTACATCGCGGCTTGCGGGCTACCCTGCTCGCCTCTCGGAAGTCGGCGATCGCCGGCGTCCGCGGGTTTGAATCCACGATGCAAACGACCTCGTTCCGTGGCACCGCCAGCTTCCTGCTCGGCGCGGCCCTGTTCTTCCTCCCCGCCTGCCAGACCACCCTGCGCCCTGCGCCGACTGCGGGCCAACTACCGGATCACGCCACGCTGACGGCCGCACTGCAGAAGGTCGTCAAGGAGCAGAACGGCGGCTTCGGCCTGCCGATGTGGGCGACGATCGTCGATCGCGACGGCATCGTGCATGCCGTCGCCCGCAGCGGCGCCGACCGCGGCGACCAGTGGCCGGGCAGCCGGGTGATCTCGGCGCAGAAGGCGAACACCGCCAACGCGTTCAGCCTGCCGGGTCTCGCGCTGTCGACTGCGAACCTGTTCTCGGCGACGCAACCTGGCGGCAGCCTGTTCGGCCTGCAGGAGAGCAACCCGGTCGCCACGGCAGTGGCGTACGCCGGCTCGGCTGAGGCGTTCGGCACGGCCCAGGATCCGCTTGTCGGCCACCGCATCGGCGGCGTCAACGTGTTCGGCGGCGGCCTCGCCCTCTACCACGAGGGCGTGCTGCTTGGCGGCCTCGGCCTGAGCGGCGACAGCTCGGTCGCCGACCATGTGATCGCGTGGAAGCTCCGCCACGAACTCGGCCTCGATTTCGTGCCGGCTGGCGTGAGCCCGACCAAGGACGACAACATGGTCCTGGACATCGCTGGCGGCAGCAGCGCGAGCGGCTGGGGCCACGCGGCGACCACACCCGAGGCGACCAAGATCGTCGGCGAACTGCCGAAGACGCATCCGATCCGCCGCTGAGTCGAACCGCGCAAGCTGCTTCCAGAAAGCGACTTGCGCGACGGCGTGCGCATTCGGGACCGGGTGAGGAATGCGCAGCGGGCGCATTCCTCGGCCGGCCTTCACGAGCCGATCGTCATCACCAGCCCTTCGGTGTGGGCCAGGCCACACGGGGTCGGCTCGAGATAGAAGTACTGGAAGGAGAACTGCGCCCCCTGCAGCCACGCGGCCGCCGGGATGTCGATGGTGAACTCGCCGTTGCCGAGGGCATCCGTCGGCCGGAACACGAGGCCGAGATCGCCGATCACCTCCGACCCGATCGTGCACGAACCGAAGGGGATCGGGATCGTCACCGGCGACGGGAAGCCCATGTTGAGCAGCGCGAAGCTGCTGCTCGGACCGCCGCGCAGGCGCATCGTCATCGGGCTGCCGATCGCCGGCGGCGCGCCGCCGTTGAGGATGCGGCCGGTGCTGTTCGCCGCACCTTGGATGGTCGCCGTGCCGAGCACGTTGGTGCCGTTCGGCACGGTGACACGGAAGTTGTCGAACAGGCCCCACTGCGCGTCGGGGTTGCTGCCGAGCGACGCGAAGGCGTCCTCGTAGCCGAGCATCGCGAAGCCAGCGATCGTCTGCGAGGGCAGCACGTTGTGGAATTCGACGCCGTTGTAGAAGACCCGCACGCCCAGGGCGTCGACGTCGATGTCGACGCGCACCCACTGGTTGGCCGGCGCGTTGTTCGGGCCGCCACCGACAGGCTGGTTGAAGGCCTCGTTGAAGAAGATGTTGCGACCGGCCTGGGTGTCGCCGAACTGGGCGATGCGCACGCCGCTCTCGCAGACCACCGAGTCCTCGGAGATGTAGCCGTTCTCGCCGGCGAGCCAGCCGTACACGCCCCACGCGCCGGTCGCGATGTTGTGGCGGGCTTCGATCGGCCCGATGCCGTCGACGCTGACACCCCAGAGCAGTTGCTCGGTGGAGCCGTTCGGCAGCGGTACTGGCACGTTGATCCACGCATCGAACGACACGCGGTAACGTCCTGCGAACGGGATCGGCGTCGCACCGGCCAGGATGTTGACGCCCGAAGGTACCGAGAGCGTCAGGTTCGCTTGCAGCAACACGCCGCGCGTCGGTGCCGAACCGGCGATGCGGCGCGGCGCCTCGGGAATCGCGAACGGCGTGCTGCCGATCGTCATGTTCGAGTAGTCGACGAACGTCACCGCAGTGTCCGGTTCGGCGAAGATCGTGACGTCGGCGGTCGCCTGGCTGTCGAAGCCTTCGGCATACTGGGCGCGGACCATGGGGGCGGCGGCCAGGGCCGCCGCGGTGGCGACGGCAAGGGAACGTGGGATCGTTGGCATGGTGGTGGTTCCTGGGTGGAATGGACGGAGGTCCGTTCATGGTAGCCCAATACCGCCTTGCCTTGCAGCCGGGCAGCGACATGCCCACCGGCCAGACGACCGGGTCTGCAGGTCACCGACGCGCCGGCAACACGAGCTCGAACTCCCCCGCTCCGAATCGGACCTGCCCCAGTTCCACCTCCGGCTCGTCGAAACCGTGCACCTTCAGGGTGCCCGTCGCCTCGGCACGCGGTGCGACCAGTTCGAAACGGCCTTCGCCGTCGGTCGCCACGCCAACCTGCCACTGGCCGCGCCACGTGGTCTCACCCACGACGACGAGGCGATGGGCGACCGGCTGACCATCCGGCGTGCGCAGGCGCCCGCGCAGGATTCGGGAGGCCGGAATCGGAGCAGCCTTCACGACCAGCCCGGTTGCGGCGTGGCCGAGCCGCAACTCGACGTCGCCGGAACTGCCTTCGAGTCGGCTGGCCTGGTCGGCAACGGCAACGCGGATCTCGGAACTGCGCAGCCCTTCGAACCGGAACGTTCCATCGGGCCCGGTCGGCAGCGTCACCGAGCCGCGAAAGCCCCGGACGGAGGCGACGGCCGACGCCAATTCGAACAGCTGCACCTGCACGCCTGCAAGTGGCTTGCCGTCGTGATCGACCAGCTGGCCAACCAGCGCCGCGGAACTGGCATCGGCGTGCGCCACGTACGTCACGGGCTCGCGAAGCCAGCGCGGCAGCAGCACGAGGACCGCGATCACCAGCAGGGCCGCGGTGCCTGACAGCAAGAGCCGTGATCGTGGGGTGAGCATGGGTGCCATCGCGTCCGTTGCGACGCCGTTCGAGCAAGATTGCCAGATTGTGCTGCCGCCGCGGTGCTCCTGCATCGGTTCGTTCCGTGGCACGCCAGACCGCCACCATCGATGGGCGCGGCGCACGTCCATGGGCGCTGCAGTACGCCTCGAGGGTGAGCAATCGAAGCTCCTTTGCCACAGTGCGTTAGGAACGCGGGTGCGCATTTGGGACCGGGTGAGGTATGCGCAGGGCGGCAGCAGGCTAGGCGAGTGGAAGCGGGCCGTCGGGGCGCAGAGCACGCAGGAATCGATCCACGGGAAGGCAACGGACCTGAGCGATCATGAGCTCCTCACGCCCGCGGTAGAGCAAGGTGAGGGTGGCTTCAGGGTAGTCCTGCCCGAAGGCACGAAGACCTCGCAGATCGGTGCCACGCACCGACTCGCCGGCCTTCACCTCGATGGCGTGGAAGCCATCTTCGCCGTAGAGGACGAAATCGACCTCGTTTCCCGCCCGAGTCCGCCAGAAGTGCATCTGGAGGTTTCGCTGCCCATAGTCGATCCAGGCGCGCAAGTGCTGTGCCACCAGCCCCTCGAGCACAGCCCCGCGAAGTTCTTCGGGGCGATCGAGCGGGCCGCGTGGCCGCGCGGCGGCGAACACACCGCAGTCGAACCAATACAGCTTCGGATGGGCAGTCAGCAACCGTTGGGCACGCCGCTGGAAGACCGGCAGCGAGAAACACAGCAACAAGTCGTGGAGGATGCCCAGATAGCCCTCCACGGTCTTGCGACTCACCTGGCACTCCGCAGCGATCGCCGCAAGGTTGCGTGGCGCGCCGTGGGTCAAGGCGACCGCCTCGAGAAAGCGTGCGAACCCACCGACGTCGCGTACCAGGCCTTCCTGCTGCACCTCTTCGCGGATGTACAGCGACAGGTAACTGCGCAACGTGTCCTCGGAATCCACGGCGGACCAGACCAAGGGCACCATGCCGTGACGGAGCGCACGGTCGAGGTCGAAGGAATCACCCAACTCCGCGGCCATGAACGGGTGCAAGGCACGTTGCACGGCTCGGCCTGCCAACAGGTTCACGCCGGCTCGCCGCAGTTTGCGTGCACTCGAACCGGTCAGGATGAACCGCAGACCCGGGCGAGCTTGGATCAGCTCGTGCACGACGTCGAGCAAGGCCGGGACGCGCTGCACTTCGTCGAGGACGAGCGTGCCGTCGTCGGGCAGCGCCGCGGCCAGCTCGCGCA
This sequence comes from Planctomycetota bacterium, assembly GCA_036724695.1. Taxonomy (GTDB): domain Bacteria; phylum Planctomycetota; class UBA1135; order UBA1135; family UBA2386; genus JACKIC01. The sequence goes on from DAIMFJ010000033.1 coordinate 14,218, forward strand.
GGCGCTCTGGCCGGCCCCCATACATGCGCTGCGCTTCGGGCTGCAGCAGATCCACGCGCTTCGCGGTTGGGAAACACTGCTGGATCCAGGTCGACTTGCCGGTGCCTCGCGGCCCGAAGAGCAGAAACGAACCTGCAGGTGGCCAGAAAAATCGCCCTTGCGTCGCCATTCTTGCATCCTTTTTGGCGATTCTGCCGCCATTTTTCAACCCTAGGGACTGCTCGGACCCCCACCTGGGACGGCTTCAGCCGCGATTTGCGTTCGCAAGTCATTCTCTCGCAACGACTTCCATCTGCATCCAGCAGACTTGTCAGCCCTCCCCCCAAGCAGCTCAAGCCCCCGCCACCACCAGCTCGGTCGCCTTGATCGCGATCCAGACCTGCCGCCCAGGCACCAGGGCGAGTTCGCGCACCGCCGCCGGGGTAACCTCCGCGACGACCGGCAAGTCCCCTCCCAGCTGGACGCGGACCCGGTCGAGCTGGGCTTCGAGGGCGACCACCGGCGCCGACCAGACGTTGCGCGGCGAGCCGTGTGGCTGTGCGTCGAACAGGGCGACGGCGCGCGGATGCAAGGTCACGACGACGTCGCCCTGCAACGGCGAACTGACCAGCAGGCGCGCGGCGCCGATCGCGACGACGCCATCGCTGCAGTGGCCACGGAAGCAGTTCAGGCCGACGAGGTCGGCGACGTAGGCCGACGCCGGCCGCGCGACGAGGTCGGCGACCTGGCCCTGCTGCACGACCCGCCCCGCCTCGAGGACCACCAGCCGGTCGGCGAGGGCCAGGGCGTCGCCCAGATCGTGCGTGACGACCACTCGCGGGCCTGCGAATGCCGCCAGGTGCGTACGCAGTTCGCGCCGCAGCGCCAGCCGCCCGCTCGCGTCGACGGCCGCCAGCGGTTCGTCGAGCAACAGCAGGTCCGGCTCGGCGGCCAGCGCGCGCGCCAGCGCGGCCCGCTGTCGCTGGCCACCCGAGAAGGTGGCTGGGGCCGCCGCTCCGAGCCCGGCGAGCCCGACACGCTCGAGCCAGGCTTCGGCAACACGCGCCGCCGCCGCTCGCGCCGCGCCGCGACTGCGCATCCCGTAGGCGACGTTGTCGCGCACGCACAGGTGCGGGAACAGCAGCCCCTCCTGGAACACCATGCCGATCCGCCGCCGTTCGGCCGGCACGAACGTCGCCGCGGTGCCGTCGTCGAGCACGCGCTCGCCCAGGACGATGCGGCCCGCGTCGATGCCCAGCGTGCCGAGCAGCGCCGCCAGGCACGTGCTCTTGCCGGCCCCGTTCGGACCGAGCAGCGCCACCGTCTCGCCAGCGGCGACGTCGAGGGCGGCGTCGAGGGCCAGCGAACCGCGCTGCAACCGGAACTGCGCCGAGAGGTTCATCGCCGGGGAAACCACTGCCGCCGCAGCGCGAACAGCACGCCGGCGGACACCGCAACCAGCACCATGCTCAGCACGATCGCCGCTTCGGGATCGGTCTCGAGCGCCACGTAGACGGCGAGCGGCAGCGTGCGCGTCGTACCGGCCAGGTTGCCGGCGAACGTGATCGTCGCGCCGAACTCGCCGAGCGCGCGCGCCCACGCCACCAGCAGGCCCGCGCGCAGCGAGGGCGAGATCATCGGCAGCGTGACGGTGCAGAACACCCGCCACGGGCCGGCCCCGAGACTCGCGGCCGCTTCGGCGTAGCGGCGATCGAAGCTGCGCAAACCACCTTCGACCGTCAACACGAAGAACGGCATTGCCACGTAGCTCGACGCCAGCACCACGGCGGTCGTCGTGAACGGCAGCGACACGCCGAACCACGTGTCGAGCGGGCCACCGACCAGGCCACGGCGACCGTAGGCGAGCAGCAGCGCCACGCCGCCGACCACCGGCGGCAACACCATCGGCAGCGTCACCAACACCCGCACCGCGGTGCGCAACCGCGACGTGCCGCCGGCGAGCCACGCTGCGAGCGGCAGGCCCAGCAGGAGGCAGGCCAACGCCGCCAACAGGGAACTCTGCAGCGACAGCCCCAGTGCTGCTTGCAGCCCCGGATTCGCGAAGTGCGCCCCCAGCTCGGCCCACGGCAACCGCCACAGCAGCCCGAGCAACGGCAGCAGGAAGAACGCTGCCGCCAACAGGGCCACCGTTCGCAGGGCGACCGGCTCGCGACGCACCGCACCGCTCATGGCGCGCCGAACCCGTGCCTTGCGAGCACCGCGCGGCCCGCTGGCGAGCCGACGAACGCGACGAACGCCGCGCCGGTCGCCGGCGCCGCCCCGCGCGTCAGCGCGACGATCGGGTAGCTGGCGACGACGTTGTGCTCGGCCGGGATGGCGACTTCGGCGAGCCGGCCCTGCGCCGCCGCGGCGTCGGTTGCGTACACGATGCCGACGTCGGCTTCGCCGAGGCCGACCTTGGCGACCACCGCTTTGACACTCGGCTCGTCCGAACGCGACACGGCCGTGACGCCGGCCTTGGCGAGGGCTTCGCGGGCGTACCGTCCGGCCGGCACCTCGGGCCCGCACAACAGGACCGCGAGGTCGGCTCTGGCGAGGTCGGCGAGTCCGGTGATGCGCCGCGGGTTGCCCTTGGCGACGACGAGGCACAGCCGGTTGGTCGCGAACACGGTGGGCGCACCGGCAGCGCCACCGAGCGCGAGGACCTTCTGCAGGTTCGGCTGGTCGGCCGACGCGAACACGTCCGCCTCTGCACCTTCGCGCAACTGTACGACCAGTTGTGGAGTGCCGGCGAAGTGCAGCTCGACGCGTCCGCCCGCCGCCGACTTCGCGAACTCGGCGGCCAGGTCGGTGAACGCCGCGGTCAAGGACGCAGCCGCGAACACGCGGGCCGGCGGCGCGACCGGTTCGCCGCACGCGGTCGCGACCAGTGCGATGGCCATCGCCGCCAGGATCGATCGCAGGCCGGTCCGCACCTCAGACCTCCTCGGCGATGCGATCGTTCGCCAGCTCGACGACGACGTTGGTCGCCTTGACGACGGCGTTGACCAGCACGCCGGGCGCCAAGCCGAGCGCATCGACCGACTCGCGGGTCAACAGCGACACGACCCGGAACGGTCCGCAACGCACTTCCACCTGCGCGGCGACCTTGTCCTTGGTCACCTTGGTGACGATGCCGAGCAGGTGGTTGCGCGCCGACGACTCGGCGTCGCGGGCCTGTTCCGCGGCCTGCTGGTTGGCGAAGCGCGCCAGATCGCGGCCGTCGACGAGCCGCTGCCGGCCGGGTGTGCGCACGGTCGCGAGGCGACCGTCGTCGGCGTGACGACGCACGGTGTCGACGCTGACGCCGAGGATGCGGGCGGCTTGCCCGAGGCGATATCGCGGCATGCCAGGAGTTTTGCTCCCGTACCTTGCAAATGCAAGCTTATGTGATTCCTCCCTATAAGCATGCCAGAGTTCCGGCCACGAACTCGTCCTTCGATCCATGGCATGCGCGACTTCACGAGTCCGCCAAACCGCACCGCCCTACCATGAAAAATGACGTCTCAAACGCGATTTTTCATGGTAGCCGCCAACCCTACTCCGGATGCGTCATGCGCTCCGGGGCCAGCTGGGCGGCGATCTCGTCGGTCCACAGGCCCCGGCCCTTGAGCACGTCGGCGACGCTCTTGCCGCTCGCCAGCGCCTCGGCGGCGACCTCGGTCGACAGGCCGTAGCCGATCACCGGCACCAGCGCGGTGACCAGGCCGATGCTGTTCTCGACGAACCGGCGGCAGGCGTCGACGTTGGCGACGATGCCCTCGACGCAGTTGCGGCGCAGGGTGACGACCGCGTTGGCGAGGATCTTCAGCGACTCCAGGATGCTGGCGGCGATCACCGGTTCCATCACGTTCAGTTGCAGCTGGCCGGCCTCGGCCGCCAACGCCACGGCGAGGTCGTTGCCGATCACGCGGAACGCGACCTGGTTGACGACCTCGGGGATCACCGGATTGACCTTGCCGGGCATGATCGACGAGCCCGGCTGGCGCGGCGGCAGCTGGATCTCGCCGAAGCCCGCGCGCGGCCCCGACGACAACAGGCGCAGGTCGCTGCAGATCTTCGACAGCTTGATCGCGAGGCTCTTCAGCGACGAGCTGAACATCACGAAGCCCTGCGTGTCCTGGGTGGCCTCGATCAGGTCCGGCGCCAAGCGCAGCGGCAGGCCGGTGACCTCGCACAGGCGCTGGATCGCGCGTTCGCGATAGCCCTTGGGGGTGTTCAGGCCGGTGCCGATCGCGGTGCCGCCGAGGTTGAGCGTGTGCAGCTCCTCGCGGGTCTTGTGCAGGCCGGCGATCTCCTGGCGCAGGCTGACCGCGAAGGCCTGGAACTCCTGCCCGAGCGTCATCGGCACCGCGTCCTGCAGCTGCGTGCGGCCCATCTTGACGACCTTCGCGAACTCGGCGGCCTTCTGCTCGAACGCGACGATCAGGTCGTTGCAGGCGTCGATCAACCGCTGGCTGCTGAGCACCATGCCCAGCTTCAGAGCGCTGGGATAGACGTCGTTGGTCGACTGCGAGCAGTTGACGTGGTTGTTCGGGTGGACGCGGTCGTAGGCACCCTTCTCGGCGCCGAGCAGCTCGAGCGCGCGGTTGGCGAGCACCTCGTTGGCGTTCATGTTGGTCGAGGTGCCGGCCCCGCCCTGCAGCACGTCGACGACGAAGTGGTCGTGCAGTTTGCCGGCGATCACCTCGTCGCAGGCCTCGGCGATCGCGCCGGCGACCTCGGGCACGAGCACGCCGCAGTCGCGGTTGGCGAACGCGCAGGCCTTCTTGACCATCGCCAGGGCCTTGATCAGATTCGGGTAGGCGTTGAGGCGCACGCCGCCGATCTCGAAGTTGTGCATCGCGCGCAGCGTCTGCAGCCCGAAGTAGGCCTCGGCCTGGACCTGGCCGTCGCCGAGCAGGTCGTGTTCGGTGCGCGTGCGCCCGGTCGAGAACGCGTGCGTCACGCCGCTGGTGCGGAACAGTTGCTGGTCGAGGCGGCCGACCACTTCGGCGAGCAGGCTCGACATCATGCGCTTCTCGAGTTCGTGGTCTCCGGCGAAGAACTCGCGGACCTTGTCGCGGTGCAGGAAGACCAGCTCGGTGTCGAGCACGGCCGTGGCGGTCGTGGAGTGCACCGAGTCGCCGATCATCATGCCTTCGCCGAGCAGGTCGCCGCGCATCAGCGTCGCCACCGGGCGCGTCGCCCCGAACACGTCGACGCGGCTCAGCTGCACGCTGCCGCGCCGGATCAGCAGCATGCGCGCCCGCGCGTCGCCTTCGCGGAAGATCACCTCGCCGGCGCGGTAGACCTGTCGCTCGACCATCGCGAGCAATCGGTCCGCCTCCTGCGGCGAGAGGTTCGCGAAGATGTGGACCTGACGGAACGGCTGTGCCCAGTCTCTGGAATCGCTCATGTCGTGGGTCCCGGCCTGGCCGGGTCGCAGGCGGCGACTATGGCCGGCGGACGGCTTCGGGGCCAGCACCACCGATGCGGTGCGGAGAACGTGCTTCCGACGCGCCGGCCCCGCGGCGATCATGCCGGTGTCCGATCCGCCGCTGCCATGAGCCATTCCCCTGCGCAACTCGTCCTGGCCCTCACCCGCCTCGTCGTCGGCACCACCGCGATGCTGTACGGCATCGCGGCCACGTTCGGCATCTGGGGCGGCTCGCGCCTCGGCAACACCTCGGCGCTGCCGGCCGGCGCGACCGCGTTGGATCCCGGCACCGTCGAGACGATCCTGGCCAACCTGTTGATGCTGTTCGGCCTGGTGATCAACCTCGGCCTGTTGACGCGTTCGCTGGCGCTGTGCCTCGCCGCGCTGGTGCTCTGGCACGGCATCGCCAACGGTCGGTTCGGCGCGTTCTTCGTCCAGGACGGTGGCTGCGAGCACATCCTGTTCGGCGTCGTGGCGTGCCTCGTGGTGGCGACGCACGGACCTGGTGCCTACGTGGTCAAGCTCCGCGGCGCCAAGTCCGGCGCGAAGGGCTGACGGGCGGCGCGCCGAGCGGACGCGGGTGCGCGGGATCGACTCAGGACATCGTGCGCTCGCCGACGGCCAACCCAGGCCAGCGCTGCTGCGCCTGCAGGCACGCGACGACGCGGCGCGCGCTCTGTTGCACGTCGTCGCGGCCGGACAGCAGCAGATCGCAGTTGGCCCGCGACGGTTCGACGAAGCGTTCGTGCATCGGTTGCACGGTCGCGGTCCATTGCGCACGCACGCTCTCGGGGGTGCGCCCGCGCACGCGCACGTCGCGGTCGCTGCGGCGCTTGAAGCGCAGCTCGGGGGGCGCATCGACGAACACGCGCAGGTCGAACACGCGCTGCAACTGCGGCAGCGCCAGCAGCAGGATGCCCTCGACGAGGACGATCGGGCGCGGCTCGACGGCGAGCCCTTCGGGCAGCCGGCTGTGGCTGGCGAAGTCGTAGCGCGGCACCGCCACCGGCTGGCCGCGGCGCAGCTGCTCGAGCTGCAGCACCAGCAGTTCGTTCTCCAGGCTGTCCGGATGGTCGAAGTTGGCGGCTGCGCGCTGTGCTGGCGGCAGGTGGCCGAGGCAGCGGTAGTAGGCGTCGTGCTCGAGCAGCGAACAGCTGTCGCCGAGCACCTTCTTGACCGCGCGCGCGAGCGTCGTCTTGCCGCTGCCGGAGCCCCCGGCGATGGCGACGATCTGGGGGCGGGCGGTGGGTTCCATCCTGGCAGACCATAGCAGTCGCGGCCGTGGGAGCCAGCCCACGGGGCCCAGCCGGCGTCAGCGACCCTCGATGCCGACCACGCGCCCCTGATGTTCGTGGATGCGGACGCCGTTGCGGAACTCGTGGATCCACACGGTGCCATCGTGGGTTGAGGCGACCACTGGACCGTTGGCGGCCAGTGCGAAGGCGATGCGTTGGCCGAGGTAGGTCGAGCCGACCAGGGCATTCTCGGGCACCAGCACTCGCGCCGTCGCGTCGACCGCCACGACCTCGTCGCCCGCAAAGCGCAACGCTCCGGCGACGACCTGCCCGGTGGCACCGCGGTAGGCCCACAGCTGCCCCGCACCACTGCATTCGATCGCCACCGGTGGACCGAGCCGCCGCGTTCGAGCAACGCGGCGAACAGGCCCTGCGTGCAGTCCTGGGCGTCGTCGGCGGTGAGGCCCAGTGCCCGGTAGAAGGCGTACACCGGCCGCCAGTAGGCACCGCAGAGCTCCGCGAGGGCACGCTGCCCGGAGTCACCGTCGCGGCTGGCGCGCCGGATCATGATCCATCGGGTGGTCTGGAAGCTGGCCACGAGGGCAACGTAGCGGAGGGTTCGATGGCTGTCGCCGGTCGAAATCGACCGGGGTGCCCACTCGACAACCGGAATGATCAGCTCGCCAGCTCGAACCTGATGGGTACGCAACCTACTCCGGCATCAACACCCCACGGTGCGGCAACCATCGACACAGGTCGCCGCCAGCAGTGCGCGCCAAGACAAGTGCCCTGGTTCACCAAGCCGTTTCGAACCAATCCCGGATCACCTTGCGCTGGTGGTGCCAAGTGCCTGTTGCGCCGACCTCCAGACCTGCCACGCGGGATTGCTCGCCGCGGCCCCGCTCTGCAGATGTGACCCCGCAGAGAACCCTGGGTGGGAACTCTGGCCAACCGCTGAGCCACTACCGCTCACCACGCCACCACCTTGGTTCGATTGTTGGCTGGCCGGCCCCGAGGCGAGGTTCGCCGAAGGCGCCGCGACGACCAGCGTGCTGGCGACATCGGACACACCGACGCCGTTGGGGCCGACGACGACGAACTGATACAGGAGCACACCCGTACCGGTACCCAACGATACCAACTTGCCGAAATTGTCGAGAACCTGCCCGGTGTCGAGACTGAACAGCAAGGTCGCATCGGGCGTGAGCAACGCCTGCTGGCCACTCGGACCGAGCCCGGTCACCACCGGATCGACACCACTGGCAGGACGCGCTGCAACCGCGAGCACACAGGAAACCGTACCGGCGGCGAGACCGCGCGCGCCGCAGGCGACCGCGAACGCGTCGCTTCCCGCTGTGGCAACCGCCTCGATCACCACTCGCCCAACCGCCAATTCGGCCAACCCGAGCGGCTCGCCATAGCGCACCGTCGGCCATATCCAGTGGCTGTGGAACTCACTTTCCGGGTAGTAGAGCTCCAGCTTCTTGGATGGACTCTGGACGACAGCGGCCAACGGGCCGGTGGCAACCCGCGAACCGGCCGTACCGCTGAGCGTGGCGACCACGGCCTGTGTATCGGCATCGCGAATCACCGCGGTGCTGCAGCCAGCCGGGAAGTACACGTCGAATCCATCGACCCCATTCGCGACGAGGGCGTCGAAGGTCCCTTGTCTGTCGACCGACTCCACCAACTGGAGACCTGTCCCCACCTGGGAGAATCTCCTGGAAACGTGCTGCCCTCTGCTACCCATGAGGAAGAGGTTGTGGTCCTTGACGCCGAGGTTCATGTAGGACAGATACCCCGGCTCGAGCATTTCGGGAATCTGCGCACCGTTCGCCAAGGTGCTCCAAGCACCGTCGCCGGGCAATGAACCACCTTGCACCAAGGCATGGCTGGCGACCTTGATCTCGCGATTCTTGCCGTCCAGCATCGCCAAGCCGCCCGGTGCCGGGGCTATGGACATTGGCCAGTGCTCCGTGAGTTGACAGCTCTGCTGGACCGAGAATGCCGAGGCAGACCATCGCAGGCGAACAAGCACACCGATCCGCTGCCCGCCGGGCGACGCTGCGGTCGTGCCACATATCACCCACTCCGCGGGATTGGCATTCACCCAAACCGCGCCGGAGACGTGAGTCATCGGCAAGCTCGCGCTACCGGCCGCATGCCCATTGACGAACAGCGTCGCGGTGGCACCACCGGGGGTGAAGCTCGACTCGAGTCGCAACAGCTCTCGCCCCGCGGGGACATCGACGCTTCGTCGACCGAGGATGTCGTTCCAGACCTGCGCGGGGCTGGCACTTGCCAGCAGGGCGACCGCAACCAGGTATTCCAATCCGATGTTCTTGATCATGATTCTTCCTTTACGAACGATCCGTCGAGGCTGGCTCACTTGGGCGAGGCGCGACGCATTCGATTCGCAGCAGCCATCGCCTTCCGCAACTCGGCAGACGGTCGCCTCGCGACAACCGCAACGACCTGGGAGCCAGTGACCGTGGTGAGCCCGGAATGCGTCCCAACGTTCGTATTACGAAACTCCCTCGACAGGACGTCTGCTGCTCGCATAGCCATATCCGGAGTTACCAGGACATAGACACCTTCCTCAAAGGCCAACAGCATCTCTCGTTGCCTGAGCTCGGCGACCTGCAATTGTAGGCGTCCCGCTTCGAGCTTGGCCGAATCCAGAGCACCCAGACGATCGCGAATCGCTTCGACCTTCTCCTCGAGTCTCTCGTACAACACCGCCGGCGCGTCTGCCGCAAGGATCTCTTGCACGACCTGGATGCCATGCGATGCCAAGCACTGCGCCATCGTTTTGGCATCCGGATCGACAGCCCTGCCCGAATCGGCCTCGATCGAGCTGCGGCGCTCCTGCCGGACTTCGACCCCTTGAGCCTCTGACACATCCGGCGCACGCTGTCCGGAATCTTGGCTCGACCCTTGTACCGGCTGCTCATCCAGATCGGCGGACGCCACCACCCTGATCACACCCCACAACGAGACGGCAGCCAGGCCAGTCACGGCGATCGCCGACAATATTCGCCTTCCGTCCACCATGCTCAATTCTCCTCACATGCATAGCAGGCCTGAATGGTCTCCTTGTACAGAGTGGTACGGTCCACGAAGCCAATCTGGGTGTAGTTTTCGAAGAACAGCTCCGCCACCGCCGGCACCCCACCAGCAGTTCCGCAGTCCATAGCCGCATCAGCGTACACGAAGAACTCTGGGTCGCCAAGTCGCTTGTTGACCGATCCCAATCTGTCGGACACCTTTGCGAACTGTGTCGAAGCAGAAGTCAAACCTTGCAACTCGAGCCACCCGTCAAGGTAGGCGTAGCATCCCAGCCCGTGGTCCTGGACACACCCATCGCCATCGACCACCACGCATTCGCCATCGAATTTCCCGCAGACGATGTCCCTGTATTGAAAAAGCGATCCATTCTGGTACGACGGGAGATTGACGGTGACATTCGCCCGCCTGTCCGTACTTACACCCAACGATGCGGACGCTACAGACAGCGCCACATCTCCCGTGAACCACCCCGAACTCCCGCCGACCCCGGGGCTGATCGGAGGACTGCTCGGAGTCGGCAGCAAGGCTGGCGCCACCAACGTGGTATCGTCGTGAAGGCCGCCAGGGGCCGGAGGCAGCGGGACAGGAATGATCCAGGCCCAGTATTCGGTGGTGGGCATGTTGTGGTTGACGAAAGTCGCCTGACATTCCCCACACGGCTCCACCGAAGCCTCGAAACCAGCCATGGGCAGGCCGAGGCCAGCCCCATCACCCACCATCGAACCCGTGGTGAACAGCGCCGCCGGCAGCATGCTCATCAGCGGCACGAGGATCAACTTCTTCGGAGCCATCATGGCTGCCAGTGTGGGGGGGGGGGGGGGGGGGGGGGGGGGGGGGGGGGGGGGGGGGGGGGGGGGG
>DAIMFJ010000034.1:0-14506 GCA_036724695.1 Planctomycetota bacterium
GCCGGATTCCCGGCGATGCGCTTCTCGGAACCGCGCGAGGACTTCTCGCGGCAGCATCAGGACGTGGTGTTGCGCGACGGCAAACCGTACGGCGATCTGCCGGAGTACGCCGATGCGGCGTACATGGCGAACGTCGCGCGGGTCGTCGTCGCGACGATCGGCGAACTGGCGTCGGCGCCGCGGCCACCGCAGGTTTCCGGCGCCCAGTTGCGGCGCGACCGCTACGACACCGAGGTGACCTACACGAAGGCCGAAGGCGCGGCGGCGGTGGAGTTCGTGTGGCGACCGACGACGGCAGCGGACTGGACCGCGGTCGTCGACGAGGCCGCGGCGCAGCCCGAACCGGTCCGCGGCGGCAGGTGGCGCGCGACGCTGCCGGGCGTGTGCCTGGACGACGTGGTGGTCGGCGTGCGCTCGATCGGCCGCGACGGCAGCCGGAGCCGGGTGGTGACGCCGCCCGAGCCGGATCGATTCGAACAGCGCCGCACCGGCGGTGCGGCACGCAGCGAAGGTGGGGGCGACGGGCGATGAGCAATACGAAGTACCTGGTCGGAGCGGTGGCACTGGCGGCGCTGTTGGCGGCGTGCGAAGGCGACGGCAGCGACGTCGGACTGCAGTTCGATCGCCTGCCCGAAGCCTACGGCCGGGTGTTGGTGCTCGACGACCAGGGCCGCGGCGTGACCGGCGCGGTGGTCGAGGCGCCAGCCCTCGGTCTGCGTGGTGTGACGGGCAGCACCGGACGCGCCACCCTCTACACCGCCCTGGCCGGATCGGTGCGGATCCGCGTCGATGGCGCGACCGGTGCGGCGGTGGCCGGGGACGCCCTCGGCGCGGTCGAGTTCCTGGCCCCGGCGGCCACCGACCTGACCGTTGCCGTGTACCTGCCCGAGCATCCGGCGAGCGCAACCGTGCCGATCGTCGCCGGGACGCAGGTCGGACCGGTCGCGGTCACCTCGGTCGGTGGCGCGACGCTGACCGTCGCGGCGGCGAGCAGCGTCGGTCTGCCCGACGGGGCTGCCGCCGCCGAGCTGGCGCTGGGCGAACTCGCCGCGCATCACTTGCCAGCGCCGCTGCCGACCGCCACGGGCGGCGCGTGGCTGTTCTCGCGCGGCTACAGCGTCGTCCCGGCCGGAGCGACGTTCACGAACGCGACGCTCGATGCGCCGGACGAACTGCGCGGCACCGCGACGTTGTTCCGGCTCGACCCCGACAGTGGGGAGTGGTCCGATGTGGGGAGCAACCTGGCACCGGCGGCGGGTCGGCTGGTCGCCACCGCTCTGGTCGAGCGCGGCGGCATCTACGCGTTCGCGACGCTCGTGCCGACGGCGACCGTGCGCGGTCGGATCGTCGACGAAGAGGCGCGGGGGCTCGGCGAACAGCTCGTCGGCGTCGACGGGCGATGGGTCGTCAGCGGCAGCGACGGTCGATTCGTCGTGACCAGCGTGCCCGGTGCGCTCGGCGACGGCGGGGCCCGCAGTGCCGCGGTCGAGGTGCTGGCCGGCGGCCGGTATCGCCCGGCGCGGGTCACCGCAGGGCCGGGCGTGACCGCCAATGGCGATGTCGACGTCGGCGACCTGGTGTTGCCGACGGTGGCGGTCGTCGACATGCGCGTGCAGCAGGTCCGACGCGGCCGCGCCGAGCCGTTCCGCCGCACGTCGATCGGCTCCGCGCGGTATCCGTTCGCGGTGTCGACGACGGTCGACGCGGGAGGGGCGGCTGCGTTCGACGACGTGCCGATCCTGTGGAGCGGCTTCCAGCACGCGAACGTGCGCGATCGCTACGAAGCCAACTTCGCGCAGGGCATCGTCTACGCGGATGGCCGCACGCGCCTGCTCGACACCTACGTCTACTACGACGAGGTCGGCTGGTTCCTCGGCGGTCGCCGATCGCGGACCGTCGCGTGCGACTCGGTGGGTGGAGGTCCCGTCGAAGGCGCGGTGATCGTCTCCGGCAGCGTCGCCGGGCAGGGCTACCAGGGCATCACCCGCGAGGCCGGGGCCTTGTTCCTCGACCGCAACTTCGGTGGTCGGGCGACGGCCAGCCTGCGCACCAGCCACGCCGGACGCACCGTGACCAGCGCGATCAGCATCGTGCAGCCGAACGGCGAGCACCTCGAACTACCCCTCGAACGCGCCCTCTGGCAACCGTTGGCGGCCTTCGACCGGCACGGCCTCGTCGCGGGCCGGTTGCTCGGGGCGAATCCCGCGCGTGACCACGAACTGCGGTCGCTGCGCCCGCTGGAGCTCGAAGAATGGTGGGACGACGTCGTCGGGGGACTGCCGATCCGGGTCGGTGTGCCGCTCGACGTCGATCCGGCGACGACGCACGACGAATTCGTGGTCGGCATGGCGTCGCGCGGCGGCAACCTCGCCGCGGTCGAACTCGACATCGCTGGCGGTGCACGCACGCTGTTGCGCGGCGGCATCGCGCTCGACGTCCTGCCGACCGAAGGTGCCACCGTGGCCCGCGACGTGCCGCTGGACCGGCTCGCCGACCAGGCGTTCGTCGCCGCGGGCGCGCTGACCGGTCTCGACGCCGCGCTCACCGCCAGCCAACTGCGCGTCGACCTCGCCCTGCAGCGCAGCAACGGCACCGTCGTCGACGTGGTGCGCGAGCTGGCCGGCAACCATGCCGCGAACGGCGCCGACCTGACGTTCTCGCTGCCGGCCCTCGGTGGCCAGCTCGCCGGTGCGAACTGGCTGGCGCTGGTGCGTGGCTCGGCCAGCAACGCTGGCGTCACGATCGAGCAGAAGCTCCTGTGTCGCCTCGGTGGCACGACCGTCGCCCCGGCGATGCTGGCCCCACCGACGATCACCGAGCCGGCTGCCGGCGGCACCGTGGCGGCGAGCGGCTTCACGGTCCGCTTCGCGTTGCCGCCGGGCTGCTTGTTCGCGCGGCTGGATCTGGTGCACGACGTCGGCAGCGAGCGCAATTCGTGGCGCATCTGCCTGCCGCCCGACGCCACCGAGTTCGCGTTCGTGACGTTGCCACAACAGGCCGTGACGCCGCTGGTGGTCGGCCGGACCTACACGCTGACGCTGACCGCGTACCGCGCCGACGACTCCGAGTTGCTGCTCTCGCAGTACCCGTACTGGTCGTACTCGACGTTCCTGCAGTCGTTGTCGCCGGTGGAAGCCGGCGTCGTCGCGGTGGCGTCGCGCTCGATCCAGGTGACCGCCCAGTGACGCGGCATCGCCCGCCCGCCGGGAACTGGCTGGTGCTCGTGCTGCTGTATGGCTGCCAGGCGCCGCCGGTTCCGCCGGATGCCGGGCGGCTGCTCGACGAGGCGGTCGCGGCGCTGCGTGCCGGGCGGTTCGAGACGGCGCAGGAATTCGTCCAGCAGGCCGAACGTGCCGATCCGCGCAGCATCGCCGTCGCCGAGTGGGCGTCGGTCCTCGCCGAGCTGGCGTGGCGCGACGACGCCGCGATCGCCGCGCAGCGGCGCGCCGTGCAGCTGGCCCAGGATCCTGCGGTCGCGGAACCCCACCGTGCAGCGTTGGCTGGTCGGCTCGGCGAGTTGTTGTTCGCCGCCGGCCGATGGGGGGAGGCGACCGGCTGGCTGGAGACCGGCGCGATCGGCGACGAAGCCACGCGGCGCCGGGCGTTCGCGGCGGTGTCGCGTGCGTTGCCGTACGTGCGCACGACCACCGGGCCGTTCCTCAGCGAGCAGCGCCTGCTGCCCGGCGACGGCCCGGAGTTCGCGTGCGGCGCCGACGGCGTACAGCGTTCGTTGGCGATCGACACCGGCACGTCGATGACCACGTTCGCGAGCACGCTGGCCGGGGAGTTCGGCGTGCGTGCGCGCGGCGCTGCCGGGACCGCGGTCGACGGTGCCGGGCAGGCGTTGACCACCGAACTCGGCTACGTCGAGTCGTTCACCGTCGGCGAGGTCGATGTCGGAGCGTGGCCGGTACTGGTCGTCGCCGATGCGGCGATGCGCCTGCAGGACCGCCATGGCGGCCCCGAACGCGCCCCGCGCGGCGTGATCGGCCTCGATCTCCTGGCGGCGTTCCGGCTCACCATCGACCCCGAACGGGCGAGCATCGTGCTCGAACGTCCCAGCGGCCTGGTGCCCACCGAGTCGGTGCAATGCGTGCGCGTCGAGGGGCGATGCCTGGTGCCGGTCGCCGTCGAAGGCGTGCGCCTGTGGTTCGTGCTCGACACCGGCGCCAGCCATTCCAGCCTGACCGCGGCGGGGCTCGCGGCGCTGCCCGGCGGCGCCGACCGGGCGACACCCGCGTTCCGGCGGGTCCGCACGCTCGGTGGCAGCCTGGTCGCGGTGCGCGAAGTGCGCGACCTCGTCTTGCGCGTCTCCGAAGCGCGCTTCCAGGGTGTGCAGTTGCCGGTCGTGCCGCGCGTGGCGAGCGAGTTCTTCCCGGTGCACGGGGTGCTCGGCAACGACCTGCTGAGCCGCTGCCGCGTCACGCTCGACACCGGTCGCGCGCGACTGACCGCGATCAGGACGTGAGCGGCGCCGGGGCCGCCCGGCTGGCCAGCAGGCGCGCGGCGGCGATGCCGTCCTCGAGACGGCTCGCGCGCCCGGCGTCGAACGGGCGGCCGCCGAAGCGCACTTCCTGGTAGGCCGCGAACGCGGCGCCGACCTCCGGCACGAGGCAGCCGCGCGCGGCCAGTTCGCGCGCGAACGACTCCAAGGTCTGCCGCCGTTGCCGGTGCAGCCCGGCGCGTGCCAATTCCGCCAACAGGCGGCCGAGCAGGCGGCGCGGCGCGCGCAGCGCGGGAGTCGCCGGATCGCGGTGCGCAGTCGAACCGCGGCGCAGATGCAGCAGGCGCAGCGCCGCGAGTGCCGCCGCCGTCGCCAGCAGCCACGGTTGCAGCAGGAACTCCGCGAACGCGAGCAGCGCGGCGCGCAGGTCGTCGCCCGACTCGTCCACCGCCGTGGCGGTACCCTGCGGATCGCGCGGCGGCGTGCTCGCGCCCCGTTCGGCCGCCGGAGTCGGATCGAACACGGTGTAGCCGCGCCCTGGGAACGGGATCTCGACCCACGCATGCGCGTGTTGCGAGCCGTAGATGCGGGCGGCCGGATCGCGCGGATCGATGCCGCCGCCGTACAGACCGACGGCGATCCGGCACGGCACTCCGCACATGCGCAGCAGCAGGGCCGCCGCCGAAGCGAAGTGCATGCAGTAACCGTACCGATCGCCCTCCGCGAACAGGAAGTTCTGCAGCGCGTGTGGGTACGGACCGACTGGGTCGAGACGTTCGTAGCGGCAGTGCCGCCCCAGGCCTTCGGCGACCTTCGCGGCCACCTGCAGCGCCGCGCCGCGGATCCGCCAGCGCGCCAACAGCGTCGCGAACGGTTGGCCGTCGAAGTTGCGCGGCAGACCGAGCAGGCCGAGGCGCTCGCCGCGCGGATCGACGGTCAGATCGTCCGGTGGCGGCGGCAGGTCCTGGTAGGCGATCCGGTAGACGTCGTTCTCGGCATCGGGGCGCTGGGCCAGGAACTCGCGGGTGGCATCGAGCAGGCCGGCGTCGAGCTCGCGGACCTCGCAGGTGCCCGGTGGCATCGGCACGAAGTTGCTGGCGCCGGCGTAGCGTTCGACCGTCAGCCAGCGCACCGCTGCGCCAGGGATCGGGCGGTGCAGCCGATGGCCGCCAACGGTGTCGACGGGCTCCAGGTCGAGCGGCCCGATCGTCCAGCGGTCGAGGTCGGGCATCACGAAGAACCCGGTGCGCAGGTACAGGTCCTGCTGCACCGGCTGGCCGTCTTCGCTCGCCACCCGCACCAACTGCTCGCCGTGCAGATCGGCCAGGATGCCGCCGCCGTCGAGCACGAACGAATCGTCGAGCCCCTGCGCGACCACCGGCGCGGCCGGCCGGCCGCCCGTCGCGCGCCGTTCGTCGCGATCGCTCGGCGACGGCAGCAGGACCAGTCCGCGCACCAGCAGCACGCCGACCAGCGCGCAGCCGATCACCAGCGTCAGGGTCGTGCCGAACAACCGGCTGGCCCCAGGCGAACGCGCGTCGGCGGTGCGATGCCGGGCCAGTTCGAGCGTCGCCAGGCAGCTCTCGCTGCGCAGCGACAGGCACGCGGCGAATGCATAGGCCGCCAGCCAGTGCGGCTGTGGCCCGCCGAACAGCACGCCGATCGTGGTCACACAGAAGGCCAGGAACTGGCCCAGCGGGGCGTCGGCGTCGCGGCGCCGGATCGTCACGAACGCCAACGGCGGCAGCAGCGTGCAGGCGAGGGCGGCCTGCTGCGACAGCGGCCCGGCCCACGTGTACGCCACCCAGCACGCCGCGACCTGCAGCGCCAGCGCCACCACCGCCAGCAGCCACGGCAGTCGCTGCAGCCACGTGGCCCTGCCGATCAGCGCGGCGGGCAGCGCGAACGCCAGCAGCCAGGCCGGCGGCAGCTGCGCGGTCGGCAGGTTCAGCGCTGCGAACGCGGCGCTCGCCAGCAGCGCCCAGGCCGCCGTGCGTTCGGTCGCCGAGCGCCGCTTGGTCACATGTCCTCCTCGCCGATCAGCGTCACCCGGCCCTGCATCGCCGCGAACTCCGGTGCCGCGAAGTACGAACCCGCCGGGATCCAGTAGCGGTGGTCGACGCCGGCCAACGGCGCGAACAGGTCCTCCGGCAGCTGGCGGTGCGGCGTCGGCGACGCCTCGGCGAGCAACGTGAACAGTTCGCGCTGCTCGCGCGCGTTGCGCACCTCGACCCGCACCGGCTCGGCGTCGACCACCATCGCCGTCACCTCGACGCCATGCGCGCGCAACCACTGCACCAGCGACACGCAACTGCCGAGGCTCCACTCGAACCGGCGGGCGCCCTGGTCGAGTCGCCGCCCCGGCGGCCGCCGCAGGTCGACGACGATGCCAGCGCGCCGCGGCATGCTGCCGCGCAACACGCGGCGCACCAGGGTGCCGGCGGTCGCGCTGCGCAGCGCGTGCACGCGCCGGGCGTCCTCGTCGGGCAGGTGTTCGCGCAGCGAGTGGAACTCGTCGCCGTCGTGGCGCGCGGCGCTGTGCCGCTGCGCTTCCTCGTCGAGGAACGCGCGCAGCAGTTCGGCGCGCAGCCGCACCGGGGCGGGCTCGGTCACCAGCTCGGCGGCCACCGCGATCGCCGCGCGCGACCGGAACATGCCGAGCGGCCACGTCGACGCCAGCACGAACACCCGTTCGAGCACGTGGCTGCGCACCGAACTGCGCTGCCGCAGGTTCGCGACCAGGGCCCCGCGCGGGGCCAGTTGCACGAACAGCACGGGCGGTTCGGCGCGCATCGTGCGCGGCGCGAACAGCAGGCACGCGCGCATCGGCCGGTTGGCGGCGTTGCGTTGCTCGAGCCGGTCGGTGGACGGGGCACCGGCAGCGGTCTGGCGGCGCGCGACGCGGATCGCGACGCGGTGCAGGTGGCGCTGCTTGAGCACGAAGTCGACCGCCACCGGTGCGGCGAGCAAGGCCGCCGCCAGCCGCGCGCGGTCGTGGCCGCCCAGCCACGCGGCCACCAGCGCCAGCGCCGCGAGGGCGCCGACCACGCGCCCGCGCGGCGTCCACTCGATGCCGTGGTGCGTCGCGGCCATCGGCGGCTACTCGGGCAACGGGGTCTCGGCGAGGATCTCGTGCAGCGCCGCTTCGGCCTGGTCGTGCGAGCGGGCACCGAGCCGGTGCGCCCACGCCGGCACCAGCAGGGCGCGCACGTCGTCGGGCACCACGTAGTCGCGGCCGTACACGAACGCGCGCGCGCGGCAGGCGCGGTGCAACGCCTGGGCGCCGCGCGTGCTGACGCCGGCCAGGCCGCCGCCGGTGCGCCGGGTGCGGTTGGCCAGCTCGACGACGAACGCACTGAGTTCCCGCGCGCACCGCACGGCGTCGACCGCCTGGCGCGCCGCCAGCAAGTCGGTCCGCGACGCCACCGGCCGGGTCGCCTCGAGCAGCCGATGACCGTCCTCGCGGGCGACCGCCTCGATCTCGTCGTCGACGTCCGGGTAGCCGATCTCCAGCCGCAACAGGAAGCGGTCGAGCTGGTTCTCCGGCAGCGGGTAGGTGCCGGCCGACGTCAGCGGGTTCTGCGTGGCGATCACGAAGAACGGCTCCGGCAGGTCGTGGCTGTCGCGGTCGATCGTCACGCGCCGCTCGGCCATGCATTCGAGGAGGGCGGACTGGGTGCGCGGCGGGGTGCGGTTGAGTTCGTCCGCCAGCAGCACCGACGTGAACACCGGCCCAGGCCGGAAGGTCAGTTCGCCGGTGCGCGGCTGGTAGACCTGGGCGCCGACGATGTCGCTGGGCAGCAGGTCGGCGGTGCACTGCACGCGCTGGAACGGCAGGTCGAGCGATTTCGCCAAAGCCTTTGCCAGCAAGGTCTTACCGACTCCAGGATGGTCTTCGACCAGGACGTGGCCGCCGGCGAACAGGGCGATCACGGCCAATTCCACGGCGGCGTCCTTGCCGCGCAGGTGCTGACCAACCGCGGCGACCAGGGTCTGGGCGAGGGGCGACATCGGACGGGCTCGGGGGGAGGTGCGCATGCTACCCGTACGATGGGGACTTGGGGCACGGAACCGGCTGGAACCGGCCGGATCCGGGCGAGTTGCCGCAACACGAAAGCCGATCTTGCGCTGGCGGCCGCCACGCCGGACAAACGGCGTATCGATACGCCGGTTCACCGCTTCCCAACTGCACTGCACATGCGACTTCCGACTTCCCTGCGTCTCCTGGTCCCGACCGCCTTCGCCCTGCTGGCCACCGCCTGTGCCGGCACCATCGACCGCCGGGTCGACCCGGACGCCCCCGACGCGGTCGGCGGCGCCGTGCTGCAGAGCCAGGACATCCGCACGATGGCCGACCAGATGTCGCGCGACATCAAGGCCTCGGGGGTGCTGACCAGCGCCCCGAACGGCGAGCGCATCGCCTTCCACATCACCGAGATGGTCAACGAGTCCTCGGACAGCATGAACCGCTCGATCCTGCTGACCAAGCTGCGCACCGAGCTGTTCCGGTCGTTCGGCGGCCGCGTGCAGATCCTCGACCGCAGCTCGGACGGCCTCGATGCGGTGCGCCGCGAACGCGAGGCCAAGCGCGCCGGCGCGGTCACCAGCAAGGAGAGCCAGCGCGGCGAGGTGCTCGGTTCGGACTACGTGCTGAAGGGCCGCATCCAGGACCGCGTCGTGCAGTCCGGCAAGCTGAAGTCCGCCTACTACCTGGTCACCTTCGAACTGACCAACCTCGAGACCAGCGAGCTGATGTGGACCAACAGCTACGAGACCAAGTTCGAGTCCGAGAAGTCGGTGATCGCCCGCTGAATCCACGCCGTCCGGCGTGGTCGCCGCCGCCGGCGCGACCACAACCACGCGCCATGCGCCACTTCCTGCTTCGCTGCGCGCCGCTGCTGTCGCTGGCGGCGTGTGCCGTCCGGGCTCCCGAGATCCCGATCGCCCGGTTCGCCGCCGGCGACGTCGCCGGCGTCGCGGCGCAACTGCGCACCGAGCTCGAGACCGTCGAGCCCGAGAACCTGGCGCTGGTGCTCAACTCACTCGCCCAGTGCGAGACCATGCTCGGCGAACACGAGGCGGCCTGGCGCCACTTCGAGGTCGCCGGGCGCGTGATGGGCAACTGGCAGACCAGCGGCAGCGAGGCGTTCGCGGCGATCGTCGGCAGCGAGAGCAGCAAGACCTACAAGGGCGATCCGTACGAGAAGGCGATGAACGCCTTCTACGCCGGCTTGCACTACCTGTGGCGCGGCGAGGCGGACAACGCCCGGGCCTGCTGGAAGCGCGGCATCCTGGCCGACGGCGAACTCGGCGACGACAAATTCCGCGCCGACAACGCCCTGTTGTTCTGGCTGGCGGGCCGCGCCAGCCGCCTGATGGGGCTCGGCGGCGAAGCCGAGGACTTCTTCCGCGAGGCCCGCGAGGCCGACCAGTTCGCCCGCGAGCACGGTTCGCGCGGCGACGGCGCCCAGCAGCTGCTGGCCGACCCGGCGCGCGGCAACGTCGTGCTGCTGATCGAATGCGGCATGGGCCCGGAGAAGTACGGCGATGGCGGTCAGCAGGAGCTGGCTCGCTTCCGGCCGCGCTTCTCGCCGGCCGAACGGGTCGCGGTGCGCGTCGCCGGCCGCGACGTCGGCACCGCGGTGCCGTTGCTCGACCTGCCCTACCAGGCGTCGACGATGGGCGGCACGGCGATGGAGGGCATCCGCGAGGGCAAGGCGGTGTTCAAGACCGCCAGCACGGTCGCCGGCGTGTTGCTGCTCGACAACGCCGCCCGCAGCCGCGGCGACGCGGCCCGCAACCAGGCGATCGCCGGTGGGGCCCTGCTGCTGATGGGCCTGTTGACCAGCACCGCCGCCGACGTGCGCCACTGGGCGACCCTGCCCGACACCGTCCATGTGCTGACCCTCGACCTGCCGCCCGGCGTGCACCAGCTCGAACTTTCGTTCGCGGACCGCAACGGCGGCCGACTTTCGACGCTGGATCAGACCTGGTCCGTAGAGGTGCCGGAGGGTCGCGAGGCCTATTTCCTGTTCCGCGGCCTGCCCGGTCTCGACCGGCTGGCCGCCCGACCGACGGCGGCAACGCCGGCTCCGAAACTCCAGAATCTGCCATGAAGAACCTGCTCGTCCTCGCCGCGTCCGCGGCCCTGTTCGCCGCCTGCAGTTCGGCACCCTACGCCGCCTACGCGATCGAGAACGACGCCGAGGAGGTCGCCAGCGTCGTGGTGTCCGACTCGACCCTGCAGAACGTCGTGCGCGTCGGCAAGGCCTTGGTGACGCGCCTGCCGGGCGGCGAGCTGAAGGTCGTCGTGCCGATCCGCAACATCGACGACGAGCAGATCCAGGTGCTGGCCCAGATCAGCTTCCGCGACGAGCAACGCCGCCCGGTCGGCGACACCAGCAACCGCCAGGTGCTGATCCTGGCCCCGGGTGCGACCGTCGACGCCCAGTGGACCTCGACCTCGGTCGACGCCTCGGACTACGTGGTCCGTCTGCATTGGAACAAGTGAACCAGGAACGCCGGAACCGCCATGGTTCCGCGCCGGAGAACGACATGCGTGCCATCGCCAGCCTCGTCCTGAGCCTCTCGCTCGCCGCCTGTGCGAGCTCGCAGTACGCCGAACGCCAGGCACCGGTGCCGCCGGGCGCCGGTGCCCGGAATGCGGCCGTGCCGATCCAGCAGCAGCAGTTGCTGCGCACCGGCCCGGCCGACAGCGAGGCGACGCGCAAGTGGCTCGACCAGGAGATCGAACGCAACCGCTACGTGCCACCGCCGCCACCGCCGCCACCGGCGCCGCGGGTCGTCGTGCAGCGCGAGTACGTGCCGGTCGATCGGTACACCTACCACGAGGTCTACGACGACGGCTACTACGTGCGCTCGCCGTACGCCAGCCGGTCGACGTTCCCGTGGCACACCGCGGTCGGGGCCGGGCTCGGCGCGGTGATCGGGCACCAGTCGGGGCACCGTTCGGAAGGGGCGTGGATCGGTGCCGGCTACGGCCTGCTGCTCGATCTCTGCCGCTGGTAGCGAGCGGCCTGCGCTGGCCGCTGCCGGAGCCAGGGGATAGCCTCTCGGCGTGGACAAACAGGTCGTCGCGACGTTCTCGGCCAAGGGCCATCTGATCGACTCCGGGCTGCTCTCGGACGCGTTGGAGGCCGTGCAGGGGGCCGGCGCGGCGTACAAGGTGCTGCGGCTCGACATCGGCACCAACCGCACCGACGAGAGCCACCTGCTGCTGCAGGTCGAGGCGCCCAACGCGGCGTGTTTCGAACGCGTGCGCGCCGACCTGATGTCGCTCGGTCTGTCGGAGACGGACACCCAGGACGCGCAGTTCGCGGTCGTCGATCGCGACGGTACGGCGCCGGACGGCTTCTACTCGTCGACCAACCTCGCCACCGAGGTGCGCATCGCCGGCCAGTGGGTGCCGGTGCAGCACCAGCGCATGGACGCGACGCTGGTGCTCGAGGACGGGGTGGTGCGCTGCGTCAAGCTGCGCGACCTGCGCGCCGGCCAGCGCCTGGTGGTCGGCTACAACGGCATCCGCGTGACGCCGTTCACGACCCGCAAGCTGCAGGAGGGCAAGTTCGGGTTCATGCAAGGCGGCGCCAGCTCGGAACGGCGCCTGCCGGCGCAGGTCGCCGAGGTGGTCGCCGAATGGCGCCGCGTGCGCGCCGAAGGGCGCAAGGTGATCCTGGTCGCCGGGCCGGTGGTCGTGCACGTCGGCGCGGCCCCGACGCTGGCGGCGATCCTCCGGGCCGGACTGGTCGACGGGTTGCTGAGCGGCAACGCGCTCGCCGTGCACGACGTCGAGGCGGCGCTGTACGGGACCAGCCTGGGCATCGAACTCGCCTCCGGTCGCGCGGCGGTGCACGGCCACATGCACCACATGCGGGCGATCAACACGATCCGCCGCGCCGGCAGCCTGGCCGACGCGGTCGGCAACGGCACGCTGCGCGCCGGCGTGATGCACGCGTGCATCCAGGCCGGCGTGCCGTTCTGTCTGGCCGGCTCGATCCGCGACGACGGGCCGTTGCCGGACACGCAGATGGACCTGATCGTCGCCCAGGAGCAGTACGCGAAGATCCTGCAGAACGCCGGGCTGGTGGTGATCCTGAGCTCGATGCTGCACGGCATCGGCACCGGCAACATGATCGCCGCCGACGTGATGACGGTCTGCGTCGACATCCACCCGGCGGTGGTCGGCAAGCTCAGCGACCGCGGTTCGGCGCAGAGCCAGGGCATCGTCACCGACGTCGGCGCGTTCCTGGGCGAAGTGGCGCGGCAGCTCGGCGTGGTCGTCGAGACCGGCTGACCCACTGCGGTCCCGCCACGCCGCCGCCCTGGCGAGCCTTGGCGGCGATTCGCCGCGGTTCGCTTGACCGGCTTTCTTGCGCTTTCGAGACTGGGTCGCGCAGCGGCGCGCCATCGTGCCGCGGCCGTGCGGCGCCGCCATCTGCGGTTGCACGTCCACGCTCCCAGTCAGGATTCGACCATGAACCTCGGCATTTCGTCCCTCGGCATCGCCGTGGGGCTGGCTTCGCTGCTCGTGCCCGACGCGACGGCACAGGAAGTCCTGCCCTTCCCACCGACCCCCTCGGCGTCGACTCCCGGCTTGACGATGCAGGACTCCGTGCATCGCAAGCGCCAGCTCCGGCGCGCTTGCGCGACGGCGCCCCCAACGTCCTGATCATCCTGCTCGACGACGTCGGACCGGGGGTCGCGTCGACGTTCGGAGGCGAGGTCCGCACGCCGACGTTGGACCGCATCGCCAATGCCGGCATCGCCTACAATCGATTCCATTCCACGGCGATGTGTTCGCCGACCAGGGCGGCATTGTTGACCGGCCGCAATCATACGCGGGTCGGCAATGGGCAGATCTGCGAGCTCGCCAACGACTGGGACGGCTTCAGCGGCACGATCCCGAAGTCGTCGGCGACCGTGGCTACGGTCCTCAAGGAGTACGGCTACAACACCGGCGCCTGGGGCAAATGGCACAACACGCCAGCCGAGCAGACGACTTCGAAGGGGCCGTTCGAGTACTGGCCGACCGGTTACGGCTTCGAGTACTTCTACGGCTTCCTGGCCGGTGAGGCGTCGCAGTACGAACCTGGTCATTCCGTGCGACAACGGCGACCTGCGCGGCGGCAAGGGCGAACTGTACGAAGGTGGCACGCGCGCGCCGGCGTTCGTGCGCTGGCCCGGCCGGGTACCGGCCGGCGCCGTCATCCAGGAGCCGGTGCACATCGTCGACATGCTGCCGACCCTGGCAGCAGCGGTCGGCACGCTGGTCGGTGCGCAGAAGCCGCTGGACGGGATCAGCGTGTTGCCGGCCTGGACCAAGGGTGCGTCGACCGGCCGGACCGAGGTGGTCTACAACATCGAGCCGTTCGGCGCCGCGCTGCGGCAGGGGCCCTGGAAGCTGGTCTGGAAGGCCGTGCTGCCGGCGAAGGTGGAACTGTTCCACCTCGGCGACGATCCCAACGAGACCCGCGACCTCGCCGCGGCGGAGCCCGAGCGGGTCAAGGCACTGCAGGCGCGGATCCAGGTGCTGGCCGCCGAGGCGGCACCGCCAAAGTTCTTGCAGGCTTCGCTCGATGCGGTGTACGGCGGCCTGTTCGGGCCGGCGCCGATCCCGATGGGCGACGATCGCTGAGCGAGTGCGACGGTCGTGCGCGACCGTCCGCGCCGTCAGCGACCGCGTCGATCGACCGGCTGGCCGCGGCCAGCCTGGCGACGTGTTTCGGCGGCGGCGTCGCGACGCAGCCGTTCGAGCACCCGCACCGCGGCGGCGCGCTCGAAGCGCTCGCTGTTCGCCTGCAGGTCGTCGGCGACGCGCACCAAGCGCGCGCCGTTGCCGTGCACGCTCGACGCGTCGGCCTGACGCGCCCGCGGGTTGGTGAGGAACGCGACCGGGCTGTTGCCGAATCGCCATTCGATCAGCGGCAGCGTCGCTTGTCGCGCGAACAGGAACAGGCGCGGCTCGGCGTGGTCGAGCGACAGCTCGAGCTCGTTGCCGTCCGGCAGGCCCCAGCGCATGCGTTCGCGCTCGAGCCGCGGCAG
>DAIMFJ010000034.1:14516-24738 GCA_036724695.1 Planctomycetota bacterium
GACGTGGAACGTCGTCGCGCTGCGTTCGGCGACGGCGGCGACCACCGCGACCGCGCCGCGCACGTCGGCGTCGCGGGTCTGGTGCATGCGCGGCATGCGCTGCAGCGATTCCTGCAGCGGTTCGACCACGATCGCCAGCCGTTCGCGCGGCGTCGCGGCCTCGCGGTCGGCGGCGACCAGGATGCGGTCGAGCACGACCAGCGGGCCGAGTGCCACCGCGGTGAACACGTCGCCGCCGTCGCCGGCACAGTAGAGGTGGTGACCTGCCCACTCGCCCGGGCGACCGGGTTCGCGGCAGCGCGAGCCCTTGCGCCAGGGCTGCAGGATGCGCGTTCCGGCGACCACCACGACGTCGCGCAGGCGTTCGGGCTGCGACGGGTTCAGCACGATCCGCACCAGGGTGTCGTCGCCGAGCCGTAGCTCGACGCCCGCCGCGAACGGGCCGGCACGTTCGCCGCTGCGCAGGTGCAGGTAGCCGTCCGGTGCAAGCAGTAGTTCGCGACCCGACGGGAAGGTCAGCTTGACGCCGGCGGTGCGGCACGCGACGACGACACCACCGGGCGTCACGCAGTCCCATTCTCGCCAGGCGAGTTCTTCGTACTCGGCGGCGACGCCGCCGTCGCCGAGGCCGAACGCAGCTCCCGGCAGTGGCTCGGCGGCGCCGACCAGCACCACTTCGGGGTGCAGCGGCAGGGTCGGCGGCTGTTGCGCCGCCACCACCGTGCAGAACAGGGCCACCAGCGCGGAACGTGCCATCGCATGGGGCTATCGGCAGCAGCCGCGGAGCGACTGCAGCCGTTCGCCGTCAGCGGCTGCTCTTCTGCAGCGACGCTTCCTTGGCGCGCGGCGAACGGTGCTCGCGCAGCGCGGCTTCGACCGCCGGATCCTTGCTCGGGCCCTGGTCGAGACGCAGCAGCGCATCGAGGCCCGACTCGGTGTTGGTGGCGCCGATCGCGAGCAGCACGGCGGCGCGGTCGCGCGGTTCGCGCAGCACCCGCAGGCGGGCCTGCAAGCGGTTGGTGGAGTCTTCGCCATGCAACGCGCGGGCGATCCGGCCGACGGTGCGCGCGTACTCGGGAGCGTCGACCGGACCGAGCGAGACCAGCAGCGCGTCCAGCACGCCGTCGAGGCGGCGCTCGGCGCACAGCTCGGCGAGCGCGATCTTGTAGGCGACGTCGGCGGACTCGCCCGACGCGCGGGTCAGCAGTTGGCTCCACTGCACGCTCTGCAGGTGGCCGCAGAGGTCGGGACGTTCGGCGAGCAGGCGCGTCGCCTCGATCCGCACCTGTGGGTGCGCACTCAGCGCGAACGCGAACAGGCCGCTGGCGGTGTCGGTCGACGGCGCACCGGCGTCGCTGCGCGCCAACAGCGTCGCGAAGCCGACCAGCGGGTCGGCGTCGAGGTCGGCGCCGACCAACGGGTTGGTGCCGGCCCAGCCGACCATGCGGTAGTAGGGGGCGTTGGCGGCCGGCAGACCCAGGCGCTCGGCGACCGCGCTGGCGTCCTCCAGGCAGTACAACCGCGATTGCCGCGGCTGCGGCCGGTTGTGCAGGCCCAGGTTCGGCCAGTCGATCACGGTGACCGCGCCGGCGCCCGCGGCGCCGCGCAGGTCGCGCACCACCTGGACCCGGTGCAGGAGCAGCTCGTCGCCGTGCGGCTTCTTGCCGATCTGGCGGCCGACGACGACGGCATCGGCGCCGACCAGGCCGCGGCGCAGATCCTGGCCGGGCAGCGTCGCCGCCACCAGCAGGGGAAGGAGCAGGAATGGGGTGCGCATGTCAGTTGCCGTAGAAGACCTGCTCGCGCAGGTAGGCGAGGTTGAGGGAGTTGAAGCCGGTGTTCGGGTCGATGGCGCCGCTGTACGACAGGGCAGGGCTCATCACGTTGGTCGCGCCAGCCGGGAACAGCGGTTGCACGTTGATGTGGCCGTCCGACGAACCCGGGAAGTTGATCGTGTCGTTGCCGTACAGGCCCTGTGGCATCGCGCCGTTGCGGACCAGACCGACCGAGTGGCCGCATTCGTGCGCGACGATCACCGCGGTGAAGCGGGCCAGGTCGTCGATCGCGGCGCGGATCGACGTCGTGCGGCCGTCGTTGAGGGTGCCGGTCAGGCGTTGGCCGTCCTGGGCGTTGGCGCCGATCGCGGTGCCGCCGGCGATCGGTGCGAAGACGTCGAACGTCTGCCGGAACGCACTGTTGCCGGGCGGGCCGAGGCCGACGTCGGCGATCGTCTGCAGGAACACGCCCAGGCGCAGCCCGTTGAAGTCGGTCCGCGTGTTGTCGTTCTGGGTGGCGTTGCTCGGATCGAAGATCGCCACACCGAGCACGCCCGCGGAACTCGGCGTGCCGGCGATGCTGATCTGCGAGTAGCCGGCGTTGGCGTAGCCGACGCTGCCGCCGCCGAAGGCCGCCGCCGGCGTCGGTTCGGTCAGCGTGAACGCGATCGGCGCGCCGTCGTGCAGCGCGGCGAGCTGGACCAGCAGTTCGAGCTGGAACTGCTCGACGACCACCTGGTTGCTGTCCTTGCCCGGCGTCACGTTGGCGAGCGGGGCGGTGTGTTGCAGCCCGAGCACGTGCAGCACGTCGAGGAAGTCGCTGCGGCCGTTCGCGCCGACGGTCGAGGTCACCGACGCGCCACCGAGGGCCGGGCTGGCGACGAGCGACTCGATGTCGCGCGTGAAGTCCAGGAACCACAGCTGCTGCGGGTTGACGTTGCGCTCGAACGGCCGCAGCGCATCGCTGAACGGCCGCACCGTCGCCGCGAAGCTCGAGGCCGCCGACTGCGCGCCGGCGACGTCGACGACGCTGCAGGTGAGCGTGAACGCGCCCGGCGGGAAGCTCGTCGAGGTCGGCACGCGGTAGCTCGCCGCGGTGTTGCCGGCCTGTTCGACCGTCAGGAACGGCCGCAGGTTCGTGCCGGCGGGTTGGCTGCCCGACGAGGTCGTCACGGCGACGTTGGCGACGATCTGCGTGCGCGCGGTGTCGATGCCGGCGTTGTCGGAGTAGGTCAGGTCGATCGTCCAGCCGTTGACCGGCACCTGCAGCGTACCGCCGGCCGTGCCGGTGCCGTTCAGTTCGTCGACGACGCCGGCGATCGTCACGTTCGCCAACACCGGGGCCTGCCCGTCGTCGTCGCCGATCACCACCGCGGTCGCCGGTGCCGCCAGCTTGCCGGCGGTGTCGGCGATCGCATCGAACTCGCTGGACAGGTTGATCGTCGTCACGCCGGGCAGGAAGTTCGCGTTGGCCCCGATCGCCAATGCGAACGTGCGCGCGCCGACCCGCGTCGGGGCGGCGGCGACCGCGCCGAGCGAGGTGCCGCCGGACAGCACGACGTCGTTGTCGTCGAGCAGGTTGCCGGTTGCGTCGACGTCCTCCGAGAACGTCAGCAGCAAGGTGTCGCCGATCGCCGGCGTCGGGGTCAGCCCGACGAACGTCGCGCCGACCAGCGTCGGGGCCGGGTTGCTGCTGTTGCTGCCGCCGCCGCCACCGCCGCCACAGGCGGCCAGCGTCGCGAACAACAACAAGGACAGCGGATTTCGCTGCGGTGGGGTCGGGTTCGTTCCGAACATCGGAGTATGGCGAAGTGGGCGTTGCTGTCGGCGCATCGCTACCTGGAGATGCAGGCGGCCCGGCCCCGGCGTGGGGACGGTGTCGCATGGTCTTACCCTTGGCGTCGGCGCTCGGTAACTGCGATCACGCTCGCCGCCAACCTGCGCGCCGCCCGACCGCAGCCGCGCTGGCCCCGCCTGGTCGGGGTGCTGTGCCTCGGGCTGGCCGCGCTCGCCGCGGCGACCCCTGGATTGTCGATGCCAACGCATGTTCCCGGCTCATCGACACACCGGGGCGGGGGCCTTTTGGGCCTGCACGCGGATTTCCCGAGCGGGCCGCTGCCCGGTCTGCCGCACACCTTCCGCTGGACCGCGCCGGCTGGCGCGACCGCGGCGACGGTCGTCGTGCTGGGATCCGACTACACCGAACTTCTGCGCCTCGATGGCATTGCCGGTACGGCTGCACCGGTGCCCACGCGGGTCTGGGAAGAGCTTCACCGGCACCCGGTGGTGCACTGGAAAGTCGAGGTCGAATTGCCCGACGGCACCCTCGTGACGCCGTTGCGCACGTTCGGAATCCGTTGACGCCGTAGTCTCGTTGGCAGCGCCGACTCGGCGCCGCGGGTTGTCCTAACTCAACTTGCAGAAAGGGGATACCGAAAGGTGTCTTGCGGACGGAGCACACCGGACGCAACGCAACCGGGACGAACAGCGGATGATGAAGCTAGCGGTGGGGGAAATCGTTTCTGGCTACCGGGTGACCCGATTCCTGGGCCGAGGTGGCTTCGCCTCGGTCTACCTCGCCCAGCACGAGGAATCGGGGGACAAGGTGGCCATCAAGGTGGGGGCTTCCGCCGGCGGGGGCCGCCAGGTGACGCGGCTCCTCGAGGTGAGCTCGCGCCGCACGCCCGAGGGCATCAGCCCCGACGAACTGCCCGCCGAGGGCGTGTTCTTCGAGCCGCGCGGCGTGCGCATCGACCTGTTCGACGAACAGGAAGTGCACGCGATGCTGCGCGTCGAGGGCGACCTGCTGGCCGCCAACCAGAACGACAACCTGGTCAACCTCGTCGAGCGGCTGACCGTCGACGGCAACCCGCTGCTCGTGCTCGAGTACGTGCGCGGCAAGACGCTGCGCGAGAAGATCCGCAGCCTCGAAGGCATCCACCTGAACTGGTTCCTGGCGATCGTGCGCTCGCTGATCGCGATGCGCGACGCCGGCACGCTCGACTACCACGGCGACCTCAAGCCGGAGAACATCGTCGTCAAGCCGAGCGGCAAGGTGGTGATGCTCGATCCCGCGATGCGCGTGCCCGAGGCGCGCGTGGTCACCACGACGCCGCACTACAACCCGCTGCTCTTGACCGAGAGCAAGGCGGACGTGATGGCGATCGGCATCATGATCTACGAGATCCTGACCGGCACCCTGCCGTTCGACGAAGTGCCGTGGGAGTACTCCGGACAGCAGAGCGGCGGCGAGACGCAGCGTTTGTCGCTGAGCTACTTCTTCAGCTACACGCCGCCGCACGTGCTGAACCCGAAGACGCCGCAGGAACTCGAGCGCATCATCTACCGCAGCATCACGGTGCCGTCCTACGGCCTCGAGGAGCTGCGCGCCGACCTCGAATCGTTCATCAGCAAGGCCTGAGCCGCGCCGCGCGGCCGGCCGGGCAACGGCCTCAGATCACGAACGGCTGCTTGCCGCATTCCGGCGAGTAGTACTTGATGCGCATCGGGCTGACCTTGCCGGTGTGCGCGTCGAACACGTTGATCTCGTCGAGGTCGCGGCCGTAGACGTGCAGCGACACGGTCGGTTTGCCGCTGGTGTTGCCGATCCGGTGGATCTCCTCGTAGGGTGGCAGCAGGTACGCCACCCCGCCCTGGCCGACGTCGGTGCCACGCGATTGTTCGAGGTCCGCGAAGTCGGCCCGCGAGCCGTCGTCCAGCCGGTCGTAGCAGACTTCCTCGAGCATGTTCTCGACGATGCCCATCACCCCCCAGCAGGCGTGGTCGTGGATCGGCGTCATCTGGCCGGGCTGCCAGACCAGCGACAGCACCACGAACCGGTTCTGCGGGTCCTTGTGGAGCAGGTGGCGGGTGTAGCAGTCGGGGCTGCCGACCCGGAATCGCTCGTCGAGCCAGCGGTCGTCGGCGACCAGCTGCTTGGTGGCCAGGGACACCTCGCGGATGATCACCTTGTTGGCCGGACGGCGGTCGAGGACCGACTCGATGGTCCGGACGTAGTCCGAGAGGGTGAAGGTCGGGCTCGAAGCTGTGGACATCGGGGAGGGCAACGGGAAGATGCTGGGCCGAGCGGCGTCTCAGGCTCCTGCCCATTCTGGCCGGCCCGAGCCGCCCTGGCCACCCCTCGTGCCGCGATCGTCGTCATGAACAAGTACGCCGTCCTGTTCCCCCTGGTCGCCCTGCTGGCCGGGTGCGCCACCCGATCCGTGCTCGAGGACAGCCGGGACTTCACCCGCCTCGGCAACCACTTCCAGGCCTTCCACACCCTCGACCAGGAGCGGCGGCGCCTGCAGGCGTCCGGGCAGGAGCCGAGCGAGGAGTTCCAGACGGAATATCGCAAGGCCGAAATCGCCTACTGGATCGACAAGGCGCGTCGCGAGATCTTCGAGGAGCGCGAGGACGCCGCCCTGGCGATCCTGGCCGATGTGGAAGGTCTCGGCGCCGAGGCCTTCGCGGTGCAGTTCTGGCGCGAGCGGGCGACCCTCAAGATCGCCGTGCGCGAGACCTTGCGGGGCAACGAGATGCTCACCAAGGGCGAGCTCGAGGAAGCGATGCGCCACTTCCTGGCGGCGCTCGATCGCAAGGCCGACCATGCGCCGGCCCACGAAGGTGCCGAGAAGGTCCGCGTCGAGATCGCCCGGATGACCGAACGTGCCCAGCAGCAGTTCCTGGAAGCCGTGCGCCGCATGCCGGAATTCCGGTACGTCGAAGCGCAATGGCATGCCCAGATCGCCACCGAGAACGATCCGGCGCGCGAGGACGCCAAGACCGTGCTGGCCGAGGCCCGTGCCGAAGTGCTCGAACAGATGTTCGCTCGCGGCAAGGAATTGCAGCGGGCCGACAAGTTCGGTGCCGCCTTGGTCGAGTACAAGGCCATCGAGCGCATCGATCCGGGGTATCCCGGCGTCAAGGACGCGATCGCCGCGATGACGCGCGAAGTCGACGCCCTGCGCCTGGTCGAGAAGGCCAAGGTCGACATGCGGATGGAGCGCTTTGCGTCGGCGAAGCAGTTGCTGGGCGATGCACTGCAGCTCTCCGAACAGTCGCGGGCCGTCATCGGCGAACTGCAGACGCAGTGCGAGACCCTGCGCGGCGAAGCCGCCTACCGCGACGCGCGCGACCTCGAGATCCTCGGCAAGAAGGAGGAGGCGATCGCCGCCTACCGCGCGATCGTCGCCGGTTGGCCCAAGGGCATCGCCGACGCGGCCGCGCGCGCCGACGCCTTGCAGGTCGACGTCGACGGGGCGCTCGCCGAATGGAACGCGGCCGAAGCCGCCGAAGCGGCTGGCAACGACGCCGAGGCGCTGGAGAGCTACCGCAACGCCCAGCGTTACCACGCCGGCTTCCGCGACGTCGCCGCCCGGATCGCGCGGCTGACCGCCAAGCTGCAAGCGGGTGGTGGGGACAACCTGTAGGTGCGGCGCGGTTACATTCTCGTGACCTGAGGCGCCGGCGCCGCCTGGCGCCGAGCGGCATGATGGCAGGCCCTGCGGAAGTGCGTTCCGCCAACCCCTGCACGACATCATGCGCTACCTCACCTTGCTCGCCGCCTCGCTGGTCACCACCGGTCTCGCCATCGCCCAACTGCCGGCCGGCTCGATCGGCGTAACCGGCTTCTCGACCACCTCCTTCGGCGTCATCGACAACGGTGTCGGGACCGCGGTTCCGATCGGCAGCTTCGGCGGCACCGGCACGTCGCAGTCGATCCTCTGGGATCCGAGCAACCCCACCGACTTCCTGGTCGGCGGCTTCGGCTTCGTCGGCCGCGCGTCGATGACCGGTGTCGCGACGGCCACCTGGACGCCGCTGACGACCGGCGTCAACACCGCCTGCCAGATGAGTTGGAACTGGACCGGTCAGGTCGTCGTCGCCGACGCCGGCACCGACCAGGTCCGGCTGCTCGACTTGACCACGAACACGGTCACCGACCTGTCCGTCGGGGCCCAGCCGTGGGGATCCTCGGTCAACGCCGGCGCGTTCGAGTTCACCACCGGCGACGTGATCGTCGGCGGCAACGGCGGTGTGTTCCGCCTGCCGATGAACCAGACGGTCGGCGTGTCGATCGCGACGGGGCTCGGTGGCTTCGTGTCGGGCATCGCCTTCGACCTCGCGGCGCCCGGCGACATCATCGCGACGATCCTGACCGCCAACCGCCTGGTCCGCATCTCGCCGGCCGGGCTCGTCACCGACATCTTCCCCTCGGGCACGTTGACGGCGATGAACTCGATCGAGCAGGACGTCAACCTCGATTGGATCATCGGGGTCGCCGGCGCGAACGTCTACCGCGTGCCGTACCTCGGCGGAGCCCCGGTCCTGCTCGGCGGGGTCACCGGTGTCGGCACCAGTGCCTCGGGCGTGTCGATCGTGCGCAGCGGTGCCGGGTCGGCGACTCCCTACGGAACCGCCTGCAACGACGCGTTCGGTCCGGTGGCGCTGGGCGCCAGCGGTCCGCTGGGCCTCGGTGCGACGGTCACGCTCAGCTCGACCAACCACGCCGCCAACCAGCTCGGCTTCGTGATCTTCGGCTTCAGCGACACGGTCCACCTCGGCCTGCCGCTGCCGTTCTCGCTCGACAGCACGCTCGGCACCGTCGGTTGCGCGCTGCTCGCCAGCATCGACGCGTCCAGCATCGCCTTCACCGGCCCGGCTGGCCCGGCGACGCTGGCCACGCCGTTCACCCTGCCGTCGTTCGCGACCGGCCTCAGCATCTACGTGCAACACGCCTGCCTCGCCCCGGTGCCCGGCGGCATGTCGTGGTCGAACGGCCTGCGCCTGCAGCTGCAGTGACCTGCGCGCGCCGCGCCGTTCGGGCATGATGTCCGGCGTGCGCGGCACGTCCCTGGCCACCCGCTTCCTCGTCACGCTCGTCGCCACGGCGGCGCTGCCGCTCGTGCTCTACGGGTGGTTGTCGCTGCGCGGCATGCGCGAGCAGATCGACGAACAGGTCGTGCGGGTGTTCCTGCCGCAGCTGGCTGCGGACCACGCCGAACGGATCGCCGCGCACTTCGACAAGGTCGACCAGGCGTGTGCGGTGGCGCGCGAGATGGCGCGTACGGCGCTGGAGCGGCCGACCGAGCTGGCCGAGTTCGCCGAGCAGGTCGAGCTGGTGCCCGACTTGCTCGACAACCATGTCGATCTCCTGTTGTTGGCCGACCCGGCTGGCCGGGTCGTGTACTGGCGCGACGGTCTGCGGCTCGATCCGAGTGCGCATGGGCGGCGGGCGGCGTTGATCCCGAGCGACGTGCGCGAGCTGGCGTGGTTCTCGCGCACGCAGCGCGACCGCGGCAGCTTGTACCTGCCGCTCGGCCGCTCACCGCTGCTGCACGCCGAACCGCAGGTGCGGTCGCTCGACCCGGCCGCACACCATCTCGGCCTCGTGCTCGACGTGCCGCACCGCGGCGGCGCTCCCGGGGCCTTGTTCGCGTTGCTGCGGTGGGCGGAGGTGCAGCGCATCCTCGACGAAGCGCGCGACGTGCTGGTCGAGCGCGCGCAGCTGCCGGCGGCCGAGGTGTTCCTGGTCGCCGCCGACGGCACGATCGCCGCACACACCGAACGACGGCACTACGGCTTGCCGGTGGCCCCGGACAGCCTCGCCGACGCACTGCACGACGCCCGGGAACGGCGGCTTGGTGCGTTCGTCGGCGCCGATGCCGAACCGTGGCGGTTCGGCCTGGCGCCGCTGGGCCGCGGCGAGCGCCACTTCCAACTCGTCGTCGCCGCCCCCGAGCGGCAGTTGTTCGCGCCGAGCGACGCGTTCGCGCAGGTGTGGCTGGTGGCGATCGGCGTCTCGGTGCTGGTGCTGGTCGCGTGGTCCTTGTGGGCGTCGCGCACGATCGTCTCGCCGGTGCAGAGCCTCGTCGCCGCGACCCGCCGCGTCGCCAGCGGTGACCTCGCCGTGGCCGTGCCGGCGCGCGGCGGAGCCGAGCTCGGCGAACTGGCCGCGTCGTTCAACCGCATGGCCGCCGAGCTCGCGACAGGCCGCCGGCAGCTGGCTGCGGCCGAACGCGAACAAGCGTGGGCGGAGATGGCGCGCCAGGTCGCCCACGAGGTCAAGAATCCGCTGCAGCCGATGCGACTCCTGGCCGAACTGCTGCAGCGCGCCCGTCGCGACGGCGACCCGCGCGCGGAGGCGATCGCCGAACGGCTGGCGCGCACCGTGCTCGAGCAGACCGAGCAGCTCGACCGCATCGCCGGCGATTTCCGCAACTTCGCCGGCGTCGCACCCGCATCGCGCAGCGAGCTGGCGGTCGGTGAGTGGCTGACCGGTGCCATAGCCGCGCTGCGCGACCTGTTCGCCGGCCGCAAGCTCCAGCTCGAGTTGTCGCTCGCCAGCGCGGACGAACGTGTCCTCGGCGACCGCCGAGCGCTCGATCGCGTGCTTGGCAACCTCGTCCAGAATGCCGTCGACGCGGCTCCGCAGGGCGTGCGGG
>DAIMFJ010000035.1:0-8673 GCA_036724695.1 Planctomycetota bacterium
CGACCCACGCGCTCGACGGCACGCTTTGGCGCTCGAACTGGCCGACGCCATCGCCCGCCGAGGTCCGGTCATCATCCCGGTGTTCGGCATCCAGCGGACCCAGGACGTGCTCTGGGACCTGCATCTACTCGCCGCGGAGCAGCCTGACCTGCTGGCCGGCGTGCCGATCCTGGTCGACGCGCCGATGGCGCTCCGTTTCAACGCGGTGCTGCGCGACGGGCTGATGCGGAACTTCATCTCGCCCGGCGGCAAGGTGCGTCCGGCATGGCTTGGGAAGCACGCTGTCCGCGAACTCGGTCTGGACCCGGATCGGGCCGACCACATGCGGACGGCGAGCGAGGCCATCGGCAGACTGTTTGGCGAAGCGCCGGGATGGGTCCCTGGACAAGACGCACCGGCAGTACTCGAGGCAGCGACTCTCGTAGATCGCTTCCAACCTCGATGGGCTCGCGTCGACGGCGCGCGCCGCGACGCGACGGTCGCTGAAGAGCGTCCGCGGATCGTACTCGCGACCGCCGGCAGCGCCGAAGGCGGCCCCGTGCAATCGTGGCTCGCCCGGTGGCTGCACGACCCGCGAGCAACGGTGCTGTTCGCCGGCTACTGCAACCGAGGCTCACTCGGTGCCACGCTGCTAATGGTCGGCAGACTACCACCAGCAGAGCGGCAGCGGCTGCACGACCCGCTGCAGGTCGCTGGCGAGCAGATCCCCGGCTGCGAGATCGAAGCAAGAATCGTGGCACTCAGCGGCTACTCCGCGCACGCCGACCAGGATGGCCTCGTCGAGTGGGTGTTCCCAGTGAAGGACGGCGTTCGCTTTCCGGTCGCGCGCCGCGTCGTAGTCACGCACGGCGAGTCCTCGCCTCGGCGCTGCCTGAAGGAGGCAATTGAGGCTCGGGCCAGGAGCGACAGCTTCGTCGTCGACGTCATCCTGCCCCAACCCGGTGGTGACGCCATCGACGCGCGCACCGGCGAACTGGTTGCGCGCAACGAGGTGCTCGGCAAGGTCAAAGCATCGAACCTGAAGCTCCTGCAGCAGCTCGCCGCGTTGTCGCCTGAGGAACGCCGCCAACTGCTGGATCAGCTTGGCGAAGACTGCCAGGCCTGCGCATCGTGACCCGGGCGCGGCTCGCGCGCGTTGACTACGTCGGCCGTACAGGCGCTTGCTCGATGACTCGTTCGCGACCCGAGCCTCACACACGCTCCAGCATTCTCACGTCGATGAGCGCCTGGAGATGGTCGGCCAGCGTCTTCGGCACTGAGCCACCGTGGATCAGGATGCCGACCTCCATGTTCCGTTCGAGCGCGTGGCCAGTGAGGTTTGCACTCGTGACGAATGCCCGCACGCCGTCGACGACTGCGGCTTTCGCGTGGACCTTTCCGTCGAGGAAGGGCTCGCCACGCTCCTTCCAGGTGAAGATCTCGGAGGCGGGGACACTAGCTCGCATCCGCGGAACGAGGTCCACGTCTAAAGTACCGCCGTTGTCCTTCGATGCTTCGATCAGGAGCCGGATGCGAACGCCGCGCTTGACGGCCTCGTCGAGGGCTGTGACGACGCTGTGGATGTCGTAGGCGACGAAACTCACGAGGAAGATGTCGGAGGTCGCGCACGCGATCAGGTCTAGCAGCACTTGCTCGGTCCTTCGCGTCGGCACGAAGCGCGTCGTCGGCCCCGTCCAGACGAGTTCGACGTTCAGCTCGCGCTCGATGCGTAAGCGCGCCTCGGACGCGCCGAGCATGAGCCCCGCGATCTCATTGCCGGTCGCCTGCACTCGAGCCCACTCCTCAAGCACACGCCCTACCGCCGTGCGGGCGGAGTGAGTATCGGCGAGCATGTTGGCGTGGGGAGCCGCTTCCGGTGAAGCGAGCCCGCGCAGCGCCGACGCGACGATGCGTACCTTCGCAGGTGACACGAGGGCGACGAAGTCCACTACGGCGTCCAGGAGCCCTTGCATCAAGTCCCCTCAAAGAACGCCGCATCGGTGACCTGCAGCGTCGGCACGACGAGCGCTCGATCGAGATAGCGATTACCGCACTCGCACGAGGTCTCGGAGACAAACGAGCACGCATGGCACGAAGCGGCATGGAGCGACGAGTCCACCCTCGGATTGTGCTCGGCGCACAACGGATCGGAGGCGCATACCTCGGCCCGGTCGAAAGCCTGCCGTAAAAGCCGACCGAGGTTCTCGGGCTTGCCGAGCTCGACGAGCCCGCCGAGTGTGCCATCCGAGTCCGCAGCCGCCGTGTAGATCAGGATGCCCGCCTGCGGTCTTCCGTTCTCGGTGTCGGCGTAGACGCGCTCCCGGATGCTCGCCGCGCTGTATCCGCAGTCGAGCGCAAGCTCGCGAATGAGCAGGTGCGCGATGGTATGGAGCAACGCGAAGCGCACTCCGGGGAACCCCGGGTCGGGCTCGAGCCCGCGTCGCGCACGCCACCCACGATGTCCTCGCCGTAGCTCGGCCTCCTGAGTACGTGGGCCAACACCCTCCGCCCACCTCGTCAGCGCCTCCTCCGAAAACTGCAGGAAGATGCCCTCGCCATGGACCTGTGTGGCTGGCACCCAATTGGGGGCGCCGCGTGAGATCGGCGCACGTGGGGCACGCTCCGCTCCAGTTCCTTCGTTCGGCGACTCTACGCGCGTGAAACCGAGCAGCGCGTTCACCTCACGCAGCCGCTCGAGGAGCAGCACGCGCGACAGGTGATTCTCGAATCCCTTGGGCACGTCCGCCTTCTTGCTCATGAAGTGCGGGTAGTCGGTAGGCGGCGTCGGCGACGTCAGCACGTCCCACTCGGGGCCCTTGAGGTCGATCGCCTCATCGCCCGCCCCTCCTGCTCGACGCTCCTGGATCGCCCACCATACCTGGTCACCCGTGAACGACTCGATGCCGGGCAGCTGCGCCGCCTTCTTAAGCGTCTTCACGACCGCAGCTGCTTCGACGGCGCTCTGCACGTCTTCGAAGAAGGTCCACCCGTCGGCGACGAGCTGATGGATTGGACTGCCCGCCTGCGGGATCGCAAGGACCGAGAGCGTCACGGGGAACCAGCCGTTGGTCGCACCGAGTAGGATCGTACGCGGACTCTCCTTGCAGCCTTCCTCGAAGAAATTCAGGTGCGGGTGACGGCCGCGGCAACCTGGCAGCGCTTTCTTGCCTCCCCCACCGAAAGCCTGCACCATCTTCTTCGAGAGACCGCATTGGTCGCAGCGGACCATGAGGTTCTCTGTCTGCAGAGACGCGCCGCTTTCGATGAACCGGAGCGACCCCGTGCAGCTCGTCGTTCCGCCGTGAACGAACCAGTGCCATGGAAAGTCGTCGAGGTGCCCCGCCCGACATGCCAGCAGGAAGCGCGCAGGCACGGCGTCGGCATCGCGTGGGTTCTGCTCGCCTTTCCACCCCCGGCAACCCTTGTGCACGAAGCACGTCTTCTCGGGCCGGTAGCGATTGACCTTCACCTCGATAAGCCCCGCATCGAACGGCGACAGCAGGCCGCACTTCACGCAACGCATCCAGCGAGGGAACGGCCGTACCGGCACGCCGACCATCGCCTCGGCGGAGAACGGATCGACGACGTCTTGCTCGGTCAGCGGCGGCATGCGCAGGGACTCAACCTGACCGCCAAGCACACGACGGACACTGGCCAGGAGTCGCGCCTCCTGAATGGGCTGGCAGCGGCCCATCTCCCAGCGGTCGATGCCCATCGTCACCACGGAGAGGTTCGGTAGATCGATCAGCGCCCCGGGCCCATAGGTCCACAAGAGTTGGCTAGGACGGACTTCCCCCACCGGAGTCTTGCTCATGGCGACTCCTCGTCGGTCGTGTCGTCAGCGGTAGGATGAGGGCACCAATCGGGATCTTGGTTCGCGCGGTCGCCCTCCATCACGAGGTTCACGCCGGGCTCGACTTCGCGCATCGACATGGGGACGGTCCACGTCGACCACGGTTTGATCCCTGGAGCTTCCAGCAACGGGTACGCCGTGGGGCCTGCCCCGTACTTCTGGTACACGAGCACGCGCCCTGGCACGGCCGCCTCCTTGGCCCATTCGTCGGCGCGGCTCTTCATCTCGGCGGTCGCGAGGTTCTTCCTGAGCGAGTCCTCGGTGACCTCCCATGTGCGTTCGGTGACCGAGTCGATCGTGGACACAATCTCCGATCGACTCGGGCTATCGAGCGCCCCAGCACCTGCGTTGGGGGCGAACGGTTCGAACCGGTTCCGCATCACCGCGAGCATCGCGCCCGTGAGACCACGATCCAGCGCTCGCGCCGAGAACGGCGTGACCGACTGAGCTTCGACGTGCTGGTAGAACGTCGCGTGGTAGTGCTCGAAGGTCTCGTAGTGCGAAAGGTCTCGAGGCCGCGCCCACGTGAACACCGCCGCGACGAGACCCGGAAATGCACGGCCCACGCGACTGGTCGCCTGAATGTACTCGGCCGTGCCCTTGGGCTGCCCGTTGACGACCATGATGCCAAGGCGGTTCACGTCGACGCCGACAGAGAGCATGTTGGTCGCTAGTACCACGTCGACGGGCCACGGCGCGTCGGGCGCGCGCTGGCTCACGTGCTTCCCGACGCTCGGGTCGAATACCCCGTCGAACGGCACCTCTAGCTGATCGAGGTACTTGGGGATGTCAGCATTACTGACTCTGGACGTCAATTCGATGATGCCACTACTGCCGAGCCGCCTCTGTTCGAGCCCGGGCCGCTCGACGAGGCTCATCTTCACGCGGAACGAACGCGTCTGGACGTCGTCCTCGGCCAGACGCTTCATGCCGCCGAGCTCGCGCAGCGAGTTGAAGTAGCCGACCAGAGTCATGTAGGGGTCGGCGATGGGGCCGAAGGCGTCGAAGAGCCCCTGCGCAGCGGTAAGGAACGCGGTGTATGTGCGAATGAGCACCGCCGGTCTCGAACTGCCTGGCGAGCAGATGCCGATGTAGCGACGTCCCGGCTTGCTAACGACGGAGCGCTGCACCGAGAAGAAGTCGTCTTCGACGTCGAGCGCCTTCGGAGGAAAGATGGAGAGGCGGCGCATGAAGACGTTGCGCACCTGATCGCTTGCCCGCCGGACCGTCGCGGTCGACGCGACGACCTTCGGACGCACCATTGTGTTCCCTACCAACCAGGAGCAGAGGTCGTCGACGGCGGTCTCGTAGAGCCCCACCATCGTTCCCAGCGGCCCACTGATGAGGTGGAACTCGTCCTGGATGATGAGGTCCGGAGGACGCACGCCGCGCACCGGCTTGACCTTCGCAGCGGAGTAGGTCTTTCGCGCGCGATGGCCGCCACCGCAGTCGTGCCCAGGCCAGAGCAAACCATGTCGCTCGCACTCCTCCCGCACGTTGCCAAACAGCGTCCGCACTTCCGCGCGCCACGCCATCATCGCGAACTTGTCGACCGTGGCGATCATCATGGTCGGGGGCCGGTGGTAGATCTCCTCGTCGACTACCTTCACCGGGAGGCCGGGGTGCGCGTTGGCGCTCGACTTCACCTTGCCGAACTCGCACGACCCGACCTTGTCGCCACAGTAGATGGTGGTGCGGCCGGCGATCCTGTCGACGTCGATGTCACGACCAGGTTGAATCTCCGCACCGCACCACGGGCAGCTCGATAGCTGCGCCGGCGATGCGATGCCCGCACGGTTCCGGTCCCGGTCACGGATGGCCTCGATGGCCTGGTGCGACTGCTCGGTGGTCCCCGGTGTCACCTTGTTGCCTACCCACAGGCCGAGCGTGAACGGCTCCGCGCCCCACTTCGCAACGTCCCCGGCACGGATCACCTCCATCGCGCAGAGCAGCGTCGCGGCGCGCTGGAACTGCTGCAGCGTCAGCAGACGTAGCGTGTATCGCATGATGACGGTGAGTCCCCGCCCACCATCGAGCTTCTCGACGACGCCTTGCAGGCGGCGGATGGCCATCGCGAAGGCAGCGACGCCCAAGTACGCCTCCGTCTTTCCACCACCCGTAGGGAACCAAAGGAGGTCGGCAAAGGCCTCGGCTGGACTCGTGCGGTCAGGGTGCTTCGGATCGGCGAGCGACGGGATCGAGAGCAGCAAGAACGCGAGCTGAAACGGACGCCACGACCGGTTGTTCCGCACGTCGACGGACTCGAGGGGCGGCTCTTCGCCGCGACGACGCCTCCGAGCGTAGATGCTTCGGACGCGCTGCTGGGCCATCGCGCGATTCGCGAAGCGAAAGGCCAACATCGCCTTCGAGTCGGCAAGCAGCACTCTCAGTCCAACGCGCAGACGTTCGAGCGTCGTGTCGCAACGGTCGAGGGCTTCGTTCGCGGGAGCGTCGTGGCCAGTGATTTCCTTGCCGACTCGGGCGCGCTGCTCGTCGATCCACGCGGCGTAGTCGTCGACGAGTACCGTCAGCGCCTCGTCGATCTCGTTCTCGTCGAGCTCGGCCAACGTGAGCATGTCGAGCCAGCCTCGTTCGATCATCTTCCGCATCGCGGGGCGGTCGTCGGGGTCGAGGCCGGGCGTCTCGGTGACGGACACCTCGTAGCGCGGGATGACCTCGGTTCGGATCTCGACGGCGCGCGTCGGATCGGTCCCGGGCGTCTCGGCGTGAACGGCCACGCCATGGCCCACCGCAAACTCCACCCGGCGACGGTAGATCAGCCCGAGGTGGTCGCGCTCCGGGTCATCCACGGCGACTTCGTTGCTCGGACGGCGCAAGAACACGGGAGTCCCCGCGGCGTCGCCCGAGCCCTTCACACTGAGCTCGGGCTGGAAGAGCCACGCGCTGTCGCGGTTGGTCTCGGGCTCCAACTGACCGTTGACGAGGAAGAGCGTGACGAGGCGTTCGCCTTTCGCGTTGGTGCGCACGGCCCCCTGGATTCGGACCTCGTCCTGCTCGGGGTCGGGCACGAGCGGCGAGATAGGACCATCCTTCAGGGTGAGGGTCACCGGTCCGCCGCGATTCGAGCGTCGCCACACCCTCACCTTCGTCTCGCTGACCTCACCGGTCTCACGGTTCTTCCTCGGCCGCGTGTACTCGTGCTCCTCGCCCGGAACCCGGGCGTAGCTCCCCCAGCGAGCTGTGATGTCGAGGGTCGTCACGTCGGGGGCGACGCAGAACGTGAGCCCAAGGCTCGACGGTACGATGGACTGGTTGTTGGTCGTGTCGATTTCATCGAGCGTGTCGTCCTCGGGCACCACGCGACCACTGGCACGGTTGAACTCTGCACCAGGCTCGTGGATTGGAGCGCCGCTCTCATCGACAGACTCATCTTCTTCGTCGGCAGCCGCCGCGGGCTCGACTCGTGCGCCAGTCGTCGTGTCAGCCGGTGTGCGCGGGGCCAGCTTGCCAACGAGGTAGCGGTCGCGAACACCCATGTCGATGACGAGTTCTTCCGGGCCGTTGGCTGGGCCGAGCAAGTCGTCCCGCACCGCCAGCTCCAGCAAGTCGCGTAGGTAGGCTGCGTCTTGGATCAGCGGAACATCGGCCGACGACGCGAAGCCGTCGCGCGCGAGTATGTCCGCAAGGTCTTCCGGCCGCAGACGCACAACGGGCGCAGCGGGGAGCGTCAGACCGAACTCGGGCAGTGCGGACGCTCTCCGCACCATGTGCAGCCTGTCGAAGTAGAGTGTGGTCGACTCGCAGTTGGCACGGATTCGCAGGATGCACCCGACGCGCATCAGCTTGCCGGCCGCATCGACCACGACAACCCAGTGGCCGCGGGCGAGCGCTCCGAAGACGACGCGATCGCCGTCGAGACGAACGACGAACGGGCTGAGCGCGGTCACTTCCTGGGCGAGCCAAACC
The DNA here is from genome assembly GCA_036724695.1 of Planctomycetota bacterium. Lineage (GTDB taxonomy): Bacteria > Planctomycetota > UBA1135 > UBA1135 > UBA2386 > JACKIC01. The sequence continues at coordinate 7,760 of DAIMFJ010000035.1, forward strand.
TGTACGTTCGGTGCGGTGGTCATGACTTCCGCACCGACACCAGCGTCCCTAGGTGCGTCAAATTCTGCGCGCGCGTCTTCTTCTCGTAGCCCAGAACCTTACATACCGCCTCGATCTTCTGGCAGAAGATGTCCGCATTCAGCGGATCCATTGAGAGTTCGCCTTCCTTGTCACGGTTGGTGCTCTGCCATTGCATTTCATCGTTGAGCGGATGCTCGGGTCGGAATGGGCGGATGTTGAAGATCTTGTGATCGACCTTCGTGATCCAAGATGCACCGACCTCGGTGATGGCCCCCCACGAGACCTTCGTGTTCTCGCTCGTCACGAAGAGAACGTAGATCTTCTGGGTCGAGTAGCTCTCGACGAAAAACTCGCGGAGGTAGTCGTAGACCTCACGCCCCTCCGGCACGCGGCACACTTCGTCGTCGCAGTTCGTGTAGAGAATGTCATCCGGGGGCACGTCATTGAAGACCAGCATCTGGTGGATGATGTCGGCGAACGGTTTGTCGGGGTACGTCTGGCTGATGAGGATCCTCTTCTTCTGGGCGTCTACCGCTGCTTTCAGCCCGATGTCAGGACTGTTGGCGTTGATAGCTGCTGATATCACCTTCTCAATCGCCTGGCGCGAACCCCTGGCCCCCATCTTGACCAGTGCGGCTGCCGCCTCCTCACTCGCCTTCTTGCGGAATCGATCGACCGAAGCCTTCAATAGGGTCTCTGAGTGTCGCTGAGCCTTTTCCTTCTCCGTCTTCTTCTTGGCGTTGATGAGGTCCGTGTACGTCTCTCGCCGCTTGAGAATGTCGGCGAGCAGGTCCTTCCTCACGTAGTCGCGCACCGCCTCGTAACGTGGATCGTCGGACTTGTAGCCTTGACGGTTGCTCAAGGCCATGTCCGGCAGCTCGGTTAGCTCGAAC
>DAIMFJ010000035.1:8683-9685 GCA_036724695.1 Planctomycetota bacterium
GAACAGATCGACGTGCAACTGCCCAACGACATAGACTTCGTTCAGCTTGTTCTGGCCGACGACGGGGAGGATGTTGAACTCGCCCATCTTCTGGTTGGCAAACAAGGAAATGAAGTTGTCCGGGAAGTCGGTCATCTCCGCTTTTCGCCCGCGGGTGGTCTTGTAGGTCCCGATCCAGCCATGCACCTCGAGCGAGTACTCGTACACCTCCCCGTCGTTGCCCTTCATCTCGACGGGTAGAACTTTTGCCTTCTGCGCGGAGACGAGGGAATTCCGGTGCTTCGGGTAGCTAATGGGAACGAGGTCCACGAGCGACTTGAACTTGTCCCCCAGCGTGACCAGCGTGCACAATTCGCCCATGACGCTGCGGTCGAAATCGTCGATCGTCTCGCGCTCGTCTCCTCGGATGACGTGGATTCGGAAGTTCGAGTCGATCAGCGGGAAGATCTTGAGGAGGTTCCGCTTCACGGCAGCCAACGTCTTGTGGAGCCGATACTGCGGGTGCCGCATGATGATGGCAGAGCCGTGGTTCTTGATGTGCTCGAAGACGATCTCCTCGTCGGGGATCGCCTTCAGATCGTGCCCGTTCTCCGGGTGACGAGTTAGCACGAAGCCCGACCTCTCGCCCTTGGCGACGGTGAGGACTTCGACGTTCTCGGACACCGAGAGCGCCGCCAGCTTGCCGACTCCCTTGCGGCCCATCTTCCGACGCCTCTTGGACTTCGTGAACGAGTCCTCCTCGGTCGTCCTCGACACTCCTGCTACGTTCAGGTACCTCGTGATGTCCCCTGCCGCGTAGGACATGCCGTGGCCGTCGTCCTCGACGCGGATGTCGTCCTTGCCTGCGATGATGTAGACGTTCTTCGCGTCGGCGTCGTACGCATTGGCGATGAGCTCGGCCAAGACATAGTATATGTTCGTGTAGAGGTTTGGCCCAAGCAGTTCGAGGATGCGTGGGTCAACTTCTAGGCGGTAAGTCTTCGTCATCGAGAGCCCCTTTCG
>DAIMFJ010000035.1:9695-24404 GCA_036724695.1 Planctomycetota bacterium
GGCCACGAGCCTGCCCAGTAGCGATGATGCGGCATCAGCGGACTGCGCCCAATGCCATCGATCACGATCGACACTACCGATCGACGGCTGGAATCCGTACGCCGTGTCCGCGTCCTTCCAACCGTAAGCCGCGGCCACCTCACGGTCGATGATTGGCATCAGTCGACGTAGTTCAGCAATCGTCCCATCGGCTTCGTCGCTCCTATTGACTGCGTTCATTACATCGGTCAGGCCACACTCATGAGCGACACTGAAATCGACGGCAAGGCGATTGAACTGTTCGGCAGCTTCGACGCCGGCGGGTACCACGCCCCTTTCGGGCATTGGATACTTCGCGACTGATTCGCTGATAGAAAGAGATGGCGTCCCGCCGAGGGGCCCACCGCCGAACGCTCCGAGCCACTCCCGGAATCCTGTGCTCAGGGAAATGGCGTAGAGATCATCCCTCTCCAGCCCAATGAGGAGGACCTTGTTGGTGTAGATCCAGCCTGAAGGTGCGAGCATCCCTATCGGATACTTCGTGTTCTTGGAGTAGCCGATGAATCTGTCGCGTCGCCGAATCCGGCGCATCTGATCGGCTCGGTGGTTCCAAAACTGCCACCAGCGGGCGGACAACCCCTTGTAGCTCTTCAGCTCGGCATCCGTCCGAGTCGGTTGCACTTCGTCGACGAGGAAGCGATGAGCCACGGGCCACCGCCGAGCGATCTCGCTCAAACTGATGTCCCCGATGTCCAAGGCCCATCGTTCCACGCGAGTCAGGGCGGAACTGGTGATGTCGTCGCCGGTGATGTAGGGCCTCAAAAGACTGTCGGGCTCGTTCTTCAGTCGCTCGAACCACGGGCTGCTTGGCGTTACGACGAAGGCGAGCCCCTTGCTGTTGTCCACCCCCGCGAAAGCGAACGGTGCATCGGCAAGCGTTCGTGGAATCCAGGTGTCCGCGTCCTCGGCCTCCAGTCTCGGCCCGATGCGCTTGCAGGTCTGCCCATCGGCGTCACATTCGGCTAGCCAGCGTCCCTTGAAGAAACCGACGATCGCGACGACCACTGCCGCCGAGCCGGGCCACGGCATTCCCTTCCTGGCGAAGTAGATGCTCCCGCCCCGCACGATGACGCCCAATCCGACTTCGATCGCACTCCCTTCGGCAATGTTGCTGGTCGCGAGCATCCCGTAGCTGCCACCGAGACGGAGTAGATCGACGGCGCGCCGGTGGAACACGACACACAGGTCGATCTTGCCCGGCGCAGCACCCATTACCATCTGACATTGCCACTGCAGCTTGTTGCCCAGCGCACCCTTCCACAAGCGATTGCCGAGGAACGGCGGATTGCCGATGAACGCGTCGAAACCCTGGGGCTCTCTCGAGAAGACCTCGGGGAACTCCAAGGGCCAGTGGAACGGTATGCGGATGGACTTGCCCGGAGGCAGGTCGGCGCTCAGAGTCTCGCGTGCTCCCCTTACGATCGTGGTGAGCGCGTCGCGGTCGCCGAGGACGGCCCGATCAGCATGAATCGCGAGCATCGTGACCACGTCCTTGACTGCCGTCTCCTTGCCACCCGAAACCAACACTTCACCGATGAACCCGTCGGCGATGCACTGCGGCACCTCCAGTCTCTGGCGCGCGTCGGAGTCCAACTGCGCCATGGCTTCCACATCGCGAATGTCGCGGATTGGCATGTCCCGCAGACTGGTCCGAAGATCGACGGCGTCTAACACCGCTTGTTCGATGCCTTTGCCGAACAATCTCAACTGGCGTTGTCCGGCGGGCTCGAGTTCAAGCTGGGTGAGTTGTTTCAGGCTGTGGATACCAAGCAGGCTGTCACCGCGTCGGAGGTTGTGATCGAGGAACCCGAACGGTCGGCCCTTCGAGAGCGTGACGAGCCACAGCGAGAGTTTCGCCAGCTCGACGGCGAGCGGGTTCAGGTCGACGCCGTAGAGGCAGCGCTCGGCCACGATGCGCCGCGCGTACTCGGCGCGCAGTTCGACGCCCGCCGGCATGCTCTCGACGGACTTGCCCGGCTCGTGCATCTGGCCGCCGAGGTCGACGACACGGCCACTGGCCTCGTCGATCGACCAAGCCTCGACGAGACGTCCGCTCAGGAATCGGCACGCCTGCACTAGGAATGCACCTGAGCCCATCGCGGGATCACACACCTTGAGGTCGAGTATCTGACCGGTAGTCTTCAGCCTCCACTCGGCACGGGGCGCGCCATCCGCGGGCCCAGCGTAGACGAGCGGCGTCAGCGTCTCCTCGACGATGCGTTCCGTGAGGCTCTTGGGTGTGTAGTGCGTGCCCGTCTCGCGCCGATCGGCTCCGAGCACCACGACGAACGCACCCTTCGGGTGGACCAGCGGGTAGCCCCAAGGATCGGTGCGTAGGAGCCGAACGAAGGGTTCCAGCCGATCGCGGAGGGGCACGTCGCCTCGGCACGCCGAGAGAAGGCGCGCGCTCCACTTGGACTCGACCTCGGCGGCCAACGCGTTCTCGATCGCGGACTCCGATCGCTTGGAGCGCTCGACAAGGAGGCGTAGGACGGCAGGCCGACCATCGAGACGTGCCGACTCCAACTCCCCGAGAGCAACCCGCGCGTCCTTGGCCTGCGCGCTCCCTTCGAGCTCGAGCGTCACGTCCTCGACGCGAGCGACAGTGCGCTCGAGCAGACCCTCGTAGACGTGGCCGATCTGTTCGACGTCGAGCGCGCGGTACGAGAGCGTGCGGCCTTCGAAGGTCTGTATTGCCTCGAGCAACAGCAACACAGTGCGGTCGTCGATCGGCAGCGGCTCGGCACGGTCCCGTCGCCACGACGTTCCCCTCAGTCGGCCCTCCAGGAACGGGAAACGGTCGGGATCGAAGAGCGAACCGCCCATCGCGGGCAGGCGAAGCGTCGGGTGATCGATGCCCCCGAAGACGGCACGGGACACGGCCAGGAGCCGCGACCACGCCGCGCGCCGCCGCTCGAGGATCTCGTCGCTCTCGGCGCGGAGCTGCATGCGCAGTGTGGACACCGCGTAAAACGAGTCGTAGCGAGGTTCCCCCAAAAGCAGCAGGCCGCGCTCCTCAGCAGCGAGGAGGAACACGAGCCGCATCATCACGGTGAGGCCGGCCTCGTACAGCTCCTGGGGCTTCACGTCGCGCAGCAGTTCGCGGTTGCGGTCCTGGTCGGCGCGATCGAGAGCCTGCACCAGCACTTCGACGGCTCGCCGGACCTGGTCGCCCAGGGCGTCAGTGACCTCGTCTTGGTGCTTCAGCGAGCGCTCGAACAAAGCCGGGAGCCGATCCTGCTCGCGCACGAAGAGGCGGCGCACACCAAGCAGCGAGGCGAAAGCCCGCAACGTCGCCGGTTCTTGACCCCAGATGCGTGCGTACCAGCTGGCGAAGGTCGCGACGTGACCTGCCGGCGCGTGCACGAGCATCCAGCGTTCGCCGTTCGTGACGAGGCCGACAGGCTTCTTCAGCGCACGAAGGTGCAGCGCCATGCGATCGCCCGGGGAGCACGTGAGACCGCCAAACCTCATCGAGGCCGAGAGGTCCGTGTCGGGCGAGAAGACGTGGATCGGCACGAGCACGTCTTCCCCGTGCGCCGGGTCGACGATGACTCTCTCAGGCGCGATCGTCGTGTCGTGCTCTGGCAACGCTGCAGTCGCCGACGCCGGGATGGCTTCACCTGACTTCAGCAACTGGTCGTCGGCGTCGAGCGCGGTGCGTAGCACCTCGTCGATCCAAGCTGCATGCAGCCGCTCCAGATCGGAGTCTTCGGCGTCGACAGCGTCGCGCCACTCCTCGTAGGCGCTGCGCAGCCTCGTGGCGCGCGAAGCCTGGAACTCTTCGAGTCCCTGCGGAAACACCTCCCGGAGCACAGGGACCGCGACGAACGGTCCCGATACTTCGAGCAGGTTCAGCCACTCGTGCTGCGCGCTCACGCCCCCCTCCGTGCAGGATGGGGCTGCGTGGCGAGCGAGTCCGGGACGAGCAGGATCACCGCGACGGGGAACGTGTGGTCGACGAGTCCGGAGTGGCGCTCTTCGATGGCGCGACGCTCGTGCTCGCGTTCCTCTGGAGTCCGCCGCAACCGTGCTTCGAGCGCGAGACGGTCACGCCGCAATTGCGTCCGCTCGTCCTCCGAGAAGAGCAGGAGTTGCTGGGGCTGGTCGTCCTTCTTCAGCTCCGTCTCGAGGTTCTTCGCGAGGTCGTCGAGCAGCTCGGTCATGTCCGCGATCTCGCGGCGCTTGCGCGACTCCAACGTGCCGCCGAGCGTGTCGAGGCGGTCCTTCGAGCGCTTGCCGACGGTGCTCATGATGGACTCGCTGTGCTTCTGGAAGCGCGCTCGCAGCGCATCGAACAACGGCTCCTGGATCACTCCGGGCGTCGACGAGTCGATCCAGTCTCGTAGCTTCGTAACACCGTCCTCGCGCCTGAAGCCAGCGTCGCGGAGATAGCCTCCGGCCTCAGTCAGCTCCTCGTGGAGTCGATGGTGGTTCCCACCGGTAATGACGAGGCGCGACACCACGACGACGGCAGGGCCGTCGAGCTTGGCATCGGGCAGCGTGCGCACCGTGACGCGATGGAGCTTCTTCACGTCGTCGCGCGCCCACACCTCCGCCCGCAACAGCCGCAGGCTCATCTGCACGAGCGGGTGGTTCAGGTGGACGAGCACGACGTCGTCGCGCCCCTTGGCGACCTCATGGTCGAACGTGATCGGGCGGGTGCGCTTGGTGTAGGGGTGTTCGAGGCCGTCGAGGCACCGCGACCACGACCCGGCTAGTGCGGGCATCCGGAAGACTCGCGCGCCGGGCGCGTCCTGGAGCGTGGTGGGTGTCAGGTCAGGCTTGTCGGTGAGCGCGAGGGCCACGCGCACCACGCGCTCGATGCGGTCGGGAGTGAGGTGCTGCTCGTTGCGCGTCGTCGTGAGCCGTTCGTGCAGCTTGGCGATGCGATCGCGCAGCTCGCGCTCGACCTTCACGAAGCGACGCGCGCGCTCCATCCGCTTCTCGGCAAGGCTGGTGTCGAGCTCGCGGCGGCGGCCCTCGAGGAGCGCCGGTAGCTGCGGGGCAATCACGGGATTCACACTGCCCATGTCCGTGCGCATGGACTCGAGCTTTCGGAGTGCACGCAGGATGTCGTCGCCGTGCCCACCACTGGCGTCGACGGGGTGCCAGATCACGACCTCGCTCTGCCTCTGTCCGTGACGGTCGATGCGGCCGTTCCGCTGCTCCATCACGTTCGGGTTGTAGGGAATCTCGACGTGGACCAGCAGGTTGCAGTGGTTCTGCAGGTCGATGCCTTCCGAGGCCGCGTCGGTCGCGAGGAGGATGCGAACTGGCGACTCGCGCGGGTCGGCCTGGAACGCCGCCTTGATGAGTTCACGCTTCTTCGGGTCCATGCCACCGAAGAGCAACTCGAGCCGGTCACCACCGAAGCCATGGCTCGCGAGGATCTCGTGCAGCCAGACCTGCGTCGTTCGGTACTCGGTGAAGAGGATGACGCGTGCGTCCGACCACTTGCCATCGTGCTGGAGATTCGCCTTCAGCCAGCGGATGAGCGCTTCGGCCTTCGAGTCTGGTCGGTGGCTCGCTTGGCGGCTCCACGAAGCCAGGCGTTCGAGCAGCCCTCGCTCCTCGTCTGACAGCTGGCGAAGCCGGCGGCTCGCCTCCTCGACGGCTTCGGCCTCGGCCGACTCCCGTGTGTCATCGTCCGCGTAGTCTTCGTCGGTCCTGGCGATCGCGCGCCGGAGAATGCGCTCGTCGAGCCCCGACGCACGGCGCACTTCACCCTTCCCCTCGAGGGTCGCCGTGTGCCGCGCGAGCGTCGACGCGAACGCAGCCGGCGACGATGCCAGACGCTTGCGGAGGAGCTGGTGGACGAAGTGCGCCGCAGCCCCCTCGCGGTCGCCCTGCTTCTCGCGACTCCCGATGAACCGCTCGAGGAGCTCGCGGATCTCGCGCTCGTCGTCAGTGTAACTGACGCTCAAGGCTTCGAGGCGGCGCACGGGGTAGATCCGGTTGCCCTTTGCGTCCACGAGGTCGCTCTTGAGACGCCGCACCATCACGCGCGCGAGCTGAGCCTCGGACGGCAGAATGTTGCGCGAGAAGCGCTGATCGTCGAGCAGCTCGAGGAGGGCGGTGAACGACTCGGTGTAGCCGTCGTGCGGAGTCGCCGTCAGAAAGAGCTTGTGCTGGAAGTGCGGTGCGAGGAGCCGAACCAGACGCGTGCGCAGACTCTCGACGGCGTACTTGCCGACGGTGGGCGCGATGTTGTGGGCCTCGTCGACGACGAGCATGTCGAAGCGCCGCGGGAACGTCGGCTGGGGTGGGAGCGCATCGCGCAGCAAGCGCATGCCCTCGCCCTGCTTCACCCAGTCGATGGAGGCGATGAGCCGCGGGAACGAGGTCCACGGGTTGGCGTGCAAACCGAGTTCGCGGCGCGAGCGCTTCAACGAGTCGGTGTCGACGATGCGGAACTCGAGGCCGAACTTCTCGGCCATCTCGCTGCGCCACTTCTCCTGCAGCGATGACGGACAGAGCACGAGGATGGTCCGCGCCCGGTGACGCAGGAGTAGCTCCTGGATGACGAGGCCAGCCTCGATGGTCTTGCCGAGCCCGACGTCGTCGGCGATGAGCAGGTTCGTGCGCGCCATGTCGATCGCGCGAACGAGCGGGTCGAGCTGGTAGTCCTCGATGCTCACACCGCTGCGGAAGGGCGCTTGCAGGTAGCCGCGATCGGCATTGGTCGCCGCGCCCCATCGGACGGCGTCGAGGAAGGCTTCGAGCCTCGAGGGGTCGTCGAGGGCCGAGAGCGTCGGGAGCCCTGCGCGCTCGATCACGTGGGCACCCGGCTCGATCTCCCACAGCACCTCGATCTCCTCGCCGAGCGCGTCCTCGTCGATCGAGGCGAGTCTCACGAGATTGCGCTTCGGCAGCTCGGGCGAGACCGCCGACGCATCGACGTCGGAGACGATCCATTGACGGCGGCGCACTTCGACGAGCTGTCCCGGCTCGGGCGCGGTCGAGGACGGCACGAACGACTCGTTGGCCACGCGCTGCGTCATGCGCTCCTCCTCGCCCGCAACCTGTCGACGATCGCCGCAATGCGCGCGGCTGCACGTTCTGGCCGCTCATGCGCCCAGATGCGGATGACTGTCCAGCCAGCGGCGCGGAGCCGCGCGTTGGTGTCCAAGTCGCGCGCACGGTTGGCCATGATCTTTGCGCGCCAGAACTCGGCATTCTCGCGGGGCCACGTCGCGTGCATCGGGCATCCGTGCCAGAAGCAGCCGTCGACGAAGACCGCCAATCGGAGCCCGCGGATCGCGATGCCGGCGACCCGGTGCGGGGCGATGAGCACGGGGACATGGATACGGTACCGAAGTCCCTGCGCGTATAGCTCCCGGCGGAGTGCCGACTCGGCAGACGTGTTCTTCTGCCGGACGCGCTGCATGCGGCTACGAGCTTCAGGCGAGCTTGGCTTGGCTCTGGCGTTTGCGGCCATTGCGCCCCCTCCGTTGTTTCCGCGACGATGAAGGTTGGCCGGCGTGCCGACGCTGGGCGCACGCAACGAAGCTCTCGCGATGCTGGACGACGTGCTCGATGATGCTACGTCCGATCACACGCCCGAGGTCGACCGGTACCGCGTTGCCGATCATGCGGCCTAGAGCCCTGATCTGGATGGACTCGCCGTCGGGGATGAACGAGTAGTCCTTCGGGAAGCCCTGTAGCAACGCGCCTTCGCGCAAGGAGATTCCTCGCGCTTGCGTCGGGTGGCCGAAGCGGCCACTGCCGAAGCCGTAGAACTGCGTGGTCAGCGTCGGCGCGGGCTCGTCGTACTTCATGCGCCCGTAAACTGCGGGGTACTTCTTGCCGGTGCTCTTGGTGTGGCACTTTGCAACGAGGTGCTCTGGCCAATCGCGCCACGAGCCGCCAGGCTTCGAATGCCGAATGCGCTGGTAGTTCAAGTCGGAGAGGCGGGACGCAGTGTGCAGACGGTCGTCCTTGTTCGAGGTTCCGTGCTTCAGGACCGGCAGGTCCTTGATGACCTCAGCAACCGTTCTGCTCTTCGACGCCTTGGGCTCGAGCAGCTTGATCTCCCCGTGAATCGACGCAAGGAGCACCGTGCGATGGCGACGCTGCGGCAGTCCGTACTTCGCACAGTCGATGACGTCGACCCACACCTGGTAACCGAGGCGCTCCAATCTGGCCTTGAAGCTCCCGAACACCGCGTGCCTCGTCACCGTCGGGACGTTCTCCATCGTGACGATGTCGGGCCGCGGGTTCATCTCGGCGACGAGGCGTCCGAAGTGCTCGAGGAGACTCCAGCGCTCGTCGTCCTCCACGCTGCGACCATCCTCAGCCTTCTGGTAGCGGAGCGCGTAGTTCGAGAAGGGCTGGCATGGCGCGCAGCCGGCTAGCACACGTACCCGGGCTTCGCCGAACCACTCGTCGAGCTTCGACGACGGCAACTTGGCGATGTCAGCCTGGTGGAACACGATGCCTTCGTGGTTCGTCTCGTACGGGTGCCTACAAGCCGCCTCGAAGTCGACGCCGGCGACGACCTTCACGCCTGCCTCGACGAGCCCGTGCGTGAGTCCCCCCGCACCGCAGAAGAGGTCAACGCATACGACGTCGCTCTCAGGCCGGTCGACGCGGGGGTTTGCGGTGCTCGCTTTGGGTGCCATCACCTCGGTCGCCTCTCTTGACAGCAGCAAGGGAAGTCCATGACCCCGGAAGACATTTCCGTCCTTAAGTCGCAAGACCACAACATGTTAAGGCGAAAGCGCGCACGAGGACTGCCCCCATCGGCAAGAGCATCGATGACCGTCTTACCATCGGCGCTGAGCAAGGCGTCCGCCGCAGCGACGCCGGATCGCTCTCGGGAACACATGACCGCTCTTCGCTCCAGTTTCTGTAGGCGTACCATGGTGGGAACTTGGGGTCCGCGCAGCTCCGAAGGGATGGTCGCAGCCGAGGTCGATTGCGACAGCTGGAGACTTCTAACTGGACGCCCACTCTTCCGCAGCAACATCACCCATGCGCCGCAGCATCCGAAGATCGGGCGTGCCCGATGTCGGGCACTCAGCACAAGTTATGAATTGGTCGGAGCGAGAAGATTTGAACTTCCGACCCCCTGCACCCCATGCAGGTGCGCTACCAGGCTGCGCTACGCTCCGACCCAGGTCCAGACTTCGGGCCCTCGCGGGCCCAGGGGGCCGAGAACTCTAGCAGATCCCCACGAGCGAACAAGGCCCCACCCGCGCCCGGCCGCCACCCCACCGCTACACTCGCCGGCGCCATGGCCGCCGCCCCCCGCTGGTCCCTCGCCGCCCTCCTTCTCCTGGGCCTCCACGCCACCGCCCAGGACCCCCAGCCGGACCCGCAGCCGAGCCCCGCCAAGCCGTCGGCGACCCCCGCCCCCGAGCCGACCTACCTGATCCTGCCCGGGTTCACGGGCTTCGCGTACCCCGACCCCGAGGCCGTCGGCCGCCACCCCGAAGGCCCGGCCACCGTGCGCAGCGGCGAACTGCGCTTCTACGTGCACTTCGCACGGCCCGGCGAACTCGAGCTCGGGCTGGTGCGTTCGCCCGTCACGAAGACCACGACCAATCCCGTGACGATCCGGGCGATGCCCGACGGGCGCGCGGCGGCGGCGACCCAGCTCCGGATCGGGCACATCACCCGCCGGGGCCACCCACAGGTACCGGTCGAGTCCCGGGTCGTCTACCAAGCCACGATCGCCACCGCTGGCTACCACTGCATCACGGTGGGCATGCCGCAAGGCAGCGATGGCGCCTACCTCCTCAAGACCCTCGATCTCAGCGGCCCCGCGATCGTGGGCGCCCACGCCTCGACCGTCGAGCGCCGCAATGCCGCGTCCGTGCACCTCGGCTACCCGGTCGCGCGCGAACACGAAGGCGACGTCGAGTGGTTCTATTGCGAAGTCACGCCGAAGGCGGACCCGATCTGGAGCTACTACATGGCCACCGGGTGGCACCGCGGCTACTTCGGCATCCAGGTCAACAGCCCGAGCGAACGGCGGGTGATCTTCAGCGTCTGGGACGCCGGCGACGAAGCCGTCGACCGTGCGAAGGTCGCCGCCGAGAACCGCGTACAACTGGTCGCCAAGGGCGACGGTGTGGTCGCCGAGGGATTCGGCAACGAAGGCACGGGCGGTCACAGCCACCTCGTGCACGATTGGCGGCTCGGCGAGACGTTCCGGTTCCTGGTGCGCGCCGAACCGCAGGGTACGGCGACGCGTTATTCCGGGTGGTTCTGGTTCGGCGAAGGCAAGGGCTGGGGCCTGATCGCGTCGTTCCTGGCGCCGAAGGACGGCAAACGGTTGCGCGGACTCTATTCGTTCAACGAGAACTTCTGGGGCGGCAATGGCGACCAGCTCCGGGATTGCGAGTTCGGCAATGTCTGGATCCGCACCGCGCAGGGCCGCTGGGTGCCGATGCAGGAGGCGCGTTTCACCCACGACGGCCACGGCGAGAGCGAGCGTCTCGACCGTTCGGCGGGGGTGCGCGGCGAGCGCTTCTACCTGCAGAACGGTGGCTTCGTCGCTGCTGCGAAGGATGCAGTGACCAAGGCGCGCAGCAAGCTGACGCTGCCCGACCAGTCGGGAAAACCTCCCAGCGACGAAGAGCTGGCGGGGCTGCCGTTCCCGGCCGACAAGCGCTAGGTTGGGCGATCCCCAACTCCCCTCTCCCCTCACACCGAGAGCTCCGATGACCCAGAATGCTGGCCCCTGGCCCGGCCGTTTCGTCTGGCACGATCTGATGACCACCGACGGCGCGAAGGCACAGGCCTTCTACGCGTCGCTGTTCGACTGGCAAGTCCAGGAGGTGCCGATGCAAGGCTGCGTCTACCGCATGGTCCACTGTGGCCCCGGCCCGATCGGCGGCATCGTCGAGGAGAAGGCGATCCCGGTCTCGCACTGGATGCCGTACCTCGCCGTCGAGAACGTCGACGCCGCCGCCGCGAAGGTCACCGAACTCGGCGGCTCGGTCTGCGTGCCGCCGACCGACATCCCCCAGACCGGGCGCTTCTCCGTCGTCGCCGACCCGACCGGCGCGTACTTCTCGCTGTACACCGGCCTGCCCGGTTCGGAGGGCGCCGATCCCAACCTGCCGGTGCCCGGGCGCGTCTGCTGGAACGAGACGTACAGCACCGACGACGACAAGGCGCAGGCGTTCTACACGGCCCTGGTCGGCTGGCAGGCCCAACCGCTCGACATGGGCCCGGCGGGCATCTACCGCGTGCAGATGCTCGGCGACAAGCAGGCCGGCGGGTTGATGAAGCACCCGATGCCCGGCATGCCGTCGTGCTGGGTCGTGTACTTCTTCGTCGAGGATCTCGCCGCGGCGACGCAGAAGGCCAAGGGCCTCGGCGCCAGCGCGATGATGGAGATGATCCCGATCCCGAACGTCGGCCAGTTCTCGATGCTGACCGACCCGACCGGCGCGATGTTCGCGCTGTTCCAGGCCAGTCCGGCGTTGGCGAGCGGCAGCTGCAACTGAGCAGGGCCGTTCGCGCCGCCGCCTACAGCGTCGTGCGTTCGTAGACGGTCGTGTCGTCGCGGACCGCCAGCACGCCGACGCCCGGCGCCAGCCAGATCGTCAGCGCATCCTCGCCGGGCAGCAGGTCGACGCGGTTCCAACGCACCGCGAGGCGCAATTCGAGCACGTCGAGGAAGCGCTGGCCGGCGACCGTGCGCGGTTCGGCGAAGCGCCACGACGTGCGCAACCGCGCCGAACCGCCGGTCGCGACCGTCGTCGTCGCTGGGTTGAAGACCTCGGTCGCGAACGGCGCGCCGAAGTCGGTGACCTCGAAGAAGTGCCGGATCTGCTCGAAGTTGCCAGCCTGGCTCGGCCACAGCTCGAGCCAGCTCTCTGCCGCGGATTCGCGCCCGACGAAGTAGCCACCTTCGCGCAACCACGCCATGTCGCGGACCAGCGGCAGCAGTTCGAAGCGCCAACGCTCGATGCCGCGCGGCTGCAGACGCGGATCCTCGTGCGGCTCGCAATGGAAGCGGGCGCCATTGCCGAGCGGCACCGGGGCACCGACCGGCGGGAAGTACTGGTGGATGCCGGTGACCTTCGGGCCGGTCACGACCTGGAACGTGCCGCCGATCGTGACCCGCGTCTCGACATAGCGCCCCAACACGTCGACCTCGACCGGCTCACGATCCCAGACCGCCGCCGGCGACTGCTGGCGGATCCGGACGTTGCCGAGACCGGTCCGGTAGAAGTGCACCTCGGGCTGGTACGGCATGCGCAGCGTCGCCGCTTGCCGGAACTGCACGTCGACCGGCTCGAGGCGGTAGGGCAACCCGGGCGGTTGCACGGTGCTGGTCTCGGGATCGCCGGATTCGTTGCCGGCCCCGAGCGATTCGGGGGCGAGCGGCGGGGTCGCAGCCTGCACGATGCGGATCGTCGTGTTACGGTCGAGCGCACCGGGAGGGACGGTCAGAACGAGCCCGGCCTGGGGCCCCTCGAGCACTCGTAACTCCCCGCCATCCAAGCCGATACGTGCAGAGCCCAACACCGGCTCACCACTGCCGCCGCCGCTGGAGCCGCAGGCGGTGAGCAGACCCAGGGAGCACAGGACGGCCAGACGGGGCAAAGGCGAGGCCATGGCCAGCAGTGTAGCGCTTCGGCTCTGCCTGGTAACCGCGCGCACCCAGCCGCCGCAATTCACCCGCCGAGCCACCCGTTCGCGGCAGAACCTTCCCGCGGCGCATGCTGCGGCCTACCTTGTCCGACCCGATGACGACGACCGTTGCCGACCCGATCCGCCTCCGCGACCTTGGCCAGAAGGCCGTCGACGGCGGCACGTTGAGCCCGACCGAAGCCCAGGAGATCTACCGCGGCCTCGACCAACCGTCGCTCGGCCTGCTCGGCAACGACGTGCGGCTGCGCCTGAACCCGCCCGGCCCGGACGGCAAGGTGCGCGTCACCTACATCGTCGACCGCAACCTCAACCCGACCAACGTCTGCGTCACCGACTGCGGCTTCTGCGCGTTCTATCGCGCCCCGGGCGACGCCGAGGCGTACGTGCTGCCGCGCGAGGTGATCTACCAGAAGGTCGAGGAACTGCTCGCCAAGGGCGGCATCCAATTGCTGCTGCAAGGTGGCCACCACCCCAAGCTGAAGACCGAGTGGTTCGCCGAACTGTTCCGCGACCTGAAGAGCCGCTATCCGCAGGTGTGGATCCACGGCATGAGCCCGCCCGAGATCACGCACCTGGGCAAGCTCGAGAAGCGGCCGGTGCTCGAGGTCTTGAAGGACCTGCAGGCCGCTGGCCTGGATTCGATCCCCGGCGGCGGTGCGGAGATCCTGGTCGAGCGGGTGCGCAAGGTGATCGCGCCGAAGAAGGCCACCACCGAGGAATGGCTCGAGGTCTATCGCCAATGGGCGACGCTCGGCGGCAAGGGCACCGCGACGATGATGTTCGGCCACGTCGAGACCGATGCGGAACGCATCGAACACATGACCCGAATCCGCGAATTGCAGCAGGAGACCAACGTGTTCACGGCGTTCATCCCGTGGACCTTCCAGCCGGAGAACACCGCGATGGGCGAACGCATGCTGGCGGCGCGCGGCGGCGCGAAGGCGACGGTCGCCGAGTACCTGCGCACGCTCAGCCTGGCGCGACTGTACCTGCAGAACGTGCCGCACGTGCAGTCGAGCTTCGTCACGCAGGGCATGAAGGTCTGCCAGATCGGCCTGTCGATGGGTGCCGACGACTTCGGTTCGGCGATGCTCGAGGAGAACGTCGTCAGCTCGGCCGGTTGCACGCACCCGACCTCGATCCCCGAGATCGAACGGCACATCAAGGACGCCGGCTTCGTGCCACAGCGCCGCAACATGATGTACGAGCCGGTCGAGACCCCGGAGACCGACAAGTTCGGCAACCCCAAGGGGGTCAAGAAGGCCGTGGTGTCGCAGGTCGAGGCCTGACGCGCGGGCGTCAGGGCGGCTCCGGTACCTGGACCGTTCTCGCGACCGTCGTAAAACGGTCCGGACCATTTTACGATCCCCGCGAAAACGGTCCCGCAGCAGAGGCGGCACCTGGCAGGTCGTAACCGCCACAAAATCCGTCCTCACCTGGGCTTCCGGCTTCAGGAGCCGGCGCGGGCCGTGCCGATAGATGGGGTCCATGGCTCCCGTGCTCCGAACCCGCGCTGCCACCGGCGCGTTCCTGTTCCTGGTCGCCTGCAGCAGCGCCCCCGAGTGGACGCGCCAGACCGACCCGTTCGCGAACAAGAAGTTCCCTGACCTGACCGCCGAGCAGCTGCGGCAAGGCGATCTCCCCGACGGCTTCCGGCTCGGCGACCAGGGGCTCGCGGCCGATGCCGAGGGCAAACGGCCGGCGCGCTGGAGCCGCGATCCCAACCCGGGCACGTTCGGCGTCGCGGCCCATGGGCGCGGCCCGCGCATCGACCACGTGCAGTGGATCTACCCGAACGGCCGCAAGGTCGAGATCGCGTTCCTGCGCGGGGCGGGCATCGAACCGGGCGCACCCATCGCCCTGGGGAAAGCGAGGAACCGCGATTGGGGCCGTCTGTCGCAGAGCCACGCCACCGGGGAACGCACGCCGGTGACGTTGCACGCCACCAACCGACCCGACGTGTTCGTGCAGCTGCGCGACCACGACCAGTCGATCGACTGCATCGTCTGGTGCAAGGACCGCGCGGTCCTGCTCGACCACGACGAACGCACCGCG
>DAIMFJ010000036.1:0-2645 GCA_036724695.1 Planctomycetota bacterium
CTGGGTGGTGGCCGCACCCGTCGGTGCCTCGGGCACGACCTTGGGCTCTTGGGGGAACGACAGCGGGATCAGGAACGTGGCTTCGTGGACGGACATCGCGGCAACGGGGTTGTCGCCCGGCCAGACGCCGAGCGAGGGCCGAACAGCATACGGAGCGGCCTGCCCCGTGTCGCCTGCGCCGTCGCGGTTCTGGTCCAGGAATTGCCAAGCGACCGGTACAGGGCCTAAGGTGCGACGTCATGCGGGTCCTCGCAGCGATGTCCGGTGGTGTCGACAGCAGTGTCGTCGCGATGCTGCTGCAGCGGCAGGGCCACGACGTGGTCGGGGTGTTCATGCGCAACGGCGTGGCCGGCAAGTCCGCCGAGGAGAAGTCGTGCTGCTCGGCTTCGGACGCGCGCGACGCCAGCGTCGTCGCCGCCCGGCTCGGCGTGCCGTTCTATGCGGTCGACTACCGCGAGGAGTTCGCGGCGTTGATGGACCACTTCGCCGCCGAGTACCGGCGCGGCCGCACGCCCAACCCGTGCGTGCTCTGCAACCAACAATTGAAGTTCGGGCATCTGTTCCAGATCGCCGACGACGTCGGCTGCGAAGCGGTGGCCACCGGGCACTACGCACGGGTCGTCGACGGCGAGCTGCACCGGGCGCGCGACGCGAACAAGGACCAGACGTACTACTTGTTCGGCATCGAGCGGCAGGCGCTGCGGCGCACGTTGTTCCCACTCGGCGAGTTGACCAAACCGGAGGTACGGATACTTGCCGCGGAAGCCGGGTTGGTTACGGCCGAAAAGCCCGAATCGATGGAAATCTGCTTCGTCACGAGTGGCGACTACCGCGACGTCGTGCGTGCGCGGGGTGGTGCTGGGCGGGCGGGGCGGTTCGTCGGCACCGACGGTCGCGAACTGGGTCGCCACGACGGGGTCGACGGCTTCACGGTCGGTCAGCGCAAGGGCCTGCCCGCGCTCGGCGTGCCGCACTACGTGGCCAGGATCGATCCGGACTCGGGGGATGTGACGCTGGCGACCCGCGACGGCATCGAGCGGCAGCAGGCGCTGGTGCTGGGGGTGCGCTGGTTGGTCGACGAGCCGGCACCCGGCAGCCAGGTGCCCGCCACGGTCAAGGTGCGGGCCCGGCACGACGCCGTGCCGGCGATCGTCGTGCCCGATGGCCAGGGTGGGGCCGTCCTGCAGTTCGCCGCGCCAGTGGCGGCGGTGACGCCCGGCCAGGCGGCCGTGTTCTATTCTGGCGACCGGGTGCTCGGCGGCGGCTGGCTCGAGGGCTGAGCAGGGTCGGCTGGTCGGCTGGCGGGCTGGGTCGGTTGGGCCGGGTTGGGCCTGCTGGGCCTGCTGGGCCGAGCTGGGGCAGCTGGTCGGAACAGGGCCTGCTGAAGCCGCTCGCCCCGGCGGACTTCAGGAAAGGTCCTTCAGCTTGGTGCTTGGGCGGAACCCGACCGAGCGCGATGCCTGGATGGCGATCGGCTCGTTGGTCTGCGGGTTGCGGCCGGTGCGGGCCTTGCGGTCTTTGACCACGAACGTCCCGAACCCGACGATCTGTACCTCGCCGTCCTGGCGGAGGCCCTGCTGGATGGATGCCAACAGGGCTTGCAGCACCCGTTCGGCGTGGGCCCGTGAGCACTCCGGGCCAAGCTGCTTCTGGATCTCGACGACGAGTTCGGCCTTGTTCATGGCTGCAGGGGGACCGGCGAGGGCGGTGGCCTGACTGTAATGCGGCGCGGCGGGGCATGCCACGCCGCGCCGGCGATGGCACCGGTCGGACGGCCGGTGCAGGAAGCGTGGGGGACGCGGGAATCCGGCTCAAGTCGGGACGGCGGTCCGGCCGATGACTGCGGCGCAACGGGCATCGACCATGCCCTGCACCCCGGAACGCAGAGGAACCCCATGAGGAACGCGCTCACGATCGCACTCCTGTTCGCCACCGCCGCTTGTTCTAGCACCAGCGGCAGCCAGGCAGAGACGCCGTATTTGCAGCCCAACAGCCTGATGTCCGGCGAGATCCAGCAGCGCGTCGACCAGATCCCGTTCCAGCACCGCGACGAGCTGCTGCAGAACCTGGTCTGGCTGGTCGACCAGGGCGAGCAGGTGATCCCGTCGGTGTTGACCGGGCTGGACAGCGACAACCCGAAGGTGCGCAGCTCGTGCGCCTGGGTGCTGGGCCAGCTGCGCGACCGCCGCACGGTGCCAGCCCTGCGCAAGCTGCTCGCCGACCGCGAGATCCCGGTGCGCACCGAAGTGGCGCGCACGCTGGTGTTGATGGGCGACCTGACGGCCTGCCCGGTGCTGATCGAAGGGCTCGACAGCGACCGCAACGAGGTGCGCTTCATGTGCCACGAGGCGCTGAAGACCGCCACCGGCCACGATTTTGCGTACGACCACCTGACCGCCGACAAGCGCGAACTGCAGACCGCGGTGCTGCGCTGGCGGCAGTGGTGGGGCGAGTACTCGGGCGATGCCCAGTTCGCCGCGGTCTACCAGGAGCGCACGGGCCTGGGCCCGATGCCCGCGGCACCGGCCGGTGAGACCAGCCCGCCGT
Organism: Planctomycetota bacterium; assembly: GCA_036724695.1. Lineage (GTDB taxonomy): Bacteria > Planctomycetota > UBA1135 > UBA1135 > UBA2386 > JACKIC01. Next base: position 2,548 of record DAIMFJ010000036.1, read on the forward strand.
CGGGTGGCGAAGGCGCCAGCGGCGCCCAGAAGAAGCAGAACTGAGCCGCGAGCCGCCGCTGCGGCTGACGCCGCTGATCCACGGCGGCGGCCACGAGC
>DAIMFJ010000036.1:2729-8545 GCA_036724695.1 Planctomycetota bacterium
GGCGCTTTGGCGCTTCCGGCGGGGATCCCGCGTTGCCAAACCCGGCAGTGCAGCTAGACTGGGGGTGCCCCCTGGTTCTTGCCCAAGCGACCCCCGTATGCGACGCCAACAATCCGGTTTCACCCTCATCGAGCTGATGATCGTCATCAGCATCATCGGCCTGCTCGCGGCGGTGTTGCTGCCCAACATCATCGGTGCAACCGAGGCCGCCAACGTCGCCGCCGACCAGGCGCAACTGCGCCGCCACGGCGAGTGGCTGCGCAGCTACAAGCAGAAGCTCAAGCACCTGCCCAACGAGGGCGGTACGAAGTTCGTCATGGCGACGTGGACGAGCGGCATCTGCGAGCGCAAGGTCGAGGACTTCGACTTCTACTTCACGCCGGGCTCCCGCGAGAACGACCCGGAGTGGATCGAGATGCGCAAGCTGGTGCTGCGCGGCGAGAATCCGTCCCCGGATCTCGCCAGCGTGCCGACCACCGCGACCCACTACGCGGGCCGCGCGCGCCAGCACATGCAGACCCGTGAACAAGGCGGGACCGAAGCGCACATGGCCAACGACAACGAAGGCGTCTGGCGCTTGGCCGACGGTAGTGTGAACGTGCTGTTCCACGGTGGCGTGGTGCGGGGTTACAGCTACCAGGAACTGATGGGGTTGTACGGCCTGCCCGAGCTGAACAAGGAGCAGCCGATCGCGACGTTCGGTGCGAACTCGCCGATCGTCGAGTGCCAGAAGCTGGACATCTGAGGTGTCCCGCCCGCGGTAGCGGGCGGCACACCTCAGGACCCCACGGGATCCGCTGCAACGCGGGCAACGTCCACTGGCGAGACTGCCATCCAGCCCGCTGCAGCGTCTCCTTGGAAGGTGTCCCGCCCGCGGTTGCGGGCGGCACACCTCAGGACCCCACGGGATCCGCTGCAACGCGGGCAACGTCCACTGGCGAGACTGCCATCCAGCCCGCTGCAGCGTCGCCTTGGCAGCCTCGCGACGAATGAGAGGTGGCCGCCGCGGGCCGCGGCAAGGGCCGGTCACAAGAACTGGATGACCGGCACCGCGTACGACACGGTGCCGGTGCTGCCCTGCACGCTGTTGCCGTCGACGATCCGCGCGGTCGGGATCGGCACCGGGCCGTGCGGCGGCGTCGCGATGCCGCTGGCGTCGGTCAAGGCGAGCTGGCCGTTGCCGAGGTCGATCGAGCCGGCCTGGCACCACAGCCGGAAGCCCGGCGGCAGCACGGGCATGCCGACGAACGTGCCGTCGTAGCTGCCGGTGCTGGTCATCGTGTTCGGCAGGCCGAGCAGCAGTTCGGCCGATGTGTACAGCGTGCACTGCGGCGCGCCCGGCAGGCTCAGCGAACCCGGCTGCATGCCGATCGCAACGAACGCGCGGGCCAGGCCCTGGCCGCGGTCGGCGATGCCGTCGCGCAGGCTGACGTCGAGGTCCATGCGGCTGCCGCGGTGCCACAGCGCCAGGTTGGCGAAGCTCGGCCGTGTGCTGCCCGGCGCCGGGCAGCCCTGGGCGAACCGGAAGCCCGGCTGCTCGACCCGGCCATCGCCGTACAGTTCGTGGGCATCGAGGTAGACGTTGACGTTGCGGTTGGGGCCGCCGGCGGTCTGGTTGCCGAACACCTCGACCTCCAGGCACAGGACTCCGCCCTGGGCCGGGATCGCGAACGGCACGGCCCACGGCAGCACCAGCTCGAACGCCGGCGTCGGGTCGAGGTTGGGGCGGTCGGTCGGCGGCAGCGTGACCCAGGTGCGCGGCAGCACGACCACCGGCTGGCTGCCGCGGTTGTTCGCGAACGTCGTCGACGCGCCGGTCGGCAGGGTGCTGGTCAGCGACGCGGTGACCTGGACCTCGACGGCCAGTCCGTCGACCTGCCCACGCACGCCGATCGCGTCGCGCCGGTAGGCGTGGCCATGCAGCACGGCGCCCGCTGGCAGGTCGGCGTGCAGGGTCTGCATGCGGCAACTGGCGCGGCCGAGCGGGAACTGGGTGAACGAGCTGCCCTCGAAGCCACTCCGGTCCGCCGGCGACACCGGGGCCTGGGCGACCAGGGACAGGCACGAGCCGAGTGCGGCGAGCAGGGGGCTGAGGTGGGGAACACGCTGGGGAATCGGGAAATTCGACATGGTGGTGGTGCCGCGCTGCCGTCCTCCGGTGCTCGCGGCTGTCCCAGGGGCGGCCACGCCGTGGATTTCGCCGAAAATTCGGGGCGGTTTGTCTTTTCCGAAACCGGCGGTTCGCTAATCTCCTCGCCCCAGTTCGGTCTCTCACCCAACGGTGCGGATGAACGGCCTCGTACCTCGTCGGCAAGAACACTCCCGCGCCCTCGGTGCGGGCATGACCTTGGCGGTCTCGGTCGGGCTGTTCGCGCTCGGCGGGCGGTGGCTCGACGCCCAACTCGGCAGCAGCCCCTGGCTGCTGTTGCTCGGGGTCGGCTGCGGCATCGTCGGCGGCATGCTGCACATGATCTGGGTGTTGGCGCCCGAATTGTGGCCGTTCGGCCGTCCTGAGCGCGTCCCCGGCCAACCTGGCGCCGGCCGCCCGCAGGGTGATCCGAGCCCAGCCGCCGATCCTTCCCGCGACGATCCTCCAGTCCAACCGTGACCGCCTCGACCGCCGCTCCCCGCACTCCGCACCTGCCGCTCGGCCGCGCTTTGCTGGCCGCGCTGGCCGTGGTCGGCGTGGCAGCGCTGTGCGCGTGGGGGACCGGCGCCCTGGACCGCGAACGAGCCCCGTGGGTCGGACTCGGTGCCGGGGTGGCGATCGCCGTCGCCACGGCGACGTTGTTCGCGATCGGCCGGGTGTTCGATCGCGGCGCCTCGGCGGCCCTCGGCGCCGACCCGAAGTTGCAGGCGATGCGCCTGCAAGGCCTGCTCGGTCTTGGCTTCGGCGCCAAACTCGCCGTGCTGGCGATCGGCGCCGTGCTGATGCAGGCCGGCGGCGTGAAATTCCCACACATCGCCGCCTTTGCGGTCGCGTTCGTGATCGCGTCGCTGCTGGCGCAGATCGCGGTCACCGGCTGCCTGCTGCGCGACCTCTCGCGCGGTGGCGAAGTCCGCTCCTCCACCAACCCGTGAACGTGCCCCTCGCGACCATGAACATGCAGCAAGCTCTCCGCGATCCGGTAGCCGTCGCTCACCGCGTTGTCGCCGGCCCTTGCGTCGCCGCCGGACATCGCGTCGCCGCCGGCCATCGTGCGGTGCGATGGCTCACGCCGCTGCGCCGCCTCGTGGTGCAGTTGGCGCTGCTGCTGGTGGTCGCGCTGTTGGTCGACCCCGCCGCGGCACAAACCGGCGAGGCGGGTGCGGCCAGCCCGGCCGCCGCGACCCAGCAGCCGGACGCGCACGCGCACAAGAGCACCCTGGAGATGAGCAACGGCGAGTTCTTCCAGAAGAACTTCGCCCACTCGGTGCCGTACACGATCTGGCCGCTCGACGCCCAGGGCAAGCCGGACCACTCGGTGCCGCAGTGGCTGCACCTGTGGAACGTGCAGCCGTGGCAATGGGTCGCGCTGGGCCTGATGCTGGTGCTGTTCCTGCCGGTCGTCGGCAGCTTCGGCAAGAGCGGCAACGGCTGGCTGACGCGGGTCCTGCGCGGCTTCTGCATGTGGATCCGCGACGAGATGGTCTACAAGGTGATGGGCAAGGAGGAGGGGCGCGCGTTCGTGCCGTTCTTCCTGTTCGTCTTCTTCTTCGTCGCCTTCCAGAACGTGCTGGGCCTGATCCCGAGCCTCGGCGCGGGCATGCCGGTGCACTTCTCGATCTACACCGCCACCGGGACGCCGTACGTGACCGTCGCGTTCGCCCTGGTGACGCTGTCGATGATGATCGGGTTCGGCATGAAGAAGAACGGCGCCCTCGGCTTCTGGAAGGGGCTGATCCCGCACGGCGTGCCGGTCTTCCTGCTGCCGATGATGTTCGTCATCGAGCTGATCGGGCTGCTGGTCAAGCCGTTCGCGCTGACCGTGCGTCTGTTCGCCAACATGCTGGCCGGCCACCTGGTGATCGGTTCGGCGATCGGCCTGATCTTCCTGTTCACGAAGCTGCAGGGCGGCGCGGTGACCAGCTACCTGACGGCCCTGCCGTGCGCCGGGATGGCGATCTTCATCTACATCCTCGAGGCGTTCGTGACGCTGCTGCAGGCGTACATCTTCACGTTCCTCAGCATCAACTTCCTCTATGCGGCGATGCATCAGGACCACTGATCCGGTCGTGATGTCCCCCGTGTTGTCGACCCTTCCCCAAACCATTCCCAGCTAGTTACGGAGAACCCCATGCTCGCTTTCGTTCAGGAAACCGTCTCGACTCTCGGCCCCGGCCTCGGTGCTGGTATCGCTGCTGGCCTCGCCGCCCTGGGTGCAGGCTTCGGTATCGGCCGCATCGGCAGCGCTGCCGGCGAAGGCATCGCCCGTCAGCCGGAAGCCGCGGACAACATCAAGGGCAACGCCCTGCTGCTGTCGGCGTTCGTCGAAGGCGTGGCGCTGTTCGCCGCGGTCATCGGCCTCCTGCTCGCGCTGAAGTGAGCCGACCGATCGCTGCGCGGCACCCGCGCCGCCTTGGCTCCGACGTCCTGCGTCGGCCGAGCGGTGGCGGGGTCGACCGCTGCGCAGTGCCGCCACTCCGCGCCGATTCGCGTCGGTGAGGAGTTCCGTCCGTACCTCGAGTTCCAAACCACCCTCGTGAGGGTATCCGCGTGAGCCTCGCCTCGTCTGCTGTTGCCGTGTCGTACCTCGCCGTCGGCGGGGACCGCGACCTCAATGCGATTCTCGACTTCGCCCCGGGCGCGACGATCTGGACGATCATCGCGTTCGTGGTCGCGTTGCCGCTGATGTGGAAGTTCGTCTACGGGCCGATCACCACGGCCCTGGAGGAGCGCGACAAGAAGGCGGAGGATGCGATCGTCGCCGCCGCGACCGCGCAGAAGAAGGCCGAGGAGCAGATGGCGCAGGCGCGTCAGGAGCTGCAAGCGGCCCAGGCCAACGCCAAGCGCATGGTCGAAGAGGCGATGGCGCGGGCGGAACGCCAGGCGGCGGAAGCCCTGCGGATCGCCGACGAGAAGAGCAAGGCCGAGCTGCAGAAGGCGCGCGACACGATCGCCGCCGAGAAGCGCCAGGCGCTGCTCGAGATCCGGCAGGAGGTCGTCAACTTGACGATCGCCGCGACCGGCAAGCTGCTGCAGAAGCAGGTCGACGACGCACAGAATCGCCAGCTGGTCCAGCAGTTCGTCGCCGCGTCGGGCGCCGAAGGTGGTGGGGGCCGGCGATGACCCTGCTCGCCAAGCGCTACGCCGAAGCGTTGTACGCGCTGAGCAAGCAGCACGGCGTCGCCGACGCCGTCGCCGCCCAGGTGCAGGCCATGCACGGCGTGTTGACCACGCCGGGCGCGCGGGCCTTGTTCACCGGCCCGAACGTCTCCCGCGAACAGCGCCTGGCGATGCTCGGCAAGCTGACCGCGGGCAGCCACCCGTTCGTCGCCAACCTGGTCGGTGTGCTCGACCGGCGGCACCGCCTCGAGGTGCTGTTCGACCTGCATCCGGCGCTGCGGTTGCTGGTGATGCGCGATCGCGGCGAGGTCGAAGGGGTCGTCGAGACCCCGCAGGTGCTCGGCGAGGCGGAGATGGCGTCGCTGACCGAACTGGCGCGCCGGCTCAGTGGCAAGACCGTCCATCTCGTGCAGAAGCACAAACCCGAACTGCTCGGCGGCGTGCGGCTCTGCGTCGGCAACGTCCTCTACGACGGTTCGCTGCAGGCTTCCCTGGTGTTGCTCGAGCGGCGCATGCTGCAGAGCTCGCTCGGCTGACCCTGTCGCGACCG